>JBFELO010000213.1:0-6453 GCA_041552055.1 Candidatus Sulfomarinibacteraceae bacterium | reverse complement strand
CGGTGGTTGGTGTTCATCGAGCACTTGGGCCGGGCCTTCTGGAATCTGCGCACCAGCCCTGCCTGACCTATGAACTGCGATCCCGAGGCCACAACGTCGTGTGCGAAATTCCGCTGCCCATCAAATACAAGGGCGTTCAAGTTGACGGCGGCTACCGCATCGACATGCTTGTTGACGATTGCTTTGTGATGGAGAACAAGGCAGTCGACAGACTTCTGCCCATCCATACGGCTCAACTCATCACCTATCTCAAGTTGAGCGATCGCCGCCTCGGGTTTCTTTTGAATTGGCACGTGAAGCTCATCAAGCAGGGCATCAAACGACTCGTGAACAACCTATGAGAATTCAATTCTTCCTTCGCGTTCTTCGCGTCTTCGAGGTTTTCTCACCGATGAGGGAGACATAGGTCGTGGATACGGTGCTGCGCCGGTGGGAGATCACGGGCCTGGTCGCCCTGGCGATGATCGTGCTCGCGATCCCGCTGTCGCTGCTCCGCCGGCCGGCCGCCCACGCCGTGGAGGCCGACAACCGGCCGACATTCGTCGGGACGGCAGCCTGCAGGGATTGTCACCAGACCGCCTACGACGGCTGGCTCGGATCGGATCACGACCTCGCCATGGCCGAGGCCATGGATGAGACCGTGCTCGGCGACTTCGACGATGCCGAGTTCGAGCACTTTGGAGTCACGTCGCGATTCTCGCATAGGGACGGAAAGTTCTTCATCTGGACGGACGGACCGGGCGGCGAGATGGCCGAGTTCGAGGTCGCCTACACATTTGGTCACGACCCGCTCCAGCAGTACCTGATCCCGGTCCCCGGCGGCCGCCTGCAGGCCTCGCATCTCGCCTGGGATGTCCCACGCCAGCGCTGGTTCCACCTCTACCCCGACCAGGAGATCCCGCCGGATGACTGGCTGCACTGGACGCGCAACGCGCAGAACTGGAACGGCATGTGTGCCGAGTGCCACTCCACCAACCTGATCAAGGGTTATGACCCGCAGACAGACTCGTACCGCACGACCTGGTCCGATATCGACGTCGGGTGCGAGGCCTGCCACGGACCGGGTTCGCGCCACGTGGCGTGGGCCAGCATCCCACCGATGGCCCGCCCCGACTCCTCCGACACGGGCCTCGTGGTTCCGACCCGCGACATCGAACCCGCGGCCCTGGTGGAGCTGTGCGCGCCCTGCCACTCGCGCCGGGCAGAGCTCGGCGACTACGACCACACCGGCCTCACCCTGCTCGACCACATGGTGCCGTCGTTGCTGGTGGAGGGCCTGTACCACGCAGATGGACAGATCCTCGACGAGGTGTACGTCTACGGCTCGTTTCTGCAGAGCAAGATGTACACCCGCGAGGTGACCTGCTCCGATTGCCACGACAGCCACAGCCTCGCGCTCAAAAAGGAGGGCAACGAGCTCTGCCTGCAGTGCCACCAGCGCGAGGTGTACGACACGTCGGACCACCACTTTCACAAGAAGGTCCACGAGGGTGCGCCGTCCGACGGGGCACTGTGCGTCAAGTGTCACATGGTGGAGCAGCCGTACATGGTGATCGACTGGCGGGCCGATCACAGCTTCCGCGTGCCGCGGCCCGACCTCAGCGTCGAGATCGGGACGCCAAACGCCTGCAGCCAGGCCGGCTGTCACGACGACAAGCCGCTCCAGTGGTCGGTCGAGGCCCACCGGAAGTGGTACGGCCTGGCGCGCCGGCCTCACTACGGCACCACCTTTGCCGCAGCGCGCGCTGCCGACCCCACGGTCCAGGGCGAACTGGTGCGCCTCGCCGACAACGGTCTGCAGCCTGCCCTGGTGCGTGCCACAGCCCTTGGGCTGCTCGAACGATACCCCGGCGAGGCCGCGGCAAGTTCCCTGCGCTCGGCCCTGTTCGCCGGCGATCCGCTGCTGCGCCACACGGCGATCCAGAGCCTCGCGATTCCGGATCCCGCCGAACGCGCGTCGCTGCTTGCGCCGCTGCTGTCCGATCCGATCCGGGCCGTCCGGCTCGCCAGCCTGTCCCAGCTCGCCGGCGTCCCACGCGAGAAGCTCAAGAGCTACCAGCAGGAGGCGTTCGACCAGGCGCTCCAGGAGTACCGTCAAACGATGGCCTACTCGCTCGACTTCGCAAACTCGGGCATGAACCTGGGCAACCTGTACGCGAACCTCGGGCAGCCGAACGACGCCGAGCGGTATTACCGGCTCGCGCTGCAGATCGACGACCTATTCTTTACGGCCAAGATGAACCTGGCGGTGTTGCTGAGCGGTCAGGGACGCAACCCCGAGGCGGAGACGCTGCTCCGGGAGGTGGTGCGAGACTACCCGGACAACCCGGACGCTCCCTACTCCCTGGGGCTGCTGCTGGTGGAGATGGGCAGACCGGACGATGCCGTCGACCAGCTCCGGCGGGCCGTGACCCTCGAGTCGCGCAACGCCAGGGGCCACTACAACCTGGGTCTGCTGCTGCAGCAGCTCGGCCGGCCCGAGGAGGCCGAGCAGGAGCTGCTCCGAGCGACCGAGCTCCAGCCGTCCAATCTCGACGTCCTGTACGCCCTGGCCGACCACTACCTCAAGCGCGGGCGGCTCGACGACGCCGCGGAGATCGCCGACCGCATGATCACAACCCATCCCGATCGACAAATTGGCCGCGATCTCAAGATCATGGTCGAGAGGTCGCTGGCGTCGCCGGGCGGGAATTGACGCCCTCCCCTACCGCGTTTCCGAGAGAAGTGATAGTCTCAAACGCCAAGAACGAAACGTAAGTTAAGGGAAGACGCAGGTCGGCGACACGACCGGTGTTGCGTCACACAAGGGAAAAGAGAGGAGATCGAGATGAGATCGAGAATGATGCGTGGAGCGATGGTCATCGTTGTCGCCGCAGCCCTGATCGGGTGCGCGAGCTCGCAGAAGACGTTCGTGTTCGAGCCGGACGACCTCGATCCTGCCTACTGGGTGTCGAAGGTCGATCGTTTCGTGGTGATTGCCGACAGCTCACTCACCATGGACGACCGCTACCAAAAGGAGCAGAAGCTCCAGATCGAACGCGACATGCTGTACAGCATGGCTCAGACGGTCCCCGATCTCGACTACGAGGCCGGCCTGCGGGCGTTCGGTGGAGGCAAGTGCCTGCCGAAGGGCAAGACCGCCCTGCTGAGCGACATCGAGACCTACTCGACGGGCGACTTCGGCGCCGGCGCCGACCAGCTCGGTTGCGCCAACGGCAGGAGCCCGCTCTACGCGGCGCTGGACGCGGCCGGCGGTGATTTCGCCGGCGAGTCCGGCAAGCTGGCGGCGATCGTGATCAGCGACGGACGTCACATGGGCTCCAAGACCGTGAAGGCGGCCGAGGCCCTCGCCAACCAGTACGGCGACCAGCTCTGCATCTACACGGTGCTTCTCGGCGACGACAATCGTGGCCGCAAGAAGATGGAGAAGATCGCGGGCGCGACCGGCTGTGGCTCGATGGTGCTCGCGGAAGACCTCACCTCGAGGGCCGCGATGTCCGCGTTCGTCGCGGAGGCGCTGCTGTACCCCGACAGCGACGGAGACGGGGTGCCCGACCATCTCGACGAGTGCCCCGACACGCCGCTCGGCGTCGAGGTCGACGCGGTTGGCTGTCCGATCGACTCGGACGGTGACGGGGTGCCGGACTACCTCGACAAGTGTCCGGGCACGCCTCCGGGCGTGGCCGTCAACGCCGAGGGCTGTCCGATCGACTCCGACGGAGACGGCGTTCCGGACACGCATGACAAGTGTCCCAACACCCCGGCCGGAATGGCCGTGAATGAGCACGGTTGCCCGGACACGGACGGCGACGGAGTGCCCGACAACCTCGACAAGTGCCCGGGCACCCCGAGGGGCGTGCCGGTCGACGCGAACGGCTGCCCGCCCGCCGGCATCATGGCCGTCGGTGACGAGTGGGTCATCCGCGGAAACGTGCTGTTCGATGTCAACAAGTGGGACCTCAAGCCCGAGGGCATGGCGATCCTCGATCGGGCGGCCGAGTTCCTGGTCAAGAACACTCGGTGGCACGTGGAGATCCAGGGCCACACCGACAGTACCGGCGCAGCGGAGTGGAACGACACGTTGTCTCGGCGCCGAGCCGAGTCGGCGATGAAGTACCTCATCAGCAAGGGCGTTCCGGTGGCGAGGCTGACGGCCGTAGGGGCCGGGTCGAGCGACCCCGTCGCGTCCAACTCGACCCGCGAGGGCCGGGCACAGAACCGGCGGGTGGACTTCAAGCCGACAGAGAAGTAGTCCGCCACGGGACACATCGAGCAACCAAGGGCCCGGCGGCGACGCCGGGCCCTTTTTCTACCCCCACCCACCCGGAAGCATGATTCGAGACGCGAGATCCGCCACCCGCCCGGAGCAAGGAACAGGGAGCAGGGAGCACCGCCCGACCGCCCGGATGCGAGACGCGAGATCCCGCGCCCGCGTCCGAGTCCGCGTCCGTGCCCGGTCGAGAACGGAGATTCCCGCCTCCCTGGACGCGGAGTACTCTGAGGCTGCATCACGGCCCTCGAGTTGGAATGCGGCTCGAGCGAGCAATGTTCCAGATGGCATGGCGTGGTAACCGGGGCTGAATCGACGTCCCCGTCGCCGGGGCCGTGATTGGGAGGTCGTGATGAGACGTGGCGTGGCAGAGGTCGGGGCGTTGGCTGTCTGTACCTTGAGCATCGCTCTTGCGGTCGGCTGCGGGGGAGGCGACGAGGTGGTCTACGTCCAGCCCGAGTCGGCCGCCGACGAGGCGGTCCCAGCCCCGACGGAAGCCCAGACCCACCTCACGGAGCGTGAGCGCGAGTTTGCCGAGCGCGAGGCCGAACTGGCGGCGCGCGAGGCCCAGATCGAGCAACGGGAGCAGCAGGCCGCGAAGCCGCCTATTCCGGTTCAGCAGCCGCCCACACCGGTGGCGGTTGCGCCTACCGCGACGGCAACGCCACTGCCCACTCCAACGCCGGCGCCGATCCAAGTGACGGTGCCGTCCGGGACCCTTGTCACCGTCGAGTTCATCGACAAACTGTCGAGCCACGAGAGCACAGAGGGACAGAAGTTCACGGTTCGGGTTGTCGAGCCGGTAAGTGTGCCGCAGGGGATCGCGATCCCGGCCGGATCGGTGGTCACCGGGGAGGTCACCGAGGCAAAGCCCGCCAAGAAGGTCGGCGGCAGTTCCCGGCTCAACGTGGAGTTCACGACAATCCGGCTGCCGGCAGGTGACACCGCCCCGTTCCAAGCCGCCTTCTCGACCAAGGGCAAGAGCGCCACCGGGCGCGACGTCGGGATCATCGCCGGTGCCGCGGCCGGCGGTGCCATCCTCGGCAATCAGGTAATCGATGACGACGGCGGAACCAAGGGCGCGTTGATCGGTGCCGCGGCGGGCGCGATCGCCGCCAGCCAGACCAGGGCCAAACCGGTCGAAATCGCAGCGGGAACAGTCACCAATCTCGAACTCACCGAACCGATCGCCCTGAGAATCACGCCGTGAAGCGGTCTGTCCGAATAGCGGGGATCACCATTTGAACGTGCAGTCCGGGGGTGCGTTGACAACGCAGGCGGCGTTCTTGCGAAGATCCCTGCGCTTTCCCAGACAGCGGAAGAGAGATCGCTGGTACTGGCTTGTGGAGTAGCAGCCGCGGGGAATAATCCCCGCAAGAGATTTGATAACGGAGAACAGGCAAGACTATTTGAAAGGAGTGAGCATGTCTCGTAAGTTTGTCAGTGTGTTGGGAGTTACCATCCTGATGCTGGGTGCCACCGTCGCGGTGGCTCAGGTGACCGTCCACGAAGTTCGCGAAGCCACGGTGGTCGCCGTGTACGGTAACCATATCGTGATCGAAAACCAGCAGGGAGAGATCAGGGAGTTCGACCTTCCCGAAGGTTTCATGTTCGACATTGATGGCAAGAAGGTGCCCGTCAGCTCGATCAAGCCAGGCATGAAGCTGTCTGCAGACGTCAAGACCACGACCACCCCCGAGTTCGTCGAGCGGACCGAGGTTCGGCGCGGCACCGTCCTGCACGTGTCGGGTCGGCAGCTCATCGTGCGCACCGAAGACCAGGGCGTCAAGAAGTACACCGTCCCGGCCGACTTCGTCTTCAACGTCGACGGCAGCGAGAAGACCGTGTTCGACCTCAGGAAGGGCGACCAGCTGTCGGCGACGATCATCCACACCGAGCCGGCAGGTACTGTGACCGAGACCGAGCTGGCCTCGATCGTGAGGGCAACGGACACATCGCCGAAGCCCGCCCCGAAGCCGGCTCCGAAACCCGCTGCGGCACCGGCCTACACATCGACCCTGCCCTCCACCGGCAGCCACCTGCCGCTGATAGGGCTCGCCGGGCTCTGCCTGGTGGTGGTCAGCCTCGGCCTGGCAGTGATCCGCCGCTTCTGAGCGACGGTGACCAAGAGATTCCGCCCCACGCGGAATCCCATCTGGATTTCTCGGGGGCGCCGCTCATCG
>JBFELO010000212.1:0-6559 GCA_041552055.1 Candidatus Sulfomarinibacteraceae bacterium | reverse complement strand
TCCAGCGCCCAGCCGGACCTGCTGCTGAGCCATGACGGCCTCGACCGGCCGTCCGCGGTGGATCAGTTCTTCACCATTCACAACTCAGGGGGCGGAACACTGAATCTCGAGGTCGATGGTGTGATCTTCGGCAATGGCTCCGGGCTCTCCGACGTCGACGCCTTGGCGCTCGGCGGCCTCATCGCGGACGAGTACGCCACTGACGGCGAACTGGCCGCCTCGGGCGGTCCCGCCGTGCACTGGTACAACCTGTCGAACGTCCCCCCCGACCTGGCCGACGGCGACCAGGACACCACCTACACCGCCGGGCCCGGACTGGTCCTCGACGGCTCCGAGCTCAGCGCCGTGTGGCCAGGGACGAGCTGGGGGCGGCACGTCTCCACCACCCTCGACAGCGACGGATTCGTGGGCACTTACACATCGATAGCCATCGGCAACGACGGCCTCGGACTCATCTCCTATGCGGATGACTCGAACGGAGATCTCAAGGTAGCTCACTGCGACGACATCGTGTGTTCGAGCGCAACCACCTGGACCATCGACAGCGGTGTCAGCGTCGGCGACCACACATCAATCACCATCGGGGCTGACGGACTGGGCCTCATCAGCTACTACGATGCAATCAACGCCGACCTCAAGGTTGCCCACTGCAACGACCTTCTCTGCTCGACTGCAACCACAACGACCATCGATAGCGGTACATCTGTCGGCACGGACACCTCCGTCACTATCGGCCGTGACGGACTCGGGATCATCAGTTATCACGACTTTGCCAACACCGCCCTGAAGGTGGCTCACTGCAATGACGTTCTGTGTTCGACCGCAACGACTTCCACGATCGACACCACCGGAAACGTAGGCTGGTACACCTCTATCACCATCGGATCCGACGGCCTCGCCCTGGTCAGCTACAACGACGTGTCCAACACCAGCCTCAAGGTGGCGCACTGCAACGATGTCGCGTGCACAAGTGCCACCACCACCACCGTCGACAACGCCGCTGGCGTTGGCTGGTTCACCTCGATCACCATCGGATCCGACGGCCTGGGCCTGATCAGCTACTACGACTCGACGAACGCCGACCTCAAGGCGGCGCACTGCGACGACGTCGCGTGTTCGAGCGCGACCGCTTCCGCCATCGACACTGCTGGGAGCGTGGGATGGCACACTTCGATCACCGTCGCTTCTGACGGGCTCGGAGTCATAAGCTACTACAGATTCGATACCGGCAACCTCAAGATCGCACGGTGCAGAAACGTGACCTGCAGCCAGGCATCCAGCGCCGGCGTCGACAGCGCCGGCGACGTGGGCATGCACTCGTCCATAACGATCGGCCCTGACGGCATGCCCCTTGTCAGCTACGAAGACGCCGCCAGCAGCGACCTGAAGGTGGTGCACTGCTCGAACCACTTTTGCATCCCGCACGTGCGGTACCGGTAGCGGGGAGGGGCAAGCGGTCAGCCGGCCGGCGCGGACCGAGTCTCGGCCTCCACCTGATCGCGGCCGCAGTGCGGGCACACCACCGCCGCGGGGCGGATCGGCTCGCCGCAGTGGACGCAGTTCTTGCGTCGGCCGTCGATGGACCGGGCGACGGCGAGGGCACCGAGGGTAAAGACGCCGACGAGCAGCAGCGACAGCGGCGGCGCGACCACCGCGGTGCCGGCGAGAGTGGCCGAGGCACCGGCCTCGGACAGGGACGCGGCCTTGCCGACCCCCTCGTGCAGGTGCTCGGCGGCATCGCGAAACGGCCGCCGGAGCATGTTTCGGATCCAATGAACGCCAGCGGCGGTGCCGCCTCCCAGCAGCCCAGAGCCGCCGAGCGCCATCAGGTTCTCGTCCACGGTGCCTACCGCGGCGGCAAAACCGATGAAGCCGGCGGCGAACTTGGGCAGGTAGGCCACGGTGTCGGCGTAGTGGCCGAGGTCCGGGTGGGCATCGACCACGATCTCGAGGATCACCAGGATTCCCAGCACCACCATCACCGCCGGATCGGCGATCCAGCGGAAGCTCTCCGACAGCTCGACGTACTTCGTGTAGTGCAATCCGCCGAGCAGCAGCACGGGGATGAACGCCTTGGCGCCGGCGGCCGATGCGAGCCCGAAGCCGGCGAGATAGGTCATCAGCGGTGTCATGAATTCTCTCCCATCATCCAGGGTCGGAGGAAATCCACTCGCTCAGCGCGGCCACCGACCAGCCCATCACGCCGGCCAGGGCGAGCAGGGCCGCGAGTACGAGCAGCGTGGCGACGGCGAGCACCGTGATCAGAGTCTTCTCCCACGTCAGCAGCGGCAATCGCCGGTACTCCTGTTCGAGGCTCCAGCGTGCGTAGAGGTGGACGACCGACGACAAGCCCGCAAAGGTCGCCACTCCCACCAGGATCCCGAGGATCGGCGTCACCATGGCGGCGTACCCCGGGACGCCGAGCCACAGGAACGAGAATCGCGCCAGCCAGCGGTTGAACTGTCGCCGAGTCCTCCCCAACAGGCGGAAGCTGTCGCCGACCAGGTACCACCTGGCGGCAACGAGGTGGATGACCGCCAGCAGCGGTGCCGCCGCGATCGCGCCGAAGTGGAGGAACGGCATGGCGAGGGCGGCCACCGCCACCACGGGCACACCGATCAGGATGAACTGCCGATACCGTTCGCACTGAGCCTCCTCAGTGTTTGTATAACGAACGTCGATGTCTCTGAGTTCACGGCCGGTATCGTCTACCAGGACGCGGCCGCAGTGGGGGCACTCGTTCTGGCGTGCCCGACCGAGCGGCTCGCAGCACCAGGGGCAGGATCTCGCCACGGTCAGAGTATATCCATGCGGACGACATCGGCGGCCGAGGGCGCGGCGCGCCACGGCGCCTCGTGCGGGCGTGCCATCTTTGACCCCTGTGCGGGGTGCCGTCTTTGACAATGTTGGGAGCGCCTCCACCGAGGTGGGGCGGTCTGTTGGGTCTCAACATTGTCTCAGGGGACACCCGCGAGGAGAGCGCCGGGGAGCGGGCGCCTCTGGGGTCAGATGGTGGATGCGATTTGCAGGCCGACGACAGCGCCTCCTGCGGGCGTGCCGGGCATGATGTTTCGAGGTCCTCCACCGCCGCAAATGTCGCGCGACCCAGAGGCCTCGAAACGTCATGCCGGGCTCCCTCGGAGAGCGCGTTAGGGAGAGGGCGCATCGAAGCTCCGCGGGTCTCGCCCAACGAGAGGCTGCGTTTGCTCCCAGGGGCTTCGCGCCTACAACAAGGACGCCGCACTCAGGATGCGCGTTGCTGCCTCGTCGATCTCGTCCTCGGTGGTAAACCTGCCCACCGACAGGCGGAGCGTCGATCTGGCGGTGGAGGTGTCGACCCCCATCGCGTGCAGCACGTGCGACACCTTGACCAGGTCCGCGTGGCACGCCGCGCCCAACGACGCCGCCACCTCGTCACCGAGATCGGCCAGCAGCCCGCTGGCATCGACCCCAGGCAGTGCGACGCTCAGGGTGTTGGGCAGCCGGTGCTGCGGGTCACCGTGAACCACGATTCCGGGGCAACCGTCGCGCAATCGCCGCTCGAGCCGCTCCCGCAAGGCCTGCAACCGTGGGAGCTCGTCGGCGAGCTCTTCGTGGACGAGCTCGCACGCTGCGCCCAGACCAACCTCTTCCAGGATGTTCTCGGTGCCTGCCCGCAGCCCCATTTCGTGGCCGGCACCCCGGATCAGCGGCTCGACCTCGGTCCCACGACGCAGGAAAAGGGCACCGATCCCCTTGGGTGCGTACAGCTTGTGACCGGCAACCGTGAGCAGGTCGATGCCGAGCCCCGCGACGTCCACGGGGACCTTGCCCACGGCCTGGGCTGCATCGGTGTGGCACAACACGCCACGCTCGCGGCAGACGGCCGCCACCTCGTGCACCGGCTGCAGAGTTCCGACCTCGTTGTTGGCCAACATCAGGGTGACGAGGACCGTGTCCGGGCGGATCGCGGCGGCGACCTCGGCCGGGTCGACCCTCCCCCGACGATCGACGCCCACCACGGTGAGGGAGATGCGGCCCTCCATCTCCAGCGCCAGCGCCACCTCGAGCACCGCCGGATGCTCCACGGCGGAGGTCATCACGTGCCCGCCGCCTCGGGCGGTCACCACGCCCCGGATCGCCATGTTGTTCGACTCGGACCCGCCGGAGGTGAACACGATCTCTTCCGGCTCACACCCGAGACACGAAGCCACCTGGCCTCGCGCCCGGTCGACCGCGGCCCTGGCCTCGCGCCCGGCCCGGTGTGACGACGAGGGGTTGCCGTAGAACCCCGTCAGGTAGGGCCGCATCGCCTCCGCCACCCGCGGATCAGTGGGAGTAGTGGCGTTGTAGTCGAGGTAGATGAAATCGTCCGTCATGGATCTCCAGTGGCAGTCTACCGCGGCGCACGTCCGTGCCAACTCGCCACATCCCCCGTCTCAGTCTCCGTGCCCGTCTCCGTGTCCGTACTGCTCGCTCCAAAACCCCAAAAAAACCTCCAGGTGCCACCGCGTCATGGGAGCCCCGGCTTGCCGGAAACGGGAACGGGAACGACACCGCGCCCGGCCTGCCTGGGTCAATCTGGGATCGTCCCGGCTGCCGAACCCAACGTTGCACCGCCGGCCGCGTCCCGTTACCATGCGGCGCGCGGTCACGGCACCGCGCGGCCCGACGCACACAGCCATCGGAGGTAACCCATGCCCAACGGAATCGTCCCGGTCCCAACCCCCGTCAACGAGCCCATCAAGGCGTACGCGCCGGGCTCGCCCGAAAAGGCGTCGCTCAAGGCGAGGCTCGAACGGATGCTGTCCGAGGAGATCGAAATCCCCTTGATCATCGGCGGCGAGGAGGTCCGCACCGGCAACACGGCCAAGGCCGTGTGTCCCCACGACCACGGTCACGTCCTCGGCGTCTACCACAAGGCCGGCGAGGCCGAGGTCGCACGGGCGATCGAGGCGTCACAGGCCGCGTGGCGGGAGTGGTCCGAGATGCCGTGGGAGCACCGCGCGGCGGTCATGCTCAAGGCGGCCGAGCTGCTCGCCGGTCCGTGGCGTGACACCCTCAACGCGGCCTGCATGCTCAACCAGTCGAAGACGGTGTTCCAGGCCGAGATCGACTCCGCGTGCGAACTGATCGACTTCTGGCGCTTCAACCCGCACTACATGCGGTTCATCTACGAGCAACAGCCGGGGGGTGATCTCGGGCACTGGGACTACGTGGAGTACCGCGCGCTCGAGGGATTCATCTTCGCGGTGACGCCGTTCAACTTCGCCTCGATCGCCGGCAACCTGCCGACATCACCCGCGCTGATGGGCAACACGGTGCTGTGGAAGCCCGCGTCTTCCGCGGTCTTCACCGCCCACTGGCTGATGAAGCTGTTCGAGGAGGCTGGCTTCCCACCCGGCGTGGTCAATTTGATCCCAGGATCCGGGGGTCAGGTCGGCAACCCCGTCATGGCCAGCCCACACCTTGCCGGCGTCCATTTCACCGGCTCGACGCCGGTCTTCCAGGGCATGTGGCGAACCGTGGGTGACAACATCGCGTCGTACAAGACCTACCCGCGGATCGTCGGCGAGACCGGCGGCAAGGACTTCGTCTTCGCCCATCCCTCGGCCGACATCGATGCGCTGGCCACCGCTCTCGTGCGCGGTGCGTTCGAGTACCAGGGTCAGAAGTGCTCGGCCGCGTCGCGGGCCTACATCCCGAAGTCGATCTGGCCGGAGCTCAAGGATGTCCTGCTCGGTCAGATCGCGGAGATCAAGATGGGGCCCCCCACCGACTTCCGGAACTTCTTCAACGCCGTCATCGACGGCGGCGCGTTCGCCGACATCACCGGCTATATCCAGCACGCCGAGGCCTCGTCCGATGCCGAGATTCTGTGCGGCGGCGAGTGGGACGACTCGACCGGCTACTACATCGAGCCGACCGTGGTCCAGACCTCCAACCCACGGTTCAAGCTGATGGAGGAGGAGATCTTCGGGCCCGTGCTCACGGTGTACGTCTACGACGACGCCGCACTCGACGACACGCTCGAGCTGTGCGACACCACCAGTCCCTACGCGCTCACCGGGGCGATCTTCTCCCAGGACCGGGCAGCGGCCGTGAAGATGGCGGCCGCGCTGCGCCACGCCGCCGGCAACTTCTACATCAACGACAAGCCGACCGGGGCGGTGGTCGGCCAGCAGCCGTTCGGCGGTTCGCGAGCCTCGGGCACCAATGACAAGGCCGGCTCCTACCTCAACCTGATCCGCTGGACGTCGCAGCGCACCGTCAAGGAGAACTTCGTACCGCCGAAGCACTTCGCGTACCCGTTCATGGGTGAGGAGTGAAAGACCGCCCGACCACCCAGGGATTGAGGGGGTGAGGGGGTGAAGGGATGACGGAGGCGCCTGGGCGCTGTTCGTCATCCCCACAACCCTCTTCTGCCGACCGCACGGGCGTCACTTCGGCTGGCCAGCAGTCATAGCCGCCGTGACCTCCTGTGGATCGTTACTCGGGAAGATCATGACGCGATCGCCGACGGTGAGGTGGGCGGCGACCTCGCGGTCGGCGTACAGACGCCGCCACGAGGAGGCGGCCC
>JBFELO010000211.1:0-6647 GCA_041552055.1 Candidatus Sulfomarinibacteraceae bacterium | reverse complement strand
TCACCTGGGGCATGGCGGCCGCATGGTGAGTCGTACCCTTTGTCAGGTTGCGCACCGAGCCCTCCTTGAGGTCGATCTCGAGCTCGTCACCGGGATTCGCGTCGAGGTCGCCGACCTCCAACACCGGCAGCCCGACATTGATGGCGTTCCTGAAGAAGATCCTGGCGAAGTACTTGGCGACCACCGCGGAAACCCCCGCCACCTTGAGGGCGAGAGGTGCCTGCTCGCGGGAGGATCCGCAGCCGAAGTTGGTGCCCGCGACCAGCACGTCGCCCGGTTCGAGCTTGGACCGGAACTCCGGGTCGAGGTCCTCGAGAACGTGGTCGGCCAGGCTCTGCAGGTCGAGCGTCTTGGTGTACTTTCCGGGGATGATGCGATCGGTGTCGATGTCGTCCCCGTAGACGTGGGCGCGCCCGCTGAAAGTTCTGGACATGTGCTATCCCTCCGCGATGTCTTTGGGATCGACGATCTCGCCGGCCACGGCGGCCGCGGCGACCACCGTTGGAGACGCCAGGTAGACCTGGGCCTCCGGGTTGCCCATACGTCCCCGGAAGTTGCGGTTGGCGGTGGAGAGCACCACTTCGCCGTCGCCGGGGACGCCGGCGTGGGTCCCGACGCACGGGCCGCATCCGCTGGGAAGGAATGACGCGCCCGCTGCGGTCAGGGTTGCCAGGGTGCCGTCCTGCGCCGCATCGAGCAACACCTGTCTGGACGCCGGCGCGATCACCAGGCGGACGCCAGGGGCGACCTGACGCCCTCCGAGGATCCGGGCGGCCGCGTGCAGATCTCTCAACCGGCCGTTGACGCAGGTTCCGATGAACGCGTAATTGATGGCGGTTCCGATCAGCTCGTCGATATCCACCGTGGCATCGGGCCGCGGCGGACGGCTGATCTGCGGTCGCAGGGCGGAGCCGTCGATGGTCACGTTCCGAACGTAGGAGGCATCCGGATCCGGCCGGATTTCGTTTGCGTCGTGCGGATGCGGCAGGTCCAGGCCATCCGGGTTCACGAGCGCGACCTTCGCTCCCATCTCGATGCCCATGTTGGCGATCGTCATCCGCTCGTCGAGGGTGAGTGGCTGGACGGCCTCCCCGGAGATTTCAAGCGCCTGGTAGGTGGCCCCGGCGAAACCGAGTGTCCCCACGATGGCGAGCGTCAGGTCCTTTGACTCGACTCCCGGGTTCAGGTTTCCGGTGATCTCCACGCTGATCGTCGGTGGGACCTTGACCCAGGTCTTGCCGGTCAGCATGATGGCGGCGAGATCGGTCGATCCAACGCCCGTTGCAAAGGCTCCCAACGCTCCATACGTGCAGGTATGGGAATCGGCCCCGAAGAAGACCTCGCCGGGCCGGACATGGTCTTTCTCGATCATCAACTGATGGCAGATGCCTTCGCCAACATCGTACAGCGTGGCGCCCGTCTCGCCCGCGAACTCACGCATCAGATCGTGCAGCCGCGCGATACGTTCATTCGGCGCGGGCGAGGCATGGTCGATGACGAGAAACGTGCGCTCTGTCTTCCACGGGGCTTTACCTCCCATCTCGCGGAACGCCTTGATCGCGAGCGGAGCCGTCGTGTCCGTCATCATCACGGCGTCGACGTCGATCACCGTCAGCTCACCCGCCGTCAGCGATCGCCCCGCGTGACGGGAGAGGATTTTTTCCGTAACGGTCTGACCTGGCATCACAGCACCACCTTCAGTTCTTCGTTTCCGAGGACACGGTGCATGCTCCCCGGGAACCGCATTCCGAAATACGTCTCCATCGAGCGAGAGATCCCGGCGACGGCACGCACGTCGACGCCGGTCGAGATGCCCATCTGGTGCGACATGGCGGCGAGATCCTCGGTGGCAATGTTGCCGGTCGCACCCTTGATGAACGGGCAACCTCCCATGCCACCGAAGGCGGTGTCGAAGTACCGCACTCCGACCTGGATTGCCGCCAGGGCGTTCGCCAGTCCCTTGCCCTCCGTGTCGTGCAGGTGGAGGATCACCGGCCGATCACCCGCCAGCTCGACGACGTGACCCATCAGATCTTGTATCGAGCGGGGGTTGGCCATTCCGGTCGAATCGGCCAGCGCCAGCTCGTCGATGTCCAGCTCGAGATGGTTCTTGACCAGCTCGATGACGCGGTCTGGATCGACGGCGCCCTCGAAGCGACAGCCAAAGGCGCACTGCAGTCCACCCCGTACCGTCAGACCGTCCGCCTTGGCGGTGCGCACCATTTCGGCGTACCGGCTCTGCGCCTCGTCGAGCGACATGCCGGCATTCTTGCGGCTGTGGGTGTCGCTGGCCGAGATCGACGCCGCGACGTGGTCGAGACCCGCCGCCACCGCTCGTTCGACACCCTTGAGGTTCAGCACCAGGGCGCTGTAGACGACCCCCGGTCGACGACTCAGACCGGCGCACACGGCCTCGGCGTCAGCCATCTGGGGTACGCGCTTCGGGTGGACGAACGAGCACACCTGGATGCGGGAGATCCCGGCGCCGATCAGAGCTTCGATCAGCTCCAGTTTGCGATCCGTCGGCACCACCTTCGGCTCGCTCTGCAGGCCGTCCCGCAGACCCTGCTCCTCGATGACGATGCTGATGTCAGTGTCGTCTATTGCCATTCGTCGGCTTCCCATGGCGGTCGGTTTTGGTCGTTCCTGAACGCAGTTGCCTACGAGGTCACCGCATCGGATCCGCAGCGCAGCTGCTGGCGGCCACCGCGAGCGGGAATTGTAGCCGATTCACCTCGGCGGAGTGAATCGTCCTTCGTTTCATAGCCCGCGTGTTTGTTGGCTACAACACCTCGGACGGCTTTGCCCGGATCGCGGTGTGGCAGGCGACAGCCACGCGGTTGGACGGCGCCGTCGATTCCTCCTCGGGCTCCCGCGAGCGCGGGATGACGAGACGCTAGATGACAGTCCGAGCGCGCCGTTGTTTCCCACGCAATTAGAGCCACACCTTCAGCCGCCCAGACGTGTGCCATCGATCAGTTCACGCCTCGGAGGGGCGCCGCCTCCGGGGACGGACCCGACCCCAGAGGCGCGCGAACCACCGCCCGACGGCCCCGAAGAAATCTTCGGCGAGCGAGGCGGTGGTGGGCAGCAGCAGGGTGGTCAGAAAAGTCGACACCACCAGCCCGCCCATGATCACGAGCGCCATCGAGTAGTAGTAGACGCCCGCCAGCGCCGGGCGCTCGATGACGATCGGCGCCAGGCCGACCAGGGTCGTGATCGCGGTCATCAGAATCGGCCGCAGGCGCTCCTTGCCCCCCTTCAGCATCGCCTCGGTGCGATCCATTCCGCGGCGCCGATACAGGTTGATGTGCTCGATCATCACGATTCCGTTGTTGACCACCACCCCGATCAGCAGCAGCAGCCCGACGGCCGCCGGCGAGTCGAAGTCTGTGCCGGTCAGCCACAGCGCCCAGAACGCGCCGGCCAGGGCGAAGGGCAGCGCCACCATCAGGCCGATCGCCTGCCGGACCGACTCGAACAGGCTCGCCATCACGGCGAACACCAGCCCGAGGGCGAGCAGCAGGTTGACCAGGAACTCGCGCGACTGCTCGCGCTGGCGCTCGGCCCACTCGGACATTGTCCAGGTGTAGCCGAACGGGAAGTCCATCCGGTCCATCGCCGCCTCGACCAACGGCAGGTAGTCGTCCATGGTGCCCTCCTCGTAGCGGGCACCGACCCAGACGCCGGTCCTGCGGTTGTCGCGCTGGATCCTCTCCGGTCCCGGCGCGACCCGAAACTCGGCCATCGAGGCGAGCGGTATCTTGTCGCCGTCCTCGGTCCACACCGGCAGGTTGTGGAGCTGGGACACGCTTTCATCTTCGCGCTCGTTTAGGGTGAGCCGCATCTCGCGCTCGCCCGAGGGTGTCCGGAAACGCGGCAGCCGACGGCCCCGGAAGGTCAACGACACCACCTCGGCGGGCTGGTTGAGAGGCACCCCGTAGCGCGCCGCCAGCTCGCGGTCGAGATCGACGTAGAGCTCCATCGATCCAGACTGTGCACTGGTCCACGCGTCGACCAGACCCGGGATCTCCTCCAAACGCAGCTTGGCCTCGTCCGCCAGCTCGGTGAGCACTCCGGTGTCCTCGCCGACCAACTGGAAAGCGACGCGCTTGCCGCCGCCGCGACGCCAACCCCAACCGGCCTGGTCCTGCACCTCGAGCTGAATCCCGGGCAGCTCCGGCAGCAGCTCGCGCAGCTTGGCGCGGGTCGAGGCCATCGCGGCGTCGTTGGCCGAGCCCTCCGTCATGTAGATCCGCGTCAGGCTGAACCGGTCCGACCAGAAGCTGTAGATGTGCTCGGCGTTGAGCTCTTCCTGGTGCGGCATCAGCATGCTCTCGACGATCGTCACCGCCCGCTCCTTGCGCTCCAGGCTGAGCGGCTCGGCGAAGTCGTATCGGACCTGCACGAACACCTCGGACTGGTTGGCGTCGAAGTTCTTGTCGATCTTCTGGAACGGGTAGATCGTGGTAGCGACCACCGCGAGCGCGATGATCGGTGTCAGCCAGCGGTGGCGCAGATTGAACGCGAGCAGCCGCTCGTAGCCGTCTTCCAGGGCGACCATCAGCCTGGCCCGCGGGCGCGAGCGGGAACGGATGAAGGTGGAGGTGGCGAGCGGGATCAGTGTCTGCGACACGAACAACGACGCCATCAGGGTCAGGCATACGGTGATCGCCAGCTCCCTCAGGTAGATATTCATCTCGCTGGGCTTGTTGAAGATCATCGGCAGGAACACGATCACCGAGGTCAGGGTCGCGGCGATCACCGCCAGCGACACCTCGCGCGATCCGGCCAGGGCGGCCTGGCGTCGACCGAGGCCGAGCTGCTGGTGTCGATAGATGTTCTCCATCACCACCACCGCGTTGTCGACCAGCATGCCGATGCCCACGATCAAGCCGAGCAGTGTCAGCGTGTTCATCGTCTTGCCCATGGCCCAGATGGCGCCGCAGGCGACGATCAGCGAGAACGGGATGCACACCACCGACACCAGCGTCATCGAGTGCCTGCGCAGGAAGGCGAACAGCACGCCGCCGGCGAGGATCGCGCCGAAGAGTCCGGTGAAGGTCAGATCCTTGATCGTCTTGCGGATCTCTGCACCCTGGTCGAACCAGATGAGGAATGTCACGCCTTCGAGCTCGGGATCCCCGTTCATCGCCTCGACACGCCGGCGCACGGCGTCGCAGATCTCGACCGCGTTGCCGCCGGCCTCGGCGGCGACGGTGACGCCGATCGCGAAGTTGCCGTCGAGGTGGCGACCGTACTCCAGCGGCGGCTCCTCATAGCGCACCTCTGCAACGTCGGCCAGCCGCAGGCCATCGCCGCGCAGCGGCAGGTTGCGGATCTGCTCGACCGAGTCGAACGCTCCCACGGTGCGCACGCTCCAGCGCCGTTCGTCCGAGCGCAGCACACCGGTCGATAGATCGAAGTTGGCGGAGCGGATCTGGCGGGCGACGTCGCGGACGTCGATCTTGTGGGCCTCGAGATCTTCGACCCGCAGGTTGATCAGGACCTCCTTGGGGTTGACGCCGTCCAGGCTCACCGACGCGACGCCCGGGATTCGCTCCAGCGGCCGTACGATCTTGCGTTCCAGGAGATCGTAGCTCTCCGACAGGTCGCGCTTCGATGACAGCCGACCCTCCAGGACGGGGGCGTCTTCCTCGCTTCGGTCCCAGTGGCCGCCGATCGTGATGTCGCCGATGGTGTCGGGCAGGTCACGACGGATACGGTCGACCCTCTCCATCACTTCGGCGCGGGCGAGGCTCATCTCGTGCCCCCACGCGAATCGCAGCCGGATCCGACCACCCTCGGAGTCGCAGTTCGACCACATGTTCTCGACGCCCTTGACCGAACCGAGTGCCTCCTCGATCGGACGCACCACCAGCCGCTCGGTCTGCTCCGGCGTCGAGTTCGGGAACGGCACGTGGACGAACAGGGTTGGTTCCTCCACCTCGGGCATGAAGCCGAGCGGCATGCGCAGCAGAGCCACCGTGCCCAGCACGACGAGACAGGCGAGGATCGTCAGTGTCGTGATCGGTCGACGAATGGCCAGTTCCGGCAGGGTCACGACGCCGCCTCCTTCACCGCAGGGGACGGGATACCGCGATGCTCGTCGACCGGCTCCTCATCCTCGGCCCGGATCCGCGACGGGACCACCACGTACACCGCCGGTATCACCACCAGCGTGAGCAGGGTGCTCAGCAGCAGCCCGAATGACACGGTAATCGCGAGTGGCGCGCGTAATTCGGCACCCTCCCCCACCGACAGGGCCATCGGCAGCAGACCGAGGACGGTCGTCAGTGTGGTCATCAAGATCGGGCGCAGGCGCATATGGCCGCCGCGGATCACCGCCGCCAGCTTGTCCATGCCCGAGCGCCGCAGATGGTTGACGGTGTCGATCAGGACGATGGCGTTGTTGACCACGATCCCCACCAGCATCACCACGCCGATGAGCACGATGACACTCACTTCGGTTCCGGTCAGGAGCAGCCCCGCGACGACGCCCACCAGCGCGAGCGGGATCGTGAACAGCACCACGAACGGGTGCACCAGCGACTCGAAGGTGGCGGCCATGACCAGGTAGACCAGGAAGATCGCCAGGGAGAGGGCAAACCAGAGGCTGTTGAACGAGACCTGCATCTCCTCGATCT
>JBFELO010000210.1:0-6766 GCA_041552055.1 Candidatus Sulfomarinibacteraceae bacterium | reverse complement strand
GCCACAACCGCGATGACCGCTGCGACGATGGCCCGCGACATGACCTTTGATCTCGTCCTCGAGTCCTGCACACCTATGCTAACGCTGGGAGGTCTGCCGGGTTTCCCGCAGGGGATGATGAACGAACCACCAATCGTGCCGGACATGCCAAGAAGAAGGGCGTGGTGATCGCGCGTCAGCGCGAAACGGGCACGAGTGGAGTGGTGCGAAAGGGGGGACTCGATCACACCGTCAGCAGCGATATGTGCGGACGTAGCCGAGGGGTTCGCAGGGAGGGCGGAGCCCGACCGGAGAGGGGGCAGGGCGGCGTACGTCCGCTCGCTGGTGACGGTGGGACGAGTTCCCGAGGTCAGTCGACGCAATAAGGCTGTCGTGTGGGGGTGGACTGAAGATGAGTGGAGTGGTGCGAAAGGGGGGACTCGAACCCCCACAGGCCGAAGCCCACAAGATCCTGAATCTTGCGCGTCTACCAATTCCGCCACTTTCGCACCTGACGCGCTGAATCGCCAGGGTAGGTGTGGCCTTGCCGACTGTCAAGACGCGCGACAGAAGGCGTTTGTTTGGTGCGACTTGGGATGGCCGACCATGGTGGCTCGAGCGGTGTGTATGGATCGTCAGCCCGGAGCCTCGGATCGAGCCTTCCGGATGAGCTCGAGGAGGCGGTCCAGAACCTCATCCGGGCGGTCGGTGTTGTTGACGCAGCCGACGGCGCAGAAGTTGCGCGCACCGGCGGCGAGTACGGCGGCGGCGTTGGAGGGGGTGATGCCGCCGATGGCGACCGCCGGCACCGTGGCCACGGCGAGCAGCTTTGTGAGGCCGTCGAGGCCGATCACCGGGTCAGGGTCGCCCTTGGTGGTGGTGCTGAACACCGGGCCGACGCCGATGTAGTCGGCGCCGGTGGAGCAGGCGCGGGTGGTCTCGTCCCGGTTGTGAGTCGACAGGCCGATCACCGCGTCGGGGCCGAGGAGCTCTCGTGCCTGGTCGTATGGTGCGTCGCGCTGGCCCAGGTGGACGCCGTCCGCGCCCACGTCGCGAGCCACGGCCGGGTCGTCATTGACGACGAACAGATGGCCAGTGGGGATGATGGTGCGGAGGGTGCGGCCGACCTCGAGCACCTCGGCTTTCTCGGCGTGCTTCATCCGCAGCTGGATGATCCGCACGCCGCGCTCGACCATGAGCTCGGCGAGCCGGGGGTAGCCGACGCGCGGCTCGCTCAGGATGCCGTAGAAGCCGAAGTCGAACGGGACCTTCATCCGAGCTCGTCCAGGATCAGGCGCGCCACCTTGCGGCCCGAGCGCAGCATGCCGCCGAAGATCGGGCCCATGCGGAAGCCACCATGGACCGCGTTGGCGGCCATGCCCGACACGTACAGCCCGGGGAAGACGAGGCCCGAGCCTTTTACCGTGGCCCGCTCGCCCTGCTCGACCCACAGTGGCCGCTCGCCCATGACGTCGCCGGTCTCGGTGTCGAGACGGATGTCGGCCTTGCGCGCCGCGCGGGCGGTGACCTCGGCGCCGTGGCCGCTCGCGTCGACCACGGCGCGGGCGAGCACCACCATCGGGTCCACGTGCAGCCCCTGCTCCTCCACCGGCGACCAGTTGATGACCAGCCCGGCCACCCGGTCGTGCTTGAACACGACGTCCTCGACGGTCACGCAGTTGAAGACGGTCGCGCCGGCCTGGACGGTGCGGTAGATCAGCGCCGAGGCGACCTCGACGGCGTCGGCGCTGACGAGGCCGTTCTCGGCGGCCGAGTGACGGATGCCGAACTCGTCCAGGATCGCCGTCGTGTCGGCCTCGAACACGATCTCGTTGAACATCATGGCGCCGCCCCAGATGCCGCCACCGGGCTTGAGCATCCGCTCGAAGATGGCGACGCGTCGGCCGGCGCGAGCGAGGTCGTGGGCGCAGATCAGGCCGGAGGGGCCGGCGCCGACCACGGCGGCGTCCAGGTCCAGGCTCGACTCCAGCTTCTCTAGGTAGCGGCGAAGGATGGTCCGCGAGACGACCCGTTCCATGATGTCCTCCCGGGAGTCCCCAGCATACGCCTGTTTGGGTTGGTTGTGGGAACCCACTGCGTGGCCGTCGGTGCAACTGCGGCTGGGGCAGAGAGCGGCGGCAGGAGACAGGGACAGAGAACAGCGACAGAACACAGGATCAGCGACGGGGGCAGGGGTCAGCGTCGATGAGGTCGTGTTGGTGACCTCCGGGTCGTTCGGGTTGAGGGGTAGCCGGGGGCCGTGGTGTTTCGGGAACGGGAACGGGAACGGAAACGGGAACGACAGAAGGCGCGCCGTGATGTGGCCGGGGAGTAGAGGGTTTCGCAGCCTCGCCCGCGGAGGAGTACTATCGCGCGGGGGAACAATGGACGACGACGCGGTCTTCGCGGCAGTGGAGCCGGAACGAATCCTCGAGCGGATCAGGCGGCGAGGGCGCAAGGGCATGACCCTGCGGATGCTGGTGGCCGAATTGGTGGACGATCTCGCGATCGGCCGGTCCGAGGCGCGGCACCTGCTGCGCGAGGGGTTGAGAAGGCTCGAGCGGGATGGGGAGGTGGTGGTCGGCCGCGGCAAGCGGTACTTCGTGGCCGAGGCGTCGGAGCTGATCCCGGGTGTGCTGCGGCGCCGGTCCGAGGGCGGCGCGGTGGTCGGGGCGGAGGTGGCAGGGGATACTCCGATCCAGATCGGTCCGCGGGGTCTGCGGGGCGCGATGAACGGTGACCGGGTGCTGGTGCGGCTCGAGACGCCGCGCCGACGTGCCCGGGCCGAGGGGCTGCGCGAGGGCGTGGTGGTGCGGGTGCTGGAGCGGGCGCTGACCGAGGTCGTGGGGCGCTGGGTGGCGGACCGAGGTCGGCCCATGGTGCGGCCGCTGGACCGCCGACTGCGGTTCTCGGTGGTGCCGACTTCGTCGCGCGTCGAGGGCGAGCCGGAGCACGGCGAGTACGTGGTGGTGTCGATCGAGTCGGTGACCAGCCGGGGCAACCGCGCCCGCGGGGTGCTGCTGGAGCGGCTCGGGCGCTTGGGTGAGCCGGGGGTCGAGGAGCGGGTAATCCTCCGCCTGCACGGCATCGGGGAGTCGTTCGCTCCCGACGCGCTGGCCGAGGCGAAGGGGCTGGCGGGGGAGATCTCGGAGGAGGACCTGGCGGGTCGGTGGGACCTGCGCGACCGGCCCGCGATCACGATCGACCCGGTGGACGCGCGCGACTTCGACGACGCGGTGAGCGCCTCGGCGGGCGACGACGACGCCATCGTGGTCGAGGTCCACATCGCGGACGTCGGCCACTACGTGCGGCCCGAAACCGCACTCGACGCAGAGGCGAGGCGGCGCGGCACCAGCGTCTACCTGCCGGGCCGCTGCGTCCCGATGCTGCCCGAGCGGGTGTCGAACGAGCTGTGCACGCTGCGTGCGGGTGAGGATCGGCTCGCCTTTACCGCGCGGTTCACGGTTGCCCGTGACGGTGGCATCTCCGACGTCGACGCCCGGCCTTCGGTGATCCGGTCGCGACGGCGCTGCACCTACGGCGAGGCGTTCGAGTGGCTCGAGACACCGCGTGACGGTTGGCCTCCCGAGTGTGCCGAGTTCGCCGACTCGCTCGAATTGGTGGCCGAGGCCGCCGACCGGCTCGGCCGGGCGCGGCGAGGTCGCGGCAGCCTCGACTTCGACCTTGCCGAGCCGCAGATCCTGCTCGATCCCGAGGGCCGGACCGTGGCGATCGAGCCGCGGGCGCGCAACCGGGCGCACCGGCTGATCGAGGAGTTGATGGTGGCCGCCAACCGGTGCATCGCGACGATGCTCATGGAGGCCGGACAGCCGGCGCTGCACCGGGTGCACGACCCGCCGGATCCGACGCGGGTGGAGGAGCTGGCCACGGTCCTGGCGGAGTTCGGCTACGTGCTGGACGGCGACCCGCGGGAGCTGCGGCCCGGCGCGCTGCAGGAGATTCTCGACCGGGTGGACGGACGGCCCGAGGAGCGGCTGGTGGCGACGCTCGTGCTGCGGACGATGGCCCGGGCGCTGTACAGCCCGGAGCCGCGCGGTCACTACGCGCTCGCCACCGACGCCTACCTCCACTTCACGTCGCCGATCCGTCGCTACCCCGACCTCGTGGTGCACCGGATGCTGCTGCGGTTGCTTCGGGAGGGAGGCCCGGTGGAGCCGCCCGAGCGGGAGCAGCTGGAGAAGGCGCTGACCCTGCTCGGCGACGCGTGCTCGTCAGCCGAGCAGCGGGCCGAGGCGGCGGAGCGGATGGCGGTGGAGTGGAAGACGCTGCTGTTCCTCGCCGACCAGGCGGGGGAGGTGTTCGACGGCACGGTGTCGGGGGTGACGGACTTCGGCCTGTTCGTCCAGCTCGACGACTACTTCGTCGACGGCATGATCCACATCTCCGAGCTGATGGACGACTACTACGGCTTCGACGAGGGGCGGCACCGGCTGGTCGGCGACCGGACCGGCCGCGTGTGGCGGCTCGGTGATCGGATGCGGGTGCTGCTCGTGCGGGTGGACCTGGAGGAGATGCGCATGGAGCTGGTGCCGGCCGAGCAGGAGGGCGGCGAGTCAAGGCCTCGCGGCAGTGGCAGGAAGCCTGCGCGACGGGGGAGGCGAGGCCGGCAGAGATAGAGGGTGAGGGGGTGGCGGCGTAGGCGCGCACCCCGTGCGCGCTTCACGACCGCCGAGTACCCCAGTCGCGAGCCAGGCCCAGACGCGTGGGTGGCGCGCAGGGGCTGCGCGCCTACGGCGGGTGAGAGGACCGGCGGCTCGGAACAGGGCGCAGCCGAGAACTGGTCGAGGACCTGTATCGGTGTATCTGACGTCAGCCGGTGTCGTACTCGGCGCGCATCCGACGTTTGAGGGTCTTGCCGGCGATGTTGCGCGGGAAGTCGTCGCGGAAGAGGACCTCTCGGATCCGCTGGAACTTGGCCCCGACTCGTTGATTGGTCCAGTCGACGAGCTCCTCCGACGCGACCGAGGAGCCGGGCGCGAGCACCACCGCAGCAACGGGGGACTCGCCCCACTTTTCGTCGGGAACCCCGAAGACCGCCACCTCCTGGACCGCCGGGTGCTGGATGATCACCTCCTCGATGTCCTTGGGGTAGACGTTGACGCCCCCCGAAATGATCAGGTCCTTGATCCGATCCACCAGGAAGAGATAGCCGTCCTCGTCCAGGTACCCGGCGTCACCCGAGTGGAGCCAGCCGTCCCTGATGGTCTGTGCCGTGAGGTCGGGCCGCTTGTAGTAACCCGGTGTCATGACGGGTGCGCGGCCGCAAATCTCGCCGACCTCGTGGGGCTCACACTCGGATCCATCCTCGCGGAGGATCTTGATTTCCGTGAACGGCGGCGGACAGCCCACCGACCCCACCTTTCGCACCGAGTCGTGCCTGTCGAGGATCGTCACCAAGCCCTCGGTGATGCCGTAGAGCTCGTAGAACCGTCCGGGCAGCTCATCGTTGATCCGCCGTTTGTGCTCGAGCAGAAGCGGCGCCCCGACGTTGTGGAGCATCTCCAGCGACTCGAGCCTGGCCGGGTCGTACGACGGGCTCGACAGCACGGCGATGATCTGCGACGGCACCATGATGATGTGGGTGACCTTCTCCCGCTCGATGGTTTCGATCACCCGCTCGGCGTCGAAGGCATCGTGCAGGATGTAGGTCCCGCCGACGAACATCCACGGCAGCATGTCGACCCAGGCGCCGTTGAAGACGATCGAGCCGGCGTGCAACACAACGCTCTCGGGGACGATCCGAAACGCCGAGGCAAAGAGGGTGCAGTACGCCGCACGGATGTCGTGAGTGTGGACGATGCCCTTGGGCGTGCCGGTGGTGCCGCTCGAGTACATGATGTTGAAGACGTCGTCGCCAACCAGACCGGCGTCGGGCGGTTCGTCGTCCGAAGCGTGCGCGATCATCGACTCGTACGGCAGAAATCCCGGGCGGTGGTCGCCCCCGCCGACCAGCACGATTCGGCCGTCGGCCACCTTCGCCAGATCACTCCGGATTCGGTCGAAGGTCTCGGCGAAGGCGTCGTCGGCGAGCACCAAGGTGGAGTCGGAGTCGTCGATCAGCGTCGCGAGTCCCGTGTCCTGAAGCAGCGGGCTGGCCGGAACGACCACGATCCCGGTCTTGCCCGCCGCCCAGAACGCGGCCATCAGCTCGAGGCAGTTCGGGAGCACGGTGGTGAGCTTGTCGCCCTTGGTCAGGCCGGCGGCCAGCAGGGCGTTGGCCAGCCGGTTGACGTAGCTGTTGAGCTCGCGAAAGCTCAACCGGAGATCGCCCACCACCAGCGCGGTGTGGTCGCCCCGGTAGCGGGCGTGCCGCGGGAGCAATGACCCGACGTTCATGATTCGCTCCATCCCGATCCTTGTTATCGGAAACCATACACCCGCGCTCGGCTGCCCTGCCACTCGAAGGCGCCCGTCATTCTTGTGATGTGGAGATCGATGGTCCGAAGACGAGATCGCGTCGGCGCTCTTGCTTCGGGGGTTCTTCGCCACTTCGCTCGCCTGGCGGCTCGCCCCTCGCTCAGAGTGACAACGGTAGGGGGACCCGAACGCGCACAAGACCCCATGCCACAACACGACCTCGGGAGCGATACGTGGCCGCGGCCATGGGGGTCGCAGGCCCGGCACTCACCTCAAGTGTGTTTGGGGCCATTTACGTCGAAGGGCGCACCGAGGTCCAGGTTCACCAGGCGTTTTTGGGGCTGAGCGCCGGGCCGGAGAGGGGGACGGCTGGCATGCGGCCACACGCTCGTGAGGTCGGGTCGCGGCG
>JBFELO010000209.1:0-6768 GCA_041552055.1 Candidatus Sulfomarinibacteraceae bacterium | reverse complement strand
TCACCCCGTGCTCCTGGGAGAGCGACGCAATCACCAGTTCCTGCACCGGAACTTGCTGCCCGCCGGCGACCACTACGCCGAATCCGCACTCTGCATCGACATGAACCGGGCCCGGGTCCTTGCCGAGGGCGGTCGCACCGGCGTTGACGACCAGCTCCTGCCGGTCGTCGTTGCGGCCGATCGCGGTGGCGAACACCGAGAACGCGACGTCGTCGACCCGGCAGCTTCCGATCGCGACCTGGAAGGCGTCGAAGAACGCGTAGTTGCCCGGGCGGATCTCGGTCACGCCGGTGAGATCGTCTGCCGACGAGGCGGTCGGGGTCGAACCCACGCTGACCTCCGGGACGGAGACCCCAGCGGCCAGCAGTCGTTCGCGGAACTGCACCATGACGTCCCGCTCTTGTTCGGCAACGATCCGTGCATCCTTGGCGGACCGGCTTCCGTAGGAGTGGCCGCCGTGGGTGAGAATGCCCGTGAACTCGAGGTGCTTTGATGCGTGCATTCTCTGTGCCAGCGAGATGCTCTCTTCACGCGTGGGATCGACTCCGGCGCGGTGCAGGCCGCAGTCGACCTTGAGGAACACCGAGAACTGGACCCCACTGGCCGCGGCGAACTCCTCGAGGGCTGCCAGGGTCGCGCGATGGTCGAGCACGAGGTGGAAACGGCCGAGGCGCCTGGTCAGATCGGCACACTCGTCCAGACGGTCGAGCGGCACCGGCACCGCGTAGGTGATGTCCCGGAAACCGCCGTCCGCGAAACCGCGCGCCTCGGCGAGCGTGGAGACCGTGATGCCGCCGAAGTGGTCCCGGGTCTGGACGCCCGCCGCCTCGACGCACTTGTGGGTCTTGACGTGCGGTCGCAGCCGGACACCGAGGGCGTGGGCCCTGTCGGCCATCCGCCTGCAGTTGCGCTCGAACCGATCGAGATCGACCAGCGCGCACGGGGTCTTGAGCGCGGAGACATCCACCTGTCGAGAATACCGCGGATCGAGCTCTCGAGCGGGAGGTGAAGTCGGTGATGGGGCAGACGAAGCGGTCCACTGCGGGAACGACGAGTTCCCCTCTCATCCTAAGTGAGCGAGGGATCAGCTGGAACGGTGACCTCGGAAGCGATCCGAGTGCCGGCCTCGGTGTCTGCTCGCTCGCGACGATCCTGAGATTTCATCGCGCCGATTCTGTCGAGGCGCTCCCCGAGGTTACTCGCGGCCTGCGGCCGCGGTGACCATCCGTCACCAGTGCGTGGCCGTCAGGCCGGCCCGCTCCCTCTCTGACCCCCCTGGCTACGGCCACAAGCGCTGCCGCCGGCAGGTTGCCAACCTCGAAAACCTCGAGCCTGAACGGCGCTGGGATCCGGTGCGGAGGAGGTTCCGAGATTGTTGAAGATGGCACGCCCGCAGAGCGAGCCCTTCGAGAGATCTGTGACTCCACCCTCGCGCCATCTAGGTCACCAACCATGGCATCGAGATCGCCTCGGGTGTCGAGTACGATGAGACCACAACATGATCTGCGGGGTGCCGTCTTTGACAATGTTGGGACCACCGGCATCCAGGTGAGGCGGGCCCTCGAGTCCCAACGTTGTCTAAGGGGGCTCCCACGGGGAGCGCGTCGGGGAGAAGGCCCGTCGAAGCGACGCTGATCTCACCGAGCAACACGCTGTAGACGCGCAGAGGGCTTCCGGCTTCGTGCCTTGCGCTGCGCCGTGACAAGGCGCGCCTAGGCCGCCACCGAGTGTCATCCCGAGCGATCGAGCAACGCGAGCGAGTCGAGGGATCCCCTGATATCTCCGGATCGACGACCCGATCGAGCAGGCGCTCTCGCTTGAGGGGATGCTTCGCTCGCTCCGCTCGCTCAGGATGACAGGGTGTTGGGGCGGGCGGTCGAGCGACCAGCGCCCAGCGACCCAGACCGGGTGGGCGGGGGATCCAGCATCCAGCATCAAGGATCTGTGACTGGATGCGAAGACGAACGGCGTGGAACTGGCCTCAGCCGTCGTCGGTGTGCGGCTCGCCATACCGCGCACGCAGCTCGCGCCGCATGAGCTTGTTGGAGGCGGTGCGGGGCAGCGCATCGACGACGACGACATCGTGGATCTTGAACAGCGGGTTGAGGCGGCTTGCGAGCAGCCGGCCGAGCTCTACGCGGAGATCGGCCGGATCACGCTCCTCGTCGAGGACGACGAATACGACCAGTTGATCGGCGCCGACGCCCTCGGGCTGCACCGCCACGGCGGCGCACTCGGCCACCGCCTCGTGGCCGCCGAGGACCGACTCGAGCTCGACCGACGACACCTTGATGCCGCCCAGATTCATGGTGTCGTCGGCGCGTCCATGGGCCCGGTACCAGCCGCCGGCGAGTCGCTCCATCTGGTCGCCGTGGCGGCGCAGGACCTGGCCGTCGGGACCGCTCGGGCAGCCGTCGTAGTAGACCTCGTCGTGGTCGCGGTTGAGCAGCGACTGGGACAGCCCGATCGACGGCGGGACCAGGAACACCTCGCCGTCGACACCGTCGGCAACGGGTCGTCCGTCGGCGTCGAGCAGGACGAGGTCGAGACCGAGCGACGGCGTGGTGAAGGTCGCGGGCGAGGCCGGCTGCACGACCGTGCCGGTGATGTAGCCGCCGCCGATCTCGGTGCCGCCGCAGTACTCGATCACCGGCGCGCGGTAACCCGACCGGCTCATCAGCCACAGGTAATCCGGCTGATTGGAGGGCTCGCCGGTCGAGCTGAAGGTCTCGACGCCGGCCCAGTCGGCGCCCTCGCACGCATCGGATGAGCGCCAGGCGCGCACCAGCGACGGCACCACGCCGAGCATCGACACCCCGGCGTCGCGGACGAACCTGGTGAAGGCGGCACCGATCGGTAGGCCCTCGAACAGTGCCAGGCAGGCGCGGTTTCCGAGGGCGGCGTAGATCAGCCACGGCCCCATCATCCAGCCGATGTTGGTCGGCCAGGCGACCACGTCCCCGGGGGTGATGTCGTGGTGGAAGTGACCGTCCATGATGCACTTGATGGGTGTCAGATGGTTCCAGGGAATCGCCTTGGGATCACCCGTCGTGCCGGATGAGAACAGCACGTTGGTGACCTCGTAGGGATCGGCGATGACCGAGGGGCATGCGGTGGACTCGCTCAGGAGATCGTTCCACTCGAGGTCGCCGTCGCGCAGCTCGATCTCGGCGTCGGATCGGATCACGACGGCCCGCGGTGCTCCCGACTCGACGACCTTGTCGTAGAGAGGGATCTTCTTGCCGCCTCGGTCGAAGTGATCCACCGTGATGATCCCCGAGGCCTTGCCGATGCGGAGCCGGCGCGCCACCTCCTCGGCCGAGAAGCTGTCGGCGATGGAGACCACGAAACAACCGGCTCGAATCGCACCGAGGTAGGCGGCGACGCAATCCAGGGTCATCGGCATATACAGCGCGATGCCTTCGCCCGGCTGGAAGCCGTGGTCGTGGAGGCCGTTGGCGACCCGGTTGACCAGTGCCTCCAACTCGCCATAGGTGACGGTGTGGACCGTCGAGCCGCCCTCGCGTCCAACCACGACCGCGATCGCGCAGTCCGATGGCTGAAAGCAGCTGTCGACGACGTTGAGCCGGGCACCCGGCAGCCAGCGCGGCTGCGCCGGTCCTCCAACCAGGTCGATGGTCGAGTCAGGGGGGGATGCGAACTGGATGCTGAGTCGGTCTATGGTCATCGTCCAGAAGCGGTCGCGGTGCTCGACCGACCAGCGATGGAGCCGGCGGTAGCCGCCGATGTCGAGCTCCGCCATCATCGCCGCGAGGTTGGAGTGCGCGATCCTCTGAGGTGACGGCCACCAGGCCGGCATCGGCCCCAGTTCCGCGGGGCGCTGTGCGGACAGCTCCGCGAACAGCTGCCACTGGTCGTCGAACGGGGTGTCTGGGTCCGCCTGCACCCGTTCGACCATCCGTCGCCACGCGGTGTACTGCGGATCTGAGCTGACGTCGGTCATGTGTGGGAAAGGATACCTGATTGCGCGGCGCGCACGCCTAGCCCGGGATACATCGAAGTCGCGACAAGGGGCTCGAGACTACGGGCTCGGGGCTCGGGCCGCCCACTCACCCGGGAACAAGGACCAAGGACCAAGGAGCACCGCCCACCCACCCGGATCGGGTTCCTCATTGTCATCGATAACCATGACAACGACGGCCTCGTTGTGCGATTCGGTGCGCGAATCGCAAATCCCCCACCCACCCCGGGAACCGCGCCGGGAGAAGACCCTTTCGGGTGTCAGGCAGACGAAGCGAACGGCAGGCCGACGACGGCGCGCTGTGCGGGCGTGCCATTCTCTTACCTCCTGCGGGGTGCCGTCTTTGACAATGTTGGGAGCGACGCCAATGGTGCGGCGCGGCGCGTCGAGTCCCAACATTGTCTAAGGGGGCACCCGCGGGGAGCGCGACGGGGAGAGGGCGCGTCGAAGCTACGTTGGCCCAGCCGAACGAGAGCCCGCCCAGTCCCAACATTGTCAAGGGGGCAGCCCCGGGGAGCGCGATCGGGAGAGGGCGCGTCGAAAGGCGTTCGGCGCTCAATCCTCCACCCGGACGACCTGGTCGGGCGGGAGGAGGTCGAGGAGGCGTTGGACCGCCGAGTCCACCTCCGAGGCAACCGCTGCCTCGACGGTGATCCACAGCCTGTAGTCGCCGGCCTCGAACCTCGGATAGCTGCCGATCTTGACTGCCGGGAACTCCTGGTCGACCTGACCGAGCAGCGGCGCGATGCTGCTCTCGTCCGACGTCAGGTAGAGGTGGCGGAGTCGGGGCGGGTCGCCCTTGAGCTCGGCACGCAGGGCGTTCAGCTTGGCGGCGAACAGCCGCGGCACCCCTGGCAGCAGATAGATGTTCTCGAACACCACGAGCGGCAGAAGACCGTCGGACGTGTACAGCAGACGTGCCCCGTCGGGCATGTCGGCCATGCGCAGCGCGGCTTCGGTGAACCGGTCGCCCCAGTAGGCTCGGATCATGGCCTCGATGTCGGGATGGCGCACCACGCCGACGCCGAACGCGTGGGCGATCGCCTCGACCGTGCAGTCGTCGTGGGTTGGCCCGACACCACCCGAGGTGATGACCGCGTCGAACCGCTCGGAGCATCCCTTGACCTCGGCCGCGATCTCGTCCACCGAGTCGCACAGGTAGATCACGCGACACAGCTGGACACCGACGTCGCGCAACAGATCGATCAGCAGGGGCGTGTTGGTGTCGCACACCTTGCCGGACAGGATCTCGTCACCGATGATCAGCGCGGCTGCGGTGGTCACCCGGACAGGATATACGGATCACACGTTGGAGTGAACTCCGACGAGGTGAGGTGAAAGGAACACCCTTCGATATGCACAGGAGATGAGGGGGTGGCCGCCCGCCCCTCAGTCACGAGGGGCGGGCTGGGGGTGAGGGGATGAGAGGGATAGCCCTCTTGTGATCGTGCCTGGAGGTAGGAGCCAGACACCAGCGTGTCTACAGGGATGCGGAGACGGGCACGGAGACGGAGACGGGCACTCCCCAGAGGTCGAGTGAAGAGGAAGAGCCCGTACGTTAGAACAGGGCGATGCCGAACAGGCGGCCGTGGAAGACGACGAGCGCGACGAAGGCCGCGACCGCGATGACGAAGAGCGGGAAGCCGAGCTCGCCGGCCTCGAGCCGGTTGCGGCCGCGCACGATCGCGACGAACGGGATCACCGAGGTCTGGCGCTTGAACTCGAGGAACTCCTCGCCCTTCTCGCGGACCTTGCGGGCGTCCATGTGGTAGGCGCCAAGCACGCCGACGACGACGAACTGGCCGAAGAAGAACACGTCGCCGAGGAATCCGTTTGCCACCAGGTGAGCCAGTCCGAACAGCGCGAACGCCATGTTCATCGGGTGGCGCGTGATGCGCAGCACGCCGCGCGCCTCGACCACGCCCGGCAGCATGCTCGCGGGGCTCGGGTTGGCGAGCGACATCACGAGCAGCACGAGAGCGAGCAGCATCAGCGGCAGCGCGATCACCCGTTCCGCGAGCGGCGGCAGCTCCCAAAGCAGCGCGCCCATCTGGCGGTGGCCCCAGAAGATGGCGATCGCGCCCCCGAGCGTGGCGAAGGAGATCAGCGAGTACAGGCCGCGGAACGGCCACTCGCCGCGCAGCGCCGTGATCAGCCCGCTCCGGATTGCCCCGTGCGACAGTAGGATGTGGGTGACTGCGAACAGCACCGAAAACAGAATCAGGAGTGTCAGGTACATGGTGGGGGGAGTATAGCGTGGGACGGCGGGAGATAGAGATGAATGCACGGTTGGGGGTACCGGAACAAGGGGCTCGGGACTGGGGACGAGGGGCTCGCGCCCCCTCCCGCCCGCCAGGGAACAAGGAGCAAGTAGCACCGCCCACCCACCCGGATCGGACTCGTCATCGTCATCGATACCCATGACAACGACGGCTTCGTTGTGCGATTCGGTGCGCGCATCGCAAATCCCCGATTCACCCCGGGAACCGCGACGGGAGAAGACCCCTTCGGGTGTCAGGCAGACGAAGCGAACGGCAGACCGACGACAGCGCCTCGTGCGGGCGTGCCGGGTACAGGATTTCGAGGTCCACGATCGCTGGGGATATCGCGTGGCAGCGGGGCCTCGAAATGCTGTACCGGGCTCCCTCGGGGAGCGCGTTGGGGAGATGGCGCGTCAGCTCCGCTGGCGTAACCGATCGAGGTGCTGCCCGCGCGCAGGGGCTGCGCGCCTACGGGCCTGGGGGGGCGGGGGCTCCAGCATCCAGCATCCAGCATCGGGCGGGTGG
>JBFELO010000208.1:0-6797 GCA_041552055.1 Candidatus Sulfomarinibacteraceae bacterium | reverse complement strand
TGGGTGCTGGCCCCTCGGGCGATTTCTGTCAGGCGGCCCAACGTGTCGTAGTCATGCGCGACCGCCGCACTGCCCTCCACCGCGAGACCCACTCGCCGCCCGAGCGCGTCGTAGGTGTAGGTGAGCGTGTCGTTTGACCACGGCCCGTCCACGGTCGTGAGCCGTGACTCCGCGTCGTAGGCAAAGGCGAAGGTGCCCGCACCGTCCTGCCGTTCAATCAGACGGTGTGTCGCGTCGTACTGGTAGACCACGGAGGGCGTTGCATCCGAGTAGCTGACACCGGTCAGGTTGTGGTTTTCATCGTACGTATGGCTCGCGACGACACCCCGGGCGTTGGTGCGGCTCTCGAGCAGCCCGGCGTGGCCGTAGGTGTACGACAGTTGCGTGCCGTCGGCGAAGATCTTGTGGATGGGGCGATCGACGACATCGTACTCGAAGCGGGTCGTGTTGCCGTTCGGATCGGTGATGCCCACGACATTGCCGTTTTCGTCGTAGTCGTACCGCTCGGTGCCGGAGTCCGGATCGGTGATGCGGATCTTGCGTTTGAGCGCGTCGTACGAGTAGGTCGTGGTCTTGCCCGATCGCTCGGACACCGCGGCCAACAGGAACGGACAGCAGTCCTCGTAGGTGAACTCGGTGGACCTCCCCTCCGGGAACACGATCGAGATCAGGTGGTCGAGGTCGTCGTAGGTGAAGCTGCGCACCATGCCGCTGGGCGAGGTGTGGGTCACGACCCTGCCGAGCGGGTCGTGGGTGAACACCTCGACCAGGGTGCCGTCGACGATCACCTGTGCCAGGCGTTGCCCGGCGTCGTAGGCATACATCGTGACGACGCCCAGGGGGTCGGTCCGTGAGGTGACCTGACCGAAGCTGTTGTGGGTAAATGTGGTGGTGTTTCCCAGGCGATCGGTCGCGGACGTCACGTGATGCGCCGTGTCATAGGTGTAGCTCACGGTGCCGTTGGCGTCCTCGACCTGTAGAAGATCGACACCGTTAGCGTCGTAAGTAAACAACGCCGCGGAGCCGTTTGGCGACGTAGCCGACGTGACGGATCCCTTGTCGTTGTGGGTGTAGTTCCAGGTGTGTCCCTCGGAGTCGGTGACCGACGTCCGGTTGCCCGACGCGTCGAATCCATACCGCACAGAGGATTCGTCAGGGTAAACGACCTCGCCGATGTGCCTCCGCTGAGGGATCTCGTGGCTGTAATACCTGGTCTTCGGCGCCGGGCTGCGGAAGTTGTTGATGGTCTCGCTCTGCCACGGGATGTAGTCCCTCGGGCTGACGTACCAGCTCTGCCCGGTACAGGTCACGTCGTCGCATCCGCCGTAGTAGAAGTACTCCTCGGTGCCGCCGAGCGGGTTGGTGACCGTGATGCGGTAGTTTCCCCACATCACGCCGCCCGGCGGCGGGTACTCGTCCGGGTCGCCCCTGCTGTCATCCGAGGGTTCGACCCAGAAGTCCCACACGCCCCTGGGGTCTTCAATGCTGGTGAGGTAGATGTCCTCGTCGTACGTAAACGACGACCAGTAGCCGCCCATGTCGGTGATCTTGACGAGGTTGCGGTCCGCGTCGTAGACGAACTCGGCGAAACGGCCAAACGGATCCGTGACCCGGGTGACGAGACCATCCCCGTTGTGTGTGAGGGTCGTGCTTCGTCCTTGTGGATCGGTGATCGTCGTCAGCTGGACGAGCGAGTCGTAGGCAAAGGTGAGCGACTGCCCGTTGGCGTCCCGGATCTCCGTGAGCAACGGCTGCAAGGAGCTTGTGGGGCGCGTGTAGACGTAGACGGTGTCGTCGGGGAATCGCAGCTCGAAGTGATGCGCGGCGATCTTGACGAGCGTGTTGAAGACCCGATGGGGCTGAACATAGCTGCCAGTCCCGTCTGCGAAGTACTGGTCACGGCGACCGTCCGGCATGAACACGGTTGCGGTGCCGGCGGGATCCTCGATGACGTAGGTCGCAAAGTTGAACTGCCACTTGTTGCCGAAGACCTCGTTGTGGGCGATCGCGGACTGCGAGTTGTAGCTCAGCGTGATGGCCATCTGTGGTCCGAACGGGCTGCGGTACCAGATCGGCGTGTCGGTCACGTACAGGTTCAGGTTGTGCATGTTGACCGACCAGGTGGGAGCGCCGCAGCCGGGGCCCTCGGGGCCGTTGGCGCGCTCACCACCGTTCTCTCCAGTCGCACCAAGGTCACCCAATGGCGGCGGCGCTCCACAGCAGCCGCCGGCCACTCCCTGCATCTCGACGCGGTCGAGCCGCGTTCCGGGGAGGGCTCCAATGTCCCACATGACCAGGGCCTGCCCGTCCCACTCGCGCGAGAACTCCTTTCGCGTCTGGTGATATCTGCCGCCGCTCTGTGGATCGGCGAGCTGTAGGTCCTCGTTCTGTACGCTCTCGAGAACCCAGTAGTGTCCACCGGTCGCTGGACCGGCCCCCGTGAGATGCACGATGGCCGGCAACGGCAGGCTCGAGAGGTCATCGGCGGCAATCCGCAATCCAACGGGTGTGTAGCCAAATTCGGAGGCGATAGCCGCCAGGTCGGCCAAGCTCTGGCCGTCAGGCGTCGGTGGGATCATGCGGGCGACGTCCTCCGCCTCCGAGGGTCTGCCGTCGCGTCGCAGGATGAGGGCGAGGGCATCGGCGCCGCAGTTGAGCATGGTCAGCCGGTCTGACCGTGTGTTCGGCAGCCGCAGCATCCAGGAGGAGGCATACGTCCGATGCCGCCAGTCCGGGCTCTCGCGCTTCATAGCGGCGAAGAGATCCAGACTGGCGGCGATGTCGTTCTGCAGCACCCGCAGAATGGCGAGTCGCTGCCGAGCCTTGTTGAGCAGCATTCTCGACCCGTAATGACTGCTGCCGGTGTTTTCCCGAATGACCCAGTCAAAACGGTCTTCGGCCTCGCTGAATCGGCCGTTGTACCGCGCGTCGCACCCGACGTGCAACACCGCCTCCGACGCCCAGGGGCTGTCCGGAAACTCCTCCACGTGGGCCTTGAAGAGTTCTACCGCCCGGTCATACTCATGCTCGTTCCAGTGTTGAATGGCGTTCGCGAAAGAGAGGTTGATCTTCTCGCCGCGAGTCAACTCGGCATCGGTGGATTTTGCGGTCGCTCGGACCGGGATTGCATCCCGAGTCGGGTACAAAAGACCGCCGAATTGACCAGCCGCCATGAGTTCCTCGATGGTGGGAGGACGGGAAAGGTCGAGAGCCTTCACCGAGGGCCTGATACGCGACACCGTGTCGGCGTCGAGATCGGCGGCGCTCACCCGCACCGCCGGCAACATGAACGCGAAACAAAGCGTTGCGAAGATGCCAAGCAACACGGTCAGAAGACCGCGTACCCACCATGCGATTCCTTCACAGGATTCACGAACCGGTCGCGAAACCGATCTTCCGTGCGGCTCCATAGATCGTGGCGAATGCGTCGCAGAATCGAGCATCGATTTCCGTCTTCTCAATTTGCACGTTTGAAATGAAGATACGTTGCGCGAGTGACCGAGTCAACCCGGCGGTCCTGCAATCCTCTTACACGGATGTCGCCTCGCGCCACACGTGCCCATGCAGTCTGCGTCTACTGGGCGCGGCAGTCGGCGTGCCAGCAGGCGGCGGTGTGGTCGGGCGCAACGGTCTCCATCGTTGGTGCGTCGGCGCACCGCGTCGTGGCGAGCGGGCACCGTCCCGTGTAGCGGCACGCCCCGGTCGGCCACGACCGCTGTTCGGGGACGGGGCGCGACACCGGGCGCCATTCTGGTGTGGGTCGCGGTGCAGCCGCCAGAAGTGCACGCGTGTAAGGATGGGCCGGATGGGAGAACACCGCATCGGATGGCCCCTCCTCGACCACCGCGCCCCGGTACATCACGCCGACCCGCTCCGTGACCTGGTGCACGACCCGAAGATCGTGCGAAATCAGCACGAGGGCCAGTGCCAGCCGCTGTCGAAGACTGTTCAGCAGGTCAAGGATGCGAGTCTGAGCCGTCGCGTCGAGCGAGGACACCGGCTCATCGAGGATGAGCAGCTCGGGCTCCGGGGCGATGGCGCGCGCGATCGCAATTCGCTGGCGTTCCCCACCGGAGAACGCGCCGGGGTACCGTCGGGCCGAGTCGGCCGGGAGCCCCACCGAATCGAGCAGCTCGTGGACTCGGTCGCGCCGATCGTGGTGTGTCCCGATGCGGTGGGCGACGAGCGGTTCGGCGACGATGGTGGCGACCGTCAGCCGAGGGTTCAGGGACCCGATGGGATCCTGAAACACCGCCTGGAAACGGCGGCGAAGGGGGCGCACCCGGGACGCCGAAAGCTCGCTGATCGGATGGCCGTCGAAGACCACGGTGCCTGCATCCGGTCGCTCCAGAGCCAACAGCAGGCGAGCGAGTGTGGACTTTCCGGACCCCGACTCGCCGACGAGACCGTACGAGCTTCCTCGGCCGAGCCGAATGGAGACTCCGTCGACCGCCACGGTTACTGAACGACGCGGCCCCGAATAGGCGCGTTCGAGGTCTTGGGCATCGAGCAGGTGGTCAACCATCCCGGACCTCGGCGGCTCTGCTGCGTGCGGCGGAGTCGCCGCCCTTCACCGGGCAGCGCAAGGCGCGTTCGTCGTCGATATCGACCAGGTCCGGGGCGACCTCCCTGCACCGCGGGATCGCAAACGGGCAGCGTGGTGCAAACCGGCAGCCGATCTGTGACTCGTGCCAACCCGCCTCGGTCGGGCGGAGCGGCAGCGCGGCGCTGGCATCGCCGGACGTGGACGCGAGCAGGGCCTGCGTCAATGGGTGGAGGGGGTCCGCGAACAACGCCTCGGTAGGGGCCTGCTCGACCACCTGGCCGGCAAACATCACGATCACTCGGTCGACCATGCCGGCAACGACCGTCAGATCGTGGCTGATCAGCAACAGTCCGAGCCCGTGCTTTTCGGTGAGTCCCCGAATGAGCGACAGCACCTCGGCCTGAAGGATGACGTCGAGGCCGGTCGTGGGCTCGTCCGCGATCAACAGGCGTGGCCGACCGGCCAGGGCCAACGCGATCGTTACTCGTTGAAGCTCACCCCCGGACAGTTGGTGTGGGTAGCGGCGCAACGTCCATGGTCCCCCGTCCAGGCCGACGTCGACCAGCAGCCTCCGCGCCTCATCTCTGGCCTTCCTCCGCGCCACCCCTCGGTGTCGGACGAGCACCTCGGTGAGCTGATGACCCACCGACAAAACGGGATTGAGGGCCGAGCTCGGCTCCTGGAAGACGATGCCGATTTCGCGGCCCCGTATCGTTTGCCACCGGTCGGAGGACCCGGCCGGCAAGGAGACATCCGAGACCGAGACCACTCCGTGGCGAATCCGCCCGGGAGCCAGCACCAACCCCAGGCAGGCGAGTGCGGCGACGCTCTTGCCACTGCCGGACTCACCGACCAGGCCGACCCGCTCGCCGGCGGCCACTGTCAACGAGACGTTGTCGACGACGGATCGCCAGATACCGTCAACGGTCGGGTACTCGACAGTGAGGTCGCGAAGGGCGAGTCCGGGCTCAGTGCGCACGGCGGATCAGCTCCAGTTCGACGGGCGATTCGGCGAGGACCGCGCCCACGGTGGTCTTGGTGGGTGATCTGCGCCAGCAGTGAATGATGCTGTCCGGTGAGTCCAGGACTCCGTTCCCGTCGTCCTCGAGGACGATCACCCAGTGGCCACCTTCGCGAATCGCGTCTCCGGGCAGCACGTCCTCGTTCCACAACAGCTGCGTACCCTGGCGACGGACCACGTCGCCATCGAAAATGATCGCGCCCGCGGACGTGACCCGATCGGTGTCGATCGAGGCCGTGCCGCCGAGGGCGGTCGCGGCGAAGGTCGCTGACGAGACCACCAGGCGCCGATCCACAAGCTCCGAAAAGCCCATGCCGAAAGCCGATCGGGTGACCTCCTCCAGATCATCCATCGACCCTTCCTGCAACTCGAAGCCGGGCAGGAGGAACAGCTCTCCGACCGCGGGCTCGACGCCCTCGGGGAACTGACCGCCCCGGTGAACCGCCGGGAAGTCGTGGTCGAGAAGCCGATCCACACCGAGGGACGAAGCTGCCTGCGTCGGATGCGCGTCACGTTCCGGATCGAATATCTCGACGCGGGCGTAGAAGCGAAGGGTGCCGGCGTCGATCGGCGTGGTGTCGGGCTGTGGCCCGAGGTGATCGTCGTTGTGCGCCTCCGGATATCTCGTGGCCAGCAGATCTCGACCCATCTCGGGAGCCAGGAAGCTTCTGTACTGCAGCCTCCTCGCTGCGTTGTCGGCCGCCAGCGTTCCGCCGACGTTGGTGCTCTCGACGGTGAACCAGAAGACGCGCACAGATCGTGTCGTGTCAGGCCAGATGGCCGACTGCACGTGCTCGACCTCGCGACCACGAATCTCGAGCCGCGGCGCCGGTGCCAACCAGGTCGACCGGCGCCAGAGGCGCTTGAGGCGCAGGGCGGCCGCGACTTCCACGTCGTGGCCGGGCGGCACCGAGCGGGGACCGCTGCGAAAGGTGGGGTCCTCGCCGGAGGAGGTCACGACACACACCTCGACGAGGCGCGGTCGCAGTTGTTCTCGCGCCACCCTGTAGGCTACGGGCGCCCCCACGAGCAAGACGAGCACCGCGAAGATCACCAGCGGCAAGCGGTTGTCGGAGGCCATAGGTCATTGTAGCCGCGTCGTTCGTCGTCTCGCGGCCGTGGCCCTCCGCGAGGTTAGCCGCGACGGAACTCGCTGACCGAATCACCTGATCGGCGATCGACTTCAACGGTGCAGGAACCATCATCACGAGGGTGATGGCGTCGCCGGCG
>JBFELO010000207.1:0-6861 GCA_041552055.1 Candidatus Sulfomarinibacteraceae bacterium | reverse complement strand
TTCCCACGCCACCTCCGTGCGACCATGACCTTCCGACGCGATTGGAGGATCCCATGCCCGAGCTGACCAGCCGCGAAATCCACCTCAAGAACCGCCCCCAGGGGGTGCCCACGGTCGACGACTTCGAGCTCGTCGAGACGAAGGTGCCCGAGCCGTCCGAGGGCGAGGTGCGGGTGCGCAACCTGTGGATGTCGGTCGATCCCTACATGCGCGGCCGGATGTACGACCGCCCGAGCTACGTGCCACCGTTCCAGCTCGACCAGCCGATGGACGGGGGGGCGGTCGGAGTCGTGGAGTCGTCGGCCCACCCCGACTTCGCCGAGGGTGATCACATATTGAACCATCTCGGATGGCGGGAAGCTTTCGTGAGCTCGGACGTCGGTCTCACCAAGGTCGACCCCTCGCTCGCACCACCCCAGACCTATCTCGGAACCCTCGGCATGCCGGGGCTCACCGCCTGGGTAGGGATGCTCGAGATCGGTGGGCTTGGCGAGGGGGATCACGTGTTCGTTTCCGGTGCTGCAGGGGCCGTGGGCTCGGTCGCCTGTCAGATCGCCAAGATCCAAGGCTGTACCGTCGTGGCCAGCGCCGGTTCCGACGAAAAGGTGGCGTGGCTCACCGATGACGTGGGCGTCGATACGGCCTACAACTACAAGACGGCCGGCAACCTCATGGGGTACCTCCCGACCGTGGCCCGCGACGGCTTCGACCTTTACTTCGACAACGTGGGCGGCGACCACCTCGAGGCTGCGCTCATGCACATGAAGAACTTCGGCCGGGTGGTACTGTGCGGCATGATCGACCAGTACAACGCCACCATCCCACCGAAGGGCCCGCGGTCAATGATCGTCGCCATCACGAAGAGGTTGACCCTGCGAGGTTTCATCGTCTCCGATCACATGACCCGCTACGCCGACTTCCGAAAGGACATGGCCGGCTGGATCGCCGACGGCCGTGTGAAGTCGAGAGAGACGGTGTACGAGGGCATCGAGCACGCACCCGAGGCGTTTCTCGGGCTGTTCAGCGGCGCGAATGTCGGGAAAATGCTGGTGAAACTGTAATCCCCCACCCACCCAGGAGCAGGGAGGAAGGTACAAGGATCAAGTCCCCCACGCGCCCAGTGGAGAAACCGCAGATGACGCAGATGGGCGCAGATCCGCCCGCCCGAAGAAACCACCAAGGCACGAAGACACAAAGAAGGCAATCGCGGAGTGAGATTCGTCGTCTGGACGGCACTGGCGCCGGTGCTGGACCGACCACAGATTTCTGTCTTCAGCTGTCCTCTTCGCGTCTTCGCGTCTTTGCGGTTTTCCTGGGCGGGAGGGGGATCTGTGTGATCTGTGGCCAGTGTTCTCCCATCTGCGATCATCTGCGCGATCTGCGGCGAGACCTTATCGTATCTTCGTGCCTTTGTAGTTGGTCGTTCCTGAACGAATCGTGCTCGACCGCGTCAGCCCCCTTGCTTCGCCTGCTTCTTCGCCTCTTTCTCGAGCTCCTTGAACTTTTTCTTGTTCTCCTTGAGCTCCTCCTTGGTCATGATCAGGAACGGCGCCTGGACGGAGCTGCCGTCGAACTTCACGTCCAGGAAGTACCGCCCGTACTGGATGCCGCCGGGAACCTGGAAGTACACCCGGCCGACGCACGCTCGCTCCCAGCTCAGTTCGACGGTTTCCCAAGCCTGCCCACGATTCGGTTGTGCGGTGCTGGTAAAGAACCCGATTCGACACGGCTGATTCGTACCGGGCGGGAAGTAGTTGATGGAGTCGCCCATCTTGTTCGCTTTCTGCTCCAGCCCGGCCAGGGACCCGGCTGCCGCTGCGTACTCCTGCTGGCTCGCCAGAGGGATGACGCCCCCGTCGGGAGCGATCACCGACAGTTCATCGGGGGTCAACTTCTGGTTCTTGACACCCTTTATCAGGGTGATCCCCACGTCCAGCAGCAACCACTCCTTGCCAACCGACTCGTTGGCCGCCCGATACCCGATCACCACCCAGCCCTCGTCGTTGTAGCCGTAACGGACGAACTCGCCTTTCACCCCGACTTTCTGCGGCTCCGCCTCGTCCTGCGCGACCGCCGGAACCGCAAAGAGCAGCGCACTGAAGACGACCAGAACTGCCGACACCCCGGCCCTAGTCAAGCTTGCTTTCTTCATACCCACTCTCCTTTCAGCTGTATAGCCCGCATATCTTAGAACTCCCTCACGATTTTCGCCATCTTCACGCGCGCAACCTGTCGGGCGCTCTCCCAGGGTCTTCCGTCACCCTCCCGTCTCAACCGGATCTCGCCAACATCTCCGGGATCTGTCCCGCCCCCTCGAGGGATGTGTCGTGAGACAAAAGCAGGTTCAACATCATCGTGCGCTTGCCCTGCCGAGTGCACTTCCTGGCAGTGTCCTCCAATTCGCGAGCGGGCGGCGGCTGCGCCGACCACACGACCGCAGCCACCGCGACCGTCATGAAGAGGAAGGAAAGCACCGTGTACCGTTTCACGGTTTGCCGCGCGATGTCACCGGCAGTACTCGTTCGTGCCTCGCAGCGATTCCGTTTCACGACGCACCGCGCACGCTGGGCATTCCCCATTTCCGTCAGACAACCGGCCGCGAGACCATTGACCCGGGTGGCGCTTGGTGCTACAACGACCGCCCCGCCGCGGCGGGCACAAGGAGCATCGTGCCGGAACAACGTTTCCGCAACCTCGCGATCATCGCCCACGTGGACCACGGCAAGACCACGCTGGTCGACGCCATGCTGTGGCAGAGCGGCGTCTTCCGCGCCAACCAGCGGGTCGCCGAGAGGGTCATGGACTCGGGCGACCTCGAGCGCGAACGGGGCATCACCATCCTCGCCAAGAACACCTCCGTGCGGTATGGGGGGGTCAAGATCAACATCGTCGACACCCCTGGACATGCCGACTTCGGCGGCGAGGTGGAGCGCACGCTACAGATGGTGGACGGCGTGCTGTTGCTGGTGGATGCCGCGGAGGGGCCGCTGCCGCAGACCCGGTTCGTGCTGTCGAAGGCGCTCGAGCTCGGCCTGCCGCCGATCGTGGTGCTCAACAAGATCGACCGGACCGACGCCCGACCCGGCCAGGTGCTGGACGAGGTGTACGACCTGTTCATCGACCTCGACGCCTCCGAAGACCAGCTCGACTTCCCGGTGTTCTGCACCGACGCGCGCAAGGGCATCTGTCGCCGCGGCATCGACGGCGAGATGAGCGACCTGCTGCCGCTATTCGAGGAGATCCTCGCCACCTTGCCGGCCCCCTACGGCGATCCATCGGGGCCGCTGCAGCTCCTGATCACCAACCTGGACTACTCGGACTACCTCGGCCGCCTCGCGATCGGCCGCATCGTCAACGGAACGCTGGACGCCAACTCCAGCGTCGGCATTGCCCGCGCGGACGGTGTCGGGCGGGCCAATATCGGCGTGGTGTACTCGCACGAGGGCCTTCAGCGGGTCGAGGTCGAGCGTGCGGTGGCCGGTGACATCGTCGCCCTTGCCGGGCTCGACGAGGTGTCCATCGGTGACTCCCTCGTCGACCTCGAGGATCCACGACCCCTCAAGCGGATCGCGGTCGACGAGCCGACCATGTCCATGGTCTTTTCCGCCAACACGTCCCCGTTCGGCGGTCGGGAGGGGCGGTACGTGACCGCCCGTCAGATCCGCACCCGGCTGGAGAAGGAGGCGCTCCACAATGTTGCCGTCCGACTCGAGATCCTCGCCAACGACTCGTTCAACGTGCTTGGACGGGGGGAACTCCAGCTCGCGATCCTGATCGAGACCATGCGGCGTGAGGGCTTCGAGCTGTCGGTGTCCAAACCGGAGATCGTCACCCGTGATATCGATGGTCTCAGACACGAGCCGATGGAGATCGTGCAGGTGGACTGCCCGGAGGAGTACGTGGGAGTCGTGACCCAGAAGCTCGGCACCCGCAGAGGCATCATGACAGAGATGCACAATCCGGGTCACGGCCGGGCGCGGGTATCGTTCCGCGTGCCCTCCCGCGGTCTGATCGGATTCCGCTCCGAGTTCCTCACCGACACTCGCGGCACCGGGATCCTCAACCATCTGTTCGACGGCTGGGAAAGGTGGCAGGGACCCATACCGGGCCGGGTGACCGGTGCCCTGGTGGCCGATCGGGCCGGGCGCACCACATCCTACGCCCTGTACCACCTCGAGCCTCGGGGGACGTTGTTCGTCGCTCCCGGGGTCGACGTCTACGAAGGGATGATCGTGGGCGAGAACGCTCGCGACAACGATCTCGACGTCAACGTGACCCGTGAAAAGAAACTGACCAACATCCGAGCCGCGGGCGCCGACGAGGCGTTGCGGCTGGCACCGCCGCGCGACATGAGCCTCGACCGCGCACTGGAATGGATCGACGGCGACGAGCTGGCGGAGGTGACGCCGACCGCCACTCGCGTGCGCAAGCGGACGCTCGCCGCCAATCGACGGCCACGCCGCCCGAAGGGCGTCGAGTAGGACCCGGTACAATCCTGCCGCAGTGGAAGATGCTCCCCAGCGCCGCCGAAACCTGGCCCGGCAGATCTGGCAGTCGGTGTTTCCGCGCCCCATCGTCGCGCGCTCCGACCGCGAGCGCGCATCCCTGACCAGGTTCACCTTCCTGCTCCACCTCCGACCCGTGCTGCTGCCCGCGCGCACCCTGCGCTGGAGCCACACCTTCGGTCTCGGCGGGTCATCGCTGGTGCTGGTGGCGGTGATGGCCGCGACCGGCATCCTGACCATGCTGGTCTACCAGCCGGTCCCCGGCGTCGCCTTCGACTCCATCGTCGCCCTGCAAGGGCAGGTCGCCTTCGGCGCCCTCGTGCGGGCCGTCCACTACTGGAGCGCCAACCTGCTCGTCGTGGTGGTGCTGCTCCACCTGGCACGCGTTTTCCTGACCGGCGGCTACCACGGACCGCGGCAGTTCAACTGGGTCATCGGCTCGGTGCTGCTGCTGTGCGTGCTCGCCAACAACTTCACCGGTTACCTGCTGCCGTGGGACCAGCTCTCCTACTGGGCGGTCACCATCTCCACCGGAATGCTGGAGTACGTGCCGTGGGTGGGGCCACTGCTGCAGCGCGTGGTACGGGGGGGGACCGAGATCGGGCCGGAAACCCTGATCAACTTCTACACCGTTCACACGACGATCGTGCCGGTCCTGCTGATCGCCCTCATGGGTTTTCATTTCTGGCGGGTGCGTCGGGCCGGCGGCGTGGTCGTCCCCCCCGCTCGACCGGCAGATGACGACGAGGGGGAGAAGCTGCACTTCTTGCCCCACCTGCTGCTGCGGGAGGTCGCGCAGACGCTGGTCATCGTCGCGATCGTGGTGGTGCTTGCCGCCGCGTTCGGCGCACCGCTCGGCGACCGTGCGAACCCCGGCATGAGCCCCAACCCGGCCAAGGCGCCATGGTACTTCGTCGGGTTCCAGGAACTGCTCATTCACTTCCACCCCCTGTTCGCGGTCGTGGTGATCCCGATGCTTGCCGCACTGGGGTTCGTTCTGCTGCCGTACCTGACGTCGGATGACGAGCCCTCGGGCGCGTGGTTCCTGTCGCCGACCGGGCGCCGCACCGCCGGCGTCGCCGCTGTGGTCGCGCTCGCCGTGACCCCGCTGCTGGTGGTCGCGGACGAGGCGCTCGGCAGCGGTGCGGCGGGTTGGTTCACGGGTGGCGCACTGCCCCTGGCCGCGATCGTCGCCGCGGTGATCGGGTTCGCAGCTCTGGTCAAGGCGCGATTCGGTACCACCACCAACGAGACTGTCCAGGCAGTGGTGGTGTTGATGGCGGTGGCCTTTGCCGTGCTGACGCTGATCGGCGTGTGGTTCCGGGGCGAGGGCATGGCGCTGACGTGGCCGTGGAACGTTTGAGATGAAAACGAAGAGGGATGAAGGAGTGACCGAGGATCGAGAGAGGCAATCGCGGCGCGAGGCAGTCGATCCGAGATCGGATCGTCGGCGTGTGTTGAGATGGCTGTGGGGCGTCCTCGGGCTGGCGGCGCTCTCCGAGCTCGTGTGGGTCGGCACCTCGTTCCTGCGGCCGCGCCGCAGAGCCACGGACGACGCAGGAGCGCTCTTCGTGGCCGGCCCGATCCACGACTTCGAGCCGGGCTCGGTGACCGCCTTTCCAGCCGGCAAGTTCTACCTGGTGCGGCTGGACGACGGCGGCTTCCTGGCCCTGGATCGCACCTGCACCCACCTGGGGTGTACCGTGCCATGGCGAGCCGACAAGGGCCGCTTCGCATGCCCGTGCCACGCCTCCACCTTCGACATCACCGGCGACGTGCTGGGCCCGCCGGCGCCGCGGCCTCTCGACCGTTACCTCGTCCGGATCGAAAACGACGTCGTCAAGGTCGACCTCGGCCGCCGCGTCCGCCGCACGGGGTTCAACCCCTCGCAGGTGGTGCGGTCATGAGCGAGCCATGTGAGAACCGCAAAGTCGCAAAGAACGCAAAGAAGACACGCGAAGAACTTGAAGAAGTTGGGCGGGAGGTTGTCGACGCGGCGTTGACCGTTCATCGGGCGCTGGGACCCGGTCTCCTGGAGTCCGCCTACCAGGTGTGTCTCGCCCATGAGCTACGGTCGAGAAAGCTCGATGTTCGATGTGAAGTCGAGCTGCCCATCGCGTATCGAGACTTGAATGTGTCGGTGGGTTATCGGATCGACATGTTGGTGAACGACGCGGTCATCATTGAGAACAAGGCCGTCGAAAGGGTCCTGCCAATTCACACTGCCCAGCTTCTCACCTATCTGCGGCTGGAGGATTGTCGTCTCGGTTATCTGTTGAACTGGTGCGTCCCCCTGATGAAGGACGGTATCACTCGCTTGGTAAACAACTTATGAGTTTTTCTTTGCGCCCCCTTT
>JBFELO010000206.1:0-6924 GCA_041552055.1 Candidatus Sulfomarinibacteraceae bacterium | reverse complement strand
CGCCGAAGGATGGCGACCCGACGAACAGCCGTGGCGTCCGCGCGCGGTGCGTGTCGAAAGCCAGTCGCCGGGAAGCGTCGATCTCCGCGTGCCACCGGTAGGGGAAAAACTCTTGGCGACGTCGCTGCCACAGCCCGATGGTTGGGTCGCCAGATCGGGTCGACTCGCGCTGAACACATGGACGATCAACAGTGCGTTCCTTGGCGTCGTCGTGCCGTCCGGCGTGTCACGCGTTCAGCTGCGCTTTGTCCCTCCCGGAATGCGTATCGGCGTCGTAACCTGTGCTGGGTCGCTCATCGCGCTCGCCTGGATCGGCTTCGCAGCGAAGAGGGCAAAGGCGCAACAGCGAGGGTAGGTCCGACAACGGTCAACGTCGCGGCGACGTCCACATGTGAGGCGAGTCGGTTCAGCAGACGTTCTTGCTGCAGTCCTCGTCGACGTTCGTTTCGCGGACTTCGGCATGTGTGTTCGTGGGAAATAGCGCCGGATAAACGGAGTCAGCCGACGTGTCACCACCGCGACTGGCGCCAGCCGAACAGCCGGCAGACTGAGCGCGCCCAAGTCGGAATCACAGCGCCCGGTGTCGGCAGGTGCCAGAGCCGACCTCCGACCCGTGGTCAGGCGAGATGGTAATCCCAGGCGCAGAAAGGGTCGCCCTTGAGGATCGAATGGGTGATGAGGCACCGCTCGAACTCGACCTCGAGGATGGGCTCGTAGAGCTGCCGCGCCCAGCCGGCGGCGCGGTAGCAGAAGATCGGGTCGATGTGTGGGTCCGACGCCTCCCGGACCAGGCTGCAGAAACAGTACGCCTTGCGCCGGTCCGTCTGTGTCTCCGCTGCCAGGTAGCGTTCTCGGTTGTAGGGCGGCTTGCTGACGTGGAGGACCTTGCCGTCGAAGGTCGGCGGATCCGCGAAGCTGCCGAACCGGGTCTTGGACATCTTCTCGTGCTGGGCGCGAAAGACCGCGGCCATGTCCTTTTCCCGGGCGTAGACCTCCTTGTACTGCATCACGTCTTCCTGCGGCCGGATCAGAGCGACCCGCGACAGGATGTCGAACTGCTGATCGACCGAGGTGCTCGCCTTGAGCCGGTCGATGGACGCGGCCACCCAGGCGCACCGCTCGTCGACCTGGGTGTACGGCGTGATCCGCTCGCCGCCCTGCCAGATCGCACGGGCCTTCTCGTTTCCGAGCGCTCGGACGAGCTGTTCCCGGTAGACCTCCGGCCACGCCAGGAACGACGCCATGACCTGGGTCCTCGACTCGGCGGGGCGCTCGAGATTGCGATCGTGGTAGACCTCGACGAGCTCGAGCTCCGCCGACAGGCCGGCCTCGTACAAGCGCCGGTAGAGCAGTCCGATGGTCTCGCGCAGACTGTCTGTGGGCCCTTCGTGCACCGCCGAATAGAAGTGCATCGATCGCAGCGTGTGGGTCGTGACCCCCTCGGTGGTCACCGGCTCCGAGACCGGAAAGCCGATCTCGGAGTCGAACCCCTCCACCGGGGTGTCGAATCTGAAGATGTGCGTCAGGGGGCCCGAGATCTTCGAGCCGCACGCTTTCTCGAGGACTGCGATCCGTGGCTCCAACTCCTTCCGGTCCGAAATCGGTCTGCGGATGCCGGCGAACAGGGTTTCGGGGCGCACCAGAGCCTCGATCTCTGGATCGCCCTCGGCCGGCATTGCGAAAGACCGTGTTGGATCGAGCAGAATGCACGGCGGGAGCGAGGCCAGGGCGAGACCACGCAGCCCCAGCGCGACAAGAGCTCTTCGGTCCCATCCGTCGAGGCCGGTGTTCGGATTCATGTTGCCTCCTCGGTCGTCAGCCGGAAGTCTGCACCTGGGGGCCCGGACCGCCGTCCCACCGCGACCGCGGGCCGTCGGACGGGCGTGCATTGATCGCCTATGTGATGGATACGACGGGTACGTGATCGGGTTTTTGGCGGCTGGCTCTGCCGGTCGGTAGGTGAGACAGGGGTCCTTGCACGGGGCCGGTACCTGAACGACAATGCGCAATCATGGACGGAATGCTCATCGAGCAGGTGGACGTGCTCAGCTGCGCGGATGATCGGTGCGAGGTGCTTCGCGCCCAGGACATTCTGGTCCGCGGCAGTCGAATCGCGGACGTGCGACCGACCGGAGAAACGGGGCAGGCCGAGGACCTGGAGATCATCCAGGGGCGGGGGCTGCTGGCCATGCCCGGACTGGTCAACACCCACGCCCACGTCCCGATGTGCCTCTTCCGCGGCCTCGCCGAGGACGTCGACATCGCGACCTGGTTCAACGACTACATCTGGCCGCTCGAGAGCAACCTCACCGCGGACGACGTCTACTGGGGCATGCAGCTGGGCCTGGCCGAGATGATCGAGGCCGGCGTGACGTCGGTCGCCGACCACTACTTCCACATGGACCGAGCAGCCGAGGCGGTGGAGAGGGCCGGAACGCGGGCCGCGCTCGGCTGGGCGGTGTTCGGGAATCAGGGCACCGCCGGGATCGAGCGTACGGCCTCTTTTGCCGAGACCTACAGCGGTGCCGCCGGGGGTCGCATCACCACCTGGCTGGCACCGCACGCGCCGTACACCTGCCACGACGAATTCCTCTCGGCGGTGGTGCGCGAGGCCGAACGGCTGGATCTCGGCATCCACATCCACGCCGCCGAGACCGCCGATCAGACGCGCGCCAGCCTCGAGGCGCACGGCAGGACGCCGATCCAGGTGCTGGCCGACACTGGGGTTCTGGGTCGGCCGACGATCCTGGCCCACTGCTGCGGCGCCACTCCCGAGGACATCGCCCTGATGGCGGAGCGGCCGTGCGGCGTGGCCCACGCCCCCAAGACCTACCTCAAGCTGGCCATGGGGGCGGCCCCGGTGGCGGCGCTGCGCGAAGCGGGGGTGCCGGTGGGACTGGCGACCGATGGGCCGGTGTCCAACAACACGCTGGACCTGTTCGAGTCGCTGCGGCTGATGGCGCTGGTAGCCAAGCACGAAAGCGGCGACCCACGGGATCTCACGGTCGGCCAGGCGCTGACCGTCGCCACTATGGAGAGCGCCCGCGTGTTCGGGCTTCCCGGCGATCTCGGGCGGCTGGCTCCCGGCTTTCTGGCAGATTTGATCCTGATCGACCTGAGCGGGGCCCACAACCAGCCGCAGCACGACCCGGCCGCCAACCTGGTCTACTCGGCCCGTTCCTCGGACGTACAAACGGTGCTGTGCAACGGCAAGGTACTGATGCGTGACCGCGAGCTCCTGACCCTCGACAAGGCCGAGATCATGCCCAGGGTGGGGGAGACCATGGAGCGGTTGGCACGACGGGTGCCGTCGGACAGGATTCAGCTGTACCGTCAGTGACGACACACCGACCCCGGGCGGAGGTCGGTCACTCCGATTGGACGTCAGATTCAGACGAGGTCAGCAGGCCGATGAAGGTCGCGAATCCGCGCTCGGAGCGGACCGCAGCGGTTCGGAAGCCCTGGCTCTCCAGGAGCTCGAGCAGCGGTGCCGGACGGAACGAGCTGCGGATGAGCCCCAGATCGTCGCCGTCGAGGGAATTCGCCCTCTTCAGGACCTCGGAGATAGGCTCCTGACCGTCCTCGAGCAACTGGTCGGCGTCCACGGTCCACCGAACCCGCGCGGCGTCCACCCAGGGGACGGGCCCCTCGGCCTCTGCCGCGTCCTCGAAATCACTCGGCGTGTCGGAGTCGTCGCTTTCGAGTCCCGCCGCTTCGCGGAGCCGGCCGACGAGATCCCGGACCGGGATATCGGCAATCTCGGCCGCCCGGGCGAGGGTGGTGACCCGGGCGATTGTGCGGCGCAGGACCGGGTTCGTGAGCTTGCTGAAGGCCGGTGCAGCTTCGATCAGTACCCGCTCCAGCTCAGGGTAGGCCTCGAGCAACTGGGCGACCCTGGTCTCCGGTGTGATCGGTCGGGAGCGGTTCATGCGGCTCCCTCCTCCCACTGCAGCAGGCGTCGATCACCCTCCAGCTCGCGCAGCCGAGTCAGGTCCTGGGTGACCTCGAGCGTTCCCCGGTAGGCCCCGTCATCGTCGCGGACCGCGAAGTAACGGATGTGGACGAACTTCCCATGGAGCTGGATCCAGAACTCGGCCACGTCCCGTTCTCCATCGCGGAAACTCGACACGATCTCTTCCACGATGTGCACGCTCTTGGGCGGGTGGCAGTGGTGCACCTTGCGGCCGAGGATCGCCTTGCTGCGCTCGAACACCCGGTCTGGGCCCTCGGAGAAGAAGCGCACGCGATCGTCGGCATCGACGAAGGTGAGATCGACGGGAAGGACGCCGAAGATCCCTCGCAGCTGCTCGAAGTCGAGCGCGCCGGTGGGGAATACCACGGCTGCACCGTGCGGGAGATCGGCGGTCTTCGTCGGCTCCTTCGATGTGGGCGGGCGGTAGCCGTTGCGCGGCTCGACCAGGCAGAAGCCGAACCGAGGCGACTCCTGCCAGATCTCGCCCCACTCGTCGTCGGTGAGCGTTTCGCGAGACATCGGAAGCAGGATTCTCTCCTCCTTGGTGATCATCTCCTCGATGGCGGCGAGCGCTGGCTCGACCAGGGTTTCGGCCACCAGCGACGCCTCGTCTGCGGACATGGCCTCGAGCGAGAGGCTCTCCTCGAGTGCATGGAGCAGCTCCCGAGCCTCGTCGTCCTTGCCCCACATGACCTTCGATGGCCCGGTGATCCCGTGTCGTTCGAGGCACGAAAACAGCAGGTTTTCCTTGCGCTGATAGTGTTTCTCGACATCCATCAGCCGACCGAGCGTGTCGCGCCAGGCCACGAGGTCGGGCGGTGTCTCCAGGTCGGCCGCGAGCGCGCGAAACTCGGCGACGACTTCGGCGAGGGCCTGGTTCTCGCGTTCAAACGTGTCGAGCGGGTGTCCCGGTGGGGGAGCCATCTGTACCGGCTCGACCAGGACCTCTCGCAGCACCTGACTGTGCAGGTCGCACATGCTCTGCACTTCCTCCACCGGCATCCCGCCCGCGATCAGCTCCTGCTCCATCGCCGCGATCTCGGACGAGGTCGTCTCCCGGACCAGCGATCGCAGCGTGCCCCGCACCTCGTCGGGGTCGGCGCCGCGGTGCAGCTCCTGGATGATCTCCTTCAGCGTGCGGATTCGCTGGGCCCGATTGTCGATGAGCTCGCTCATGATGTCACCTCGTGGTGGTTTCCGGCAGGACGCCGCGGAGAACATGATCGGTCGGAGGCCTCGGATCGTCCTTGATCTCCGTCAAGAAATTCAAACAGAGTTTCGATCTCAGAAAGCCGAGGTGGCGCCGGGCAAACGGCCCAACCCGCGCCGAGCATGCGCTCCCGCGACGCGGTTTCGACGTTACGACGATTTCGCACGGCGAGGTCTGTGGTTCGAGGACCCTGATGTCGCTTATCCAAGAAAGAAGGGTGCCGCGGCGCGCGGTCAAACACGCCTGGAGAGCGGGGCCTCGGACGAACACGGGCATCGGAAATCCGTATGATCCAGACAGCGCCACGGTGGCGAGGGGGAGACATGGGACGACGGCAGAGGTGGATCGCACTCCTGGGACTCTCGGTTCTGCTCGTGCTGGTGGCCGGCGTGGCCGCGCCGTGCTGGGGGCAGAGCATTTTGGAGGCGTACCGGCCGTACCTCGAGCTGCACGAGCGCACGGCTCCGGTCGACGAGGGGGCACCGGCGCCGACCGCCGAGCCCAAGATCTTCGGGCTCACCTCGGACGAGGAGTGGGCGGAGCTCATCGACGAGACCTGGGGACCTGGTTCAGAGGACTTCCTGGACTTCTTCGATCAGCTCTGGACCGTGATCGACGAGGAGTACGGCGCGTTCCACAACCTCGACGTCGATCTCGAGGAGATCCGCGACCGCTACCGGCCCGAGATCGCCGCCGGTGTCAGCCGCGGCCGGTTCGCAGCGATCCTCAACCAGTTCTCGCTCGCGTTGATGGATGGGCACACCTTCTTCATCGATCGCCTGGTCAACTGGGGCACCTATCCCGAACCCGGTATTCCACTCTTCGCCATCGGCGCCTGGATGGACAACTCGAGGTTCGGTGCCGCCCTGACGCCGCTGCCGGATGACACATTGCTGGTCTACCGGGCACTCCCGGACCACGTGCTCGGGCTCGAGCCGGGCGACGTCGTGCTCGGCTACGACGGCGTGCCGTGGAAGGAGCTCTACCGTCGACTGCTCGACGCCGAGCTGCCGGTCCACCTGGGGTGGGTGTGCGGCAGCACCGACGCGTCGATGGAGCACTGCCTGTTGATGAGCGCCGGGCTCAACTGGCACCTGTTCGAGACCATCGACGTGGTCAAGTACCGGACCGGCGAGATTGTCCACCTGCCCACGTCGGAGCTGCGGCACCAGTCTGGGCGAATCTGGGGCAACGAGCAGATTCCGGTGCCGGGCGTACCAATGCCGGACTTCTGGATCGAAGACTACGTCACCTGGGGCGTCGTGGAGGGAACCCGGATCGGCTACATCTACGTTGCATCGTGGTCTTGGGAAGACGAATACCAGATCAGCCGGCAGTTCTACGACGCCATCCACGCACTGATGTTCGACCACGAGACCACGGGCCTGATCCTCGACTTCCGGTACAACACCGGCGGAGACATGCGTGAGGCGCACTCCGGGTACAGCCTGCTGTTCGACGAGCGGATCGCCGCCGTATCCTTCGACGTCCGAGGCGACCCCGACGACCACTACGACATGGTGCCGCACGCGACCCACACGGCCCGGCTGTTCACGATCCCCGGCAACCCCGCCACCTACTACGACCGGCCGATCGCCGTGCTGACCGGACCGGGTGCGGTGAGCAACGGAGACTGGGAGTCGCTCAGGATGGGATTCCACCCCATGACGCGGATCTTCGGCAAGCCGTCGAACGGAGCCTTCACACTGTCCAACGACGGGGCCGTGGGTTCCGATTACTG
>JBFELO010000205.1:0-7140 GCA_041552055.1 Candidatus Sulfomarinibacteraceae bacterium | reverse complement strand
GGTTTTATCATAGCCCCTCTGGCGGTAAATACCGTTACGATGGCTTTTTTATCTAAAACACCAATCCAAAGGAGAGTAGTGGCTGGACTAAGCATGAGTTCCTATTACCTTGTGGTTGCCTTCGTGGTGATCGCTGTGATTGGGATCTTCGGCATCCCCACCGCATCGTTCGCCGCCGTGCTGGGCGCCGCAGGCCCGGCCATCGGCCTGGCGCTCCAGGGCACTCTGTCGACCTTCGCCGCCGGGTTGATGCTGTTGGTGTTCCGGCCCTTCAAAGTGGGTGACCTGGTCGAGGTCGACGGCGAGCTCGGCAAGGTGGTCGCGATCGGGATGATTACCACCACCATGAACAGCCTCGACAACAAACGCATCATCCAGCCAGACTCACAAGGATTCTCGGGCACGATCGTCAACTACGACGGCAACGAAACCCGCAGCTTCGACATGGTGATGGGTATTTCGCACACCGACGACATCGTGGTGGCCATGAAGACCATCGAGGGGATCGTGACCGCTCACCCCAAGGTGCTGTCCGAACCTCCCCCTCAGATCGCGGTCTCAAACCTCGGCGATTCCTCGGTCGATCTGATCATGCGCCCGTGGTGTGTACCGGACGATTACTGGACCGTGTACTTCGACCTCACCAAGCAGCTGAAGGAGGGCCTGGAGGCGGCCGGCTGCTCGATTCCGTTCCCCCAGCGGGACGTTCATCTCTGCCAGGAGAAGAGCGCTGTCGCCTGAGCGAGGGACCGTGAGCTGGGCACCATCGACCTGACCGCCGACACCATTTCGGGCCCCGCGGTGTCCCACAGTGCGAAAGGTGGCTCCCATTGGGCCGCCGAGGCCGGAGAGATACGACTGGTGCATGGAGACGACACACACTCGACGAAACGCCGGGCTGGGGATCGTGGCGACGTGGTGCGGGTGCATCGTATTCGCACTCGCGACAGCCTGGGAGGATCACGGGTTGACTGCGAGGTCCGACGTTCATCCCGGATGGACCATCGCTCGGCTTTTCACAGTGAGTGTCTGGCTCCTCGTGGCGGCTGTCCTTCCGTGGTCTCGCAAACGGCCAGTCAACTTTCGCTGACGGCCGCCTCCTAACTCCCCTTGATCTTCTTCATGTTGCGCACGAGGCGGGAGAATCTGCGCTCGTGTGCCCTGACCTCATGGGTGCTGCGACGAAATTCGTGTGCCTCGGCCTCGTGTCGCAGCTTGAGGTACCCGTCCAGGCGTTCGGCAGCGAGCTCTCCGGTCTCGACCGCTGCGCGCACAGCGCACCCGGGCTCGGATTCGTGGCGGCAGTCTCGGAACCGGCAATCCGCCGCGAATCGCTCGAGATCGGGGTAGGCGGCTTCCACCGCTTCTGCGTCGAGCCACAGTCCGAGTTCGCGGATGCCCGGTGTGTCGATCAGACAGGCTCCCGAGCGGAGCTGCACCAACTGGCGGCGGGTCGTGGTGTGGCGGCCTTTGTGGTCTCCCATTCGCACCGCGCCGGTCTCGAGCCGATCCTCGCCGAGCAGGCGATTGATGAGGGTCGACTTGCCCGCCCCGGAAGGTCCCAGAAAGACTGCCGTCGTGCCCGATGCCAGGAGATCGCCGAGGGCCTCGGCACCCGACCCGTCGAGCGCCGACACCACCAACACGTCGGCAAACGGAGCTGCGAGCCGACCCTCGGCCTCGGCCGCCGCGACGTCGTCGCAGAGATCCGCCTTGGAGAGGACGACCACGGGCGTGGCTCCGCTGTCGTAGGCCAGCGCCACGCCGCGTTCGATGCGACGCCGGTTGGGCCCACGGTCGAGCGAGTCCACCAGGACCACGGTGTCGACATTTGCCGCCAGCACCTGGATGCGTTCAGCGGCACCGGGACGGCGCCTCGCGAGCGCGGTCGAGCGAGGGAGAACCGCCCGGATGACCGGAGTGGCCTCGGCCGCATCGACCGCCACCCAGTCGCCGATCACGGGGAGGCCGAGCTCGCCCGACTCGTCCAGTCGACCGGCCACCACGGCCGCACTTCTGCCATTTTCGGTCTCGACTGTGACGGGTTCACGGCCATCGGCGACGACGCGTGCCGCGATCAGACCGCGGCCTTGAAAAACCTCGAATAGCTGATCGCAGCGTTGGTTCCACCCGAGAGAGACGAGATTCATCGACGATCTCCGCCTGACCTGTACCAGGCAGACAATTGTATATGTACCGCATCGTCGGCAGGCCTACCGCTCCGCCCTCCGCGCCTCGTGTCGGCACGTCACGGCGGAGACGGGAGCCCGGCGGCCGTATCAGTCGGACATGGCGACCGCAGGGATGAAGGCCGGGTCTCCCGTGGTGCCGTCGACCACCGAGGCGTGCGCCGTGAACAGCGCCTCCGAGTCGTCACTCGAGAGCGTGGCCCAGGCCCATCCATCGATGCCGAGCCGGTTCTGCAGCAACCGTCCGACCTGCACGAAAGAGCGCGCCGGCAACCGGACCCGCAGTGTGCCGACCTCATCGCCGTCGACACCGAACACGGTCACCTCGACATGAGTCGCGACGTCTGCGACGGAGGTCACGCCGAGGTTGGTGCGGAAGCCGTCGGCCGAGCGCAGCCCCGGCAGTACGACGACGTCGTCCGACGTGAACAGGTCGGCGACGGCGGTCGCGGGAACCAACTGGCCGTACGTCCCGCTCGGATCATCGTTGAAAGTCCGACTGCTGACGTGCAGCTCGCTCTGCGGAGAGGTCAGGCGAAGCCAGCCGGTTCCTGTGCTGTCGAAGGTCGTGCTGACGATGTCGGGCATGAACCGCGATTCCCCTGCGCCGATCGCGACCGTGATTGTGCTCGCCTCGCCGCCGTCCGCAGGGTGGAGCTCGAGCGTGACGTCAGTGTCGCTTCCGCCGAGGTTGACCACCGACACCTCCGAGCTCCACAACGTACCGTTCAACCCCGAGTTCGAAGCCACCACCGGCACGATCGTCGCGAGGGGTGTTGCGGTGTCGGCCAGGGAAATCGGCGAAATGAATGTGGGGTCGTGCGAGCTGTCATCGACCACCGACGCGTAGGCCAGAAAGCGTGCGTCCGCGGCACCGGTGGAGACGATCGCGTATCCGCCCTTGATCGCGTCTCCGGTGAGGGGCGCAAAGACTTCGTTGGTCTGCGCGAAGCCCCTCGCTGGAGCCCTGACCCTGACCGTTCCGAGGAGTGCCCCGGAGCTGTCGTGCAGCTCGAAGTCGACCCGTGTTGTTGTCGCGCCCAGGTTGAGCACCCCGAGGTTGGTGTGGAAGCCGTCGTTGCCGGCAAGGCCGAGCAGCAGGTACTGGCTCCCATCGACAAGCGCATGCTCTTGCGTTACCGCGGCGATGTGCTGGCCGAAGGTGCCGTCCTCGCCGGCGGAGTACGTCCGCGACACGCCCATCACACCCTGTGAGGTGGTGTGGACCTCGAGGCCCCCTGCTCCGGTCTGCCCCAGCGCGGACACGACATCGCGCAGCACGCGCTGGTGGCGCGCCGGTACCGAGTAGGTGACAGCATATCCCCCCGACTCTGCGTCACCTCCGCTCGGCAAGAGGGCGAGATCGACAGCGGCAGGCTCCGCCGACGGGTTGAGGAGCACTGCGTCACTGAACCACTGCGCACCTGCCAGGCCTGGTGTGCGCGCCACAGCCGGGAAGTCCAGGCGCCACGTCGAGTCCGCGGCGAGGTGCGCGTGCACAGGCACCACAGCCCACGGCAGCGTGGGATCGTTGCTCAGGATCCGCAGCGAGGCCCGCACGAGGCCGCTCACGTCCCCGTCGACGATGAGCTCCAGGTCGAGGCTCGCACCCGGAGGCAGCAATGCGGGGAGCGGCGGGGCGCCCGTGGACAGCGGTGAGTCCACCTCCAGCGCCGAGATGACAAGCTCCGCGCCCCCTCGGTTGGAAACTTGCAGCGAAGCGTGGCCATGGCCTTCCACCACGCCAAGGTCCAGTACGCCGGGGTCGACGGCGATGCGCGCGGACGCGAGACCCTCCCCGCTGAGGGTTACCGGGTACTCCGGATTGGTCGGGTCGTTGCTGTGCAGGGTTAAGATCGCGCTGAGCGCGCCGACAGACGCGGGCGCCATTCGAATCGGCAGCAGCGCGTGGTCGCCCGGCGCGAGGGTGGCCGGCACCAGTCCGGCCACGTGAAAGTCACCGCTCGCAAGCGAGGCGCTGAGGGCCAGATCGCTGCCGCCGTCGTTTCTCAGCTCCAGCATGAGCTCGGAGGCACCGCCCACGGGCACCTGACCGAAAACCAGCTCGGCCTGAGCAACGATCCTGGGCTCGGGGGCAATTGCACCGATGCCGACGACCGGGACGTACGACGAACCGTCGCGCGACGGGTCGTTGCTGACGATGTGCACCCTCTCCGACACAGTGCCGACCTCGTCGGGCCGAAAGTCGATCTCGAGATTCAACGTCTCGTCGGGCGCAAGCGATACCGGCAGCTCTGTCGGCGACAGCAATGTAAAGGACGACCCATCGGTGAGGTTGATCTCGGAGATCACCAGATCGGAACCGCCGAGGTTGCTGAGCGGTACGGTGATCGTGGCTTCGCCGCCAACGTCGACAACCCCACCGTCGAACGGCCCGGGGTAGTCGGGTCCGAAGTCCAGGTCGGGCGCCGACGTCGGCCCGTTCTCGCACAGCACCATCAAGTACGGATCGAGCACCACCCGGGTCGGCGTGGCCTCGACGGGAATCGTGATCGTCTGTTGCTCCAGGGCCTCGACCATCACCGTGTGCACCTCTTCGCCGGCTGCGGTGGTGATCTCGACCACCATCGGCATGAGGAACAGTGGAGCGTTGGTTTGCTTCTGATGGACGGTGAGCTCCACCGTCGAACTCGCGCCGGTTGACCAGCTGTACTGATAGCGCGGGCGGTTGACCCCGTAGACCCACTGGTCGAAGAACCACTCCAGGTCGGTCCCGGAGACCTCCTCCATGACTGCGCGCAGGCCTTCGGTCGTTGCGTTGCCACCGGCGAAGGCTTCCCGGTATTCGGCGAGTGCCGGGAGTATGTCATCGCCGAGCATGGTCCACAGCATGTACACGATCCACGCACCCTTGCGGTAGACCGTGGACGAGAATGGCACCGGGTTGTCGTAGGCCGGACCGATGAAGTACCCCAGCCGGTCCGATCCGAGGATCACCTCGGCGAGGACCTCGGGTCCGAGGAAGTCGGCGAGAAGCCACTCGCACAACACGGCGAACCCCTCGTTCATCCACAGCTCACGCCAGTCGGCGAGGGTCACCCAGTCGCCCCACCACTGGTGGCCGAGTTCGTGCGCGTTGAACCATATGATGCGGTCGCCGCCGACGAGGCTCGCGCCCATGCTGGTCAGGGTCTGGTGCTCCATGCCGCCGCCGAACGGCGTGATGCAGTTGCCGTACTTTTCCTCGACGAACGGGTACTCGCCGAACACGCTGGCGAAACCGGCGACGAGCTCCGACGTCATCTCCAGGTCGCTGACCGCCTGGTCGGCGAGCTCGGGGTAGGCGTACAGCACCACCGGCATGGATGATTCGTCCTGGGCCTCGTACTCCTGTTCGGAGCGTACGTAATCGCTGATGTTCATCGCCACCAGGTAGCTGGAGACCGGATAGCGCGAGCTCCAGGACGTGGTCGCCGTGCCGTCGGGATGCTCCTCCCGCCCGACCTCGAGGCCGTTGGACGCGACCGTGAGCCCCGCCGGCGTGGTCACCGCGAGGTCGACCGTGGCCTTGTCGTCGGGCCGGTCGTTGCAGGGCCACCACAGGCGCGCGCCGAACGGCTCGGAGAGCGTGTGGATGACCGGTACGTCCGCGCCGTGGGTGTCCCAGTTGACCCCGCGCCCACCACGTCCCCCCCTGCCGCCGTAGGTGATCATCAGGCCGATTCGGTCACCGGCGGCGAGCGGCCGGTGGAGGTTGATCGTCAGCTGGTCCTCGGAGTGGATATGGTCGAGCGGGCGCGGCCCATCATCGGGGAAGTCAACATCATCGATCAGCACGACCGAGAGCACTCTGAGGCCCTGGTCGGCGTCAAGTGTCACCGCGGTGAGACCGTCGTCCACCGCCACCACGTCGACCTCGACGGATCCGGCGAGCACCTGGCGGCTGACGTCCACGTGCAGGTTCAGGTCGTAGTGGACGACGTCGATGGGCGACGGGCCCAGCAGCGGCGCCCAGCTGTCGTCGGCAACCAATCCTCGTGCCTCGAGCCGCTCCACCAACGCACGATGGGCCTCCGCCTCCCGCGCGTGATGGTGCACCGTCTCCGGCGGCCCGGCGATGGAGGGGCCTGCCCCGGCCGCGAGGAGGCTGGCCGGGAAGGCCAGCATGAGTATCGCTGAGAGTCCTGTGATTCGGGCCTGCGTCATGGCGTGCCGCTCCTTTTCCGGCTCCAGGCAGGGCAGTACCCTGTGCCTGTGCCCTTCATCAGGATAAGCGGGTTCCCTCACCGAAACCCGCAGGGGTCGAGATCGGAAGGAGTGTCGGGCATCAACCCTGCATCCGCGGCCGCGGCAGGAGGCCGGTGAGAAGTGTGGGCTGCGGTTGAAGCCGCCGCCCGGCCCGGCGAAGTTGGGGCGGCGGTGGGACCCAGTCGAAACCAACGGTTTCAACGGTTGGTGACTCGGTTCGATCGATGGACGACAGCGTCAACCGGTATCGAAGGTAACGCGCTCCGTCATCGTCGAAATGCGGTGCTCCGCCCGGGATGACCACCGACCACTCTCCCAGATTCCCGGGATCGGAACCGGCCCGCGCCTCGAGTCGCAGGTCGGTCCCAGGGGGTCGGTAGGACTCCACGACACACTCCGACCGGCGCCTCACGCCTCCGGTGTCGAGCACCATGCTGGTCAGCTTCCCTGCCGGAACACACTCGCTGATACGCCACGAGGTAACTTCATCGAGGTTCCACGAGGCGGCCAGCACGTCGAGTGCCCCGTCACCGTTGACGTCGGCAATGTGCACCGAGCTCGACTCCTCGAAGTCATCGTCCACCACGTGGCGCCACCAGCTCGTGCCCCGACCATTTCGATTCTCCCGCCACGACCCCCCGCCGTTCGGCGACCAGCCGCTGCCCGTCACGTCGACGAGCGACCGGAAAATGCTGCCTACCGTTACCTCATCAACTGAGTGGACCGCGTCCTTTCTTCCGCT
>JBFELO010000204.1:0-7189 GCA_041552055.1 Candidatus Sulfomarinibacteraceae bacterium | reverse complement strand
TTGGACGACACGTCACGCTGAGCCGTTTCAGCGTCTCAACGCGGTCAGTGGTCCCGGGGAAGGCCGGATGATCGCCGGATGAGGCCGTCGGTTGATCGCGCGAAGCGCGGCTGTGCCCGCTCGAGACAGCGCACTGTCGAGAATGGCTAAGCCCAGTCAGCCGATTTCAGCGACTCGATCAGGTCTTGTCGAGCCAGATCGAGGTGGGCCCGGATCATCGCAGCTCCCCGGTCCCCGTCTCTCTCGCGGATACACCTGCGGAGCTCCTCGTGAGCCCGGTGGTGGCCAGAGTGGGTGAGCACGTGATAGCGGAGCACGAGGGCGCGCAGCATGAGGATGGTCTCCCGCATCCGCGGTCGTCCGGCCAGCGCATAGAGCTCGGAGTAGAACTCCCTCCTCGCCTCCGGTCCCTCGACCGGATCGGAAGCCACACGGTCCATCACCAGGCTCAGCTGCACCAGTCTTTCGGCGTCCTCGTCTTCGAGAGATGAGATCGCTCGCCGGGCGCACTCCGCCTCGAGCATCATCCTCATCTCATAGACCTCTTGCACGTCGGCCGCCGTCAGAGATGACACTCTGGCGCCTCGACGTCCATCGATCGACACGAGACCCTCGGCCTCGAGGCGCCGAAGGGCATCGCGGAGTGGGATACGTGACACACCGAGTTCCTCGGACAGCTCCGACTGGGCGAGCCGTTGACCGGGTTTCAGTCTCCCTTCGAGAATCCCCTCGCGCAGCACTTCGGTGACCGACTCCTCGACGCTCCTGGGCGCGACCATCGAATCCCGCAGGCGCGCCGAAGCGGCCTGCCCGCTGTTCGATCCGGTCGTGCTCATTCGGCCATGCTATCCGGGGACACTGGAGCACGTATAGCGGTATATCCGTAGCCCGTACACAACAGGCGGCACGCTGGACGCCTGAGCGGATCTTGCGCGTACGAGCCTGCTATCGAGGTTCGGTGGTCGTCTGCGGGATTCCGTCGCCGCGCCGGTAGCGGACCAGCTCTGGCATGTATCGGCCGATGACGAGCGCGCCGGCGATGCACGCAAGCCCACCCGACACGACTGAGAACCTCACCGACGTGATCGCCGCCACCGCCCCTGCTTCGAGATCACCAAGCCGCGGCCCACCGGATACGACGGCGATATGGATTCCCGACAGGCGGCCGCGCAACGCGTCGGGAATCGACAGCTGGAGAATCGTATTCCTGAATACGGCCGAGACCACGTCGGCGAATCCGGCCACTCCCAGCAAGATGACGGCGGGCAGGACCGACGAGGTGAGCCCGAACATCGCCATTGCAGCTCCCCAAACTGTCACTGCAACCACCACCGCCCGGCCCTGCCGCTCAACTCGGGGAATCCATCCCGATGTGATTGCTCCGACGAGGGCGCCTAACCCCGGCGCTGCATACAGGAGGCCGACAACGACGGCGTCACCGCCGAGGACCTGGGTACCTATGGCAGGGAACAGGGCGCGGGGCATGCCGAAGATGGTGGCATTGAGATCGATCGCGAAGTTGGCCTGGAGGAGGCGCCGCCGCTTGAGGAAGGTCCAGCCCTCCACGATGGAGGACAGTCCGACCCTTCGTCCCCCAGCGGCCGGAGGAAGCGGCCGGATGCGGAGCATGGCCAACGCCCCGCCAATGAACAGCACCATCTCGAAGCCGAAGGTCCATTCGAGGCCGGCTGTCGAGATCAACACACCGCCGAGGGCCGGTCCCACCGCTTTGGCGACGTTGCCCAGGGTCTGGTTGAGCGCCAATGCCGAGGAGAGGAGGTCACGTCGCACCAACATCGGCAACACGGCAGCCCGCGTGGGCGAATCCACGGCGGAGATGGCGGCGTTGAGCCCCGCCAGCACGTAGAGCGGCCACAACATCGGTGTTTCCAGCATCGCGTTCCACATGAGCCCGGCAGCCGTGCAGGCCAGCGCCACCTGGCTGACCACCAGCAGTCGCCTCCGGTCGACAGCATCGGCCATCGCCCCGCCGATCACGGACGTAGCAAGAAGCGGCACGAGCTGAACGGCTCCCAGCAGTCCCACCGCCAGGGTCGAGCCCGTTTGCCGATAGACCTGGAAGGGGACCGCCACGACCGTGAGCTGACGCCCGAGCCAGGCGTTTGCCAGGCCGGCGTAGAGCCAGCGATACTCACGGGACTGCTTCAGGGGAGTTACGTCCACGAAGAGGCGCATGGCGAACCGCCGTAGTTGCGAGTCGCTCATGATCGGACCACTCCGACCGTCTTGGTCATCGTCGTGGTCGACGATCTGGTCCTCGTCGAGACTCGGGCGCGCAGGTGACGAGGAATCGTCATTGGACCCTCCAGCAGGCGCGCACGTCGCGCTTGCGATTCTCGTTGACTCCGAAGCGGACGGTCGTTCTCATGAAGGTCGAGAACCACCTCGTAGTCGGCCGGCGGTCTCACCTTCATGACCGAGTCCAATCGGATCGCCTCGTGATCCCGAATCCGTCGCGTTGGCCGGTGGAAGGCGGGAATGCGCTCCTGATCGGACACGAGAGCGGTTCCGTTCGGCGGCGTCCGTTCCTCAGGGTGCGTTGGTGTTCGACCTGTCGACGAACACGAGCGACTTGAGCACGACCGGGACCGTGTTGCTTTCAGGGCGGAAGCGCCCGAAGTCCACGAAGTGGATGTCGTGAAGGGAGATCCCGTCGAGCACCACGACGTCGCGGGTCACCTCGAGCTCGTCGGCGATGAGCCTTCCCACCAGCATTGCGATGTCGTGATCGAGGATCAGGCCGAGCGTGCCGTCACCGGTGGCCATGCCCCCCTCTCCGAGGCCCCGGGCCAGTTCGGAGAGGTAGGCGAACTCACGGTCCGGGCCACACCGGACATCCCACACGATGCCTCCGTCGGCGCTGCTGAGCGATTCGTCGGCGACGACCGACTCCATCGCTCGCACGATGTCCTCGGAGCGGTCGACCGCCGCGATGTCTAGCCTGCGCACTTCCCGGTTCCGCATGGGCAACACGTCCTCCGAGCCAACGAAGATCGTGTCGCCACTCATCTCCACCGTCTGCTGAGCAATGCCCGTGACCGTCGCCCGGATGGGTGAGGCCTCCGGTATGTGCCACTCCCACGGCCAGACGTTGGACTCGGCCTTCTCCCGGACGGCGTCGGCGATCCACACCGCCAGGTCCCCGAAGTTCCGCTCCTCACGCTCGTAGATGTACTCCCCCACCCCGGACGAGAACACGACGCAGCCGATGTCCTCGGGCAGGGGCGGTAGCGGGATGATGGTCAATTGGCGGGTTGCATCATGCGTATCGTCGCCGGCGACGAACTCGGCCAGTCGGTCCACCAGCCAGCGTGCCACCGCCCGCCGATCGGCCGGCGAGATCTCGTCGCCGAGTCCCGCGTGCAACCCCATCGTCTTGGTGGCCAACTCGCCCGGCGGCTCCAACCGATTGATCCGATTCTCATCGTCCACGACGATGTCACGGGCTCCGACCCGGAACACCCCCCGGCTCTCGATCTCTCCGCCGCGACTCACGCTGATCTTGGTGGTCCCGCCCCCGATGTCGATGTTGAGGACTGCGCCGGCCGTCTCGGAGAGGGCCACTGCGCCCGATCCGTGGGCAGCCATGTCGACTTCGAACAGGTCCCCGGCCGCCGCACACACGAAATCTCCAGCCAGGCGGGATACTCGGTCGGTGATCTGACGGGCGTTGCGGCGCCGAGCCGCCTCACCGGTGAGCATCACCACACCTGTGTCGATGTGCTCCTCGTCGTAGTCGGCTCCAGCGATCCATTCGGACAGGATCTCGAGGAGCCGGTCGGCGTCGATCAAGGAACGGTCCAGATAGGGTGTGAACGCGATCGGGGACATGAACTCGAGCTGACGATCGACGATCACGTAGCGGCTGGAATGAGAGCGCCCGAGCCGCTTCATGGTGATGAGTGATGTCACCAGGTGAGTCGTCGCAGAGCCGATGTCGATCCCGGCTGAACGGAGGACGATGGTGTCGGGGTCGGAGGCCTGAGGTTGATCGTTCACGCGGATTCGCCGGTCTCAGACGGCGACTTCGACGCCGTTCTTGGCGCACTCTGCGATGTAGAGCTCTCGAAGCTCCGCGTCGCTGGCGTCGGCCTCGAGTTGCTCGACGCCTCCCCCCTTGCCTCCGCTGGCGAGCGCGAATGAGGCATGCAGAGCCACGAACTTGCAGGGCTCGGTACCGGTGTTGTAGTGCTGGTGCCAGTATCCCGCCGGCGGAGAGATCACGCTGCCCTCCGCCCAGTCGTATCGCGTGGGCTCCTCGCCGTCCTTCCACATCATCGTGTAGCCGGTCGAATCGAGCATCACGATGTGGGCGCCCGGTCCATGACGATGCGCCTTCTTGTAGGTGCCCACGGGAAAGCGCGACACGTGGGCAAACATGGTGGCTCCTGCGATGTGGATGTACATGTTCTTGTTGCCCTTGCCTCGCGCCTCGCGGGGCACCAGCTTCACCTTGCGAATGTCGGAGATGAAGTTCGTGTCGAGGATGCCGCCGTAGTACTCGGTCAGATACTCGGGCTCTTTGTCGAAGAACTCCGGGTTGCGAGCATCGAAACGCTCGGGGAAGACGAAATCATTCTCGAAGATGAACTCGTGGTTCCTGAAGACCTCGATGATGGGCGGTGCGCTGGTCAGTGCGACGTAGCGCACTCGGTCTTTGCCGCTTCCGTTCAAGTGGCGATGAGAGGCGTTGATGGGCACGCTGAAGACCGATCCGCGCTGCCATTCGAATGCCCGCTTCTGGCCCGCTTCGTACCAGAGCTCCGTCGAGCCCCTTCCTTCGAGGATCACGATCAGCTCCTCGTACAGCTGCTTGCGGGGCTTTGTCGAACTGGCCGGCGAGATCTCGAGCACGTAGCCGTCGGCAACCCGCTGGTCCGAGAAGCTGAGCAGCGCGCCCTTGGCGCCGCGCTGCTCCCAATCGTCGACCTCGACCTCCCGCGCATCGCCCACGAAAGAGCCGCTCAAGACCGGGATTCCCTGGTCCTTCACCCAGCTGTCGTAGGCACTGAACTTGTCCCACATGTACTGGGTGTAGGAGTGAACGTCGTACTCCTTGATGATCTTGCGCTCGGTCATGCGATCACTCCGGTTTGTTGGCAGAACGTTGGCACTCGGCGGATCTCTGAGGCGCATGGGCCCGTCGGGCGCCGATCGGGGAGTGTAGTGTACCGTATACGGAGCGGCGAAACGCCTGAAGGTACTGACTGGTTTCGCCCGAGTGCCTGTTGTTCAAGACCGAGGAGTGGCGATGACTGGTAACGATGCAGACCTCCGGGCGGCGACGACAGTCACCCCCAAGATGGTGGTTGCACCCACCCTCATCGAGGCGGCGAGAGTGGTGGTCCGGGGTCCGTCCTTCAACCGGACGAAGACGGCCGGCTACGACGTCAAGGAGGGCGAGAAGATCCTCCTGGTCGAGAAATCGACCGATGACCCGGCCGTGACCGAGGCCTTGGTCCAGGCCATGCACGAACTCGGCGCAGTTGTCGACGTCTTTCATGCGGACATCGAAGATCGACCCGTGGATTACCTCGACGAGTTCCGAGGTCTCTTGCACAACATCCCCGGCGTGGAGCCCGACAAGGCCTTCTCGCTCTGGCGGCAGCGATTCAAGTGGCTGGAGCAGACCGCAGTGGAGCAGGGCTACTCGCTGCTCCTTCAAGGAGAAGCCGGAGCCCTACCGCAGCTCGACGGGGTTCGGTACGAAGGCATTCCGTGGTTCCATCGCGTGACGTTCCCCGCAGCGGGTTTTCCGTGGCCGCTCTGGGATCTCATCAACGAGAAGAACTGGCGACCCATCTGGGACAAGGGCAAGAACGCGTGGGTGGAGTTGACGGATCCGGAAGGCACGTCGATGCGCTGGCGTCTCCAGCCCGAGTACTTCGAGGCGAGCCACTACGAGGGCCACCGGCGCCGCTTCGAACCCAACTACTACCTCGGCCATCAGTTCGGCTGGCCCACTCCGCCGTTCAATCCTGGCCTGGAGTGCGAAGGTGTGATCGCCGGGACGATCAACCATTTCGGTCGTCCGTTCCCACACGCCAAGGCTCACTTCGAGGGCGCCAAGTGTGTGGCCGTGGAGGGCGGTGGGGAGTACGGCGACAAGTGGCGCGAAGTGATGGAGCTGACCAAGGACATCCAGTATCCGGAGTACCCGGGGCCGGGCCTGTTCTGGCTGTGGGAGGTCGCCATCGGCACCCACCCGAAGATGACGAGACCCCCCGCAGCGTTCACGCTGTCGGGGCACGCCGCCATGTACGAGCGGCTCCGTGCCGGCATCATCCACATGGGTATCGGCACCGGCAACCGCAACGTTTCCGAACTCTGGGCGGAGGAACATGGGCATCCGTGGGGACATCTCCACATACACCTCCAGTTCCCGACGTACAAGCTGCACACGGCCGAGGGCGAGGAGATCACCGTGATAGAGAACGGGCGGCTCGCCGCTCTCGACGACCCTGAGGTGATCGAGCTGGCCTCCGAGTACGGCGACCCCGAACAGGTGCTCGAGGTCCCGTGGACCCCACCGATTCCCGGCATTTCGGTGCCCGGCGACTACTGGAAGGACTACGCGCCCGATCCTGCTGCATGGATCGAGGCGTACGACGCCGAGCGGTCAGACAGCCGACCTTTCTGAGATGTCGTCGGGCCCTCGCTACAGCCCTGAGGTGAATGCCCGTATCTTCGAAGCCCACGATCTCGCAGGCCAGCGGGGCGATACACACAGCGACGTGTCCCACTTGCTCGTCGCGCTCCTCGCTCCAGCCGATGGCAGGGCAGTCGCCGAGCTGCGCCGGCGTGGCCACGACGTCGATGAGTTGAGGGCGCGGGCGGAAGCGACGCTGCCGCCGGCGCCGCGTAGGTCCGCACATGGCTCGCGTCGGTGGGGGAGCGACGAAGCCGTCCAGGTCACGGCCGGTTTCATGGAAGTCCTCGACAGGGCGTCGGCTTCCGCGGGCGCCGCAGGCGAAGACGAGGTCGACGAAGTCGGCCTGCTCAACGCGATCCTCGACCTCGACACCACGGTCGCCGACGTCGAGACTGCTCTCGACCACGACACGTTGGTGGTGCCGCAGCGACCACAGGCACTACAGAAGCTCGCCGACTACGGACGAATCCTCACCGACGAGGCAAGGGCCGGGCTTCTCGATCCGGTGATCGGCCG
>JBFELO010000203.1:0-7196 GCA_041552055.1 Candidatus Sulfomarinibacteraceae bacterium | reverse complement strand
GGCATCACCGCGAGGGAGCCGGAAGCTTTTCCACCTTGCAAAGATCAGTGTGGCGCGCTATCGACCGAACGACAATCCCCCAAGTGGGGGAATTTTGTTTATAAATGGGAACTATTCCTATTATGACTTATTTTTGTCCCCTAAATTTACAGAACGGGCGTTCCGTCGACCAACTTCGGGACAGATTTCCCCTTCAATCCTGGCCCGCGAAGCGGACGACCCGGCCCTCGATCCGCCAACGATCTTTCATCAGCCGCCTCAAGGCCTCGGGATAGGCGCGGTGTTCCTGCTGGAGGATGCGCGCCGACAGCGCATCTGCGTCATCACTCTCCAGGACCGGCACCGCCCGCTGCACGACAATCGGCCCGTGATCGAGCTCGAGGTCCACCAGATGCACCGTGCAGCCGGAAACCTTGACTCCCCACTCCCAGGCCTGGTCCTGTGCGTGCAGGCCCGGGAACGACGGCAGCAGGGCCGGATGGATGTTGAGAACCCGGTTGGGATAGGCGTCGAGAAACGCCCGGGACAGCAGACGCATGTATCCCGCCAGGCAGACCCACTCGACCCCGGCGTTCTGGAGTATTTCGACGACCCCCCGATCGTGCGATTCGCGGTCAGCGAAACTCTTGTGCGACAGCACGGCGGTTGCGATTCCGTTCCCCCGAGCCCACTCGATCCCGGGCGCTGTCGCCTTGTTGGATACCACCACGACCACCTCGGCAGGGACCTCACCCGCCTCGCAGGCCGCCACGATGGACATCATGTTCGAACCGCGACCGGAGATCAGAATGCCGAGTTTGGTGAGTGCCATGCGCGGATTGTAGCCGATGCTTGATGCTGGATACTGGATGCTGGATCCCCCGCCCAGCCGTCGCTCGCAGCTGGTCGCTGGTCGCTCGATCCCCCGCCCGCCCGGGGCATACGGCTATACGGCCCTACGGCACCACCCACCCACCCAACCGTTGCTGGTCGCTGGATGCTAGATCCTGGACTTGTCACGGCGTAGCCGATGGCGAAGCCGGATCCCCCACCCACCCAGGGAAGGGCGCCCCAGGGGTCAGAGGCTCGGTGCGAACGGCAGGCCCGTGACAGCGCCTCGTGCGGGCGTGCCACTTCCGACGATTTTGCGGCTTGTCCGTCCCCTCCCGGTTGCACGCTTGGTCGCAAACATCGTCGGAGGTGGCAACCGCGGGAAGCTCGACGGGGAGAGGGCGCCTCTGGTGTCAGATGCTGGATGCGATTGGAAAGCCGACGACACCGCCTCCTGCGGGGTGCCGTCTTTCACAATGTTGGGGGCACACCCACCGCAGTGGAGAGCTCTATCGGTCCCAACATTGTGACAGGGGGCACCCGCGGGGAACGCGCCGGGGAGACGGCGCATCGGGTGTCAGACAGTCGACGCGAACGGCACAGCAATTCGCGGCAGGGCTCCCGCAAGAGCCCTACCGCGAATTGCTCTGGTGCCCAGGCGCGGAATCGAACCACGGACACGCGGATTTTCAGTCCGCTGCTCTACCATCTGAGCTACCTGGGCGCTCAGGACGCCGCATTATTCCCCACCGACTACCGAGTGTCAACACGCGCCGGGGCCCACATCACACACCCGGCACGGCAATTGCGTACAATGCACAGCGTGGAGATTCTGAAGTTCTTTCTGCAAACCGGCTGGGTGGCGAAGATCGTACTCGCCGTCCTGCTTCTGTTTTCCCTCGCATCGTGGTCGGTGATCCTCGCGAAGTGGCGTGAGCTGGCCGCCGCGCGCCGCGCATCGGAGCAGTTCCTTCGCGAGTTCCGCAAGGCCACTCGACTGAACGAGGTCGCAGAGGTGGCGCCCCGCTATCGCAGTTCGCCGCTGGCCGCGATCTTCCAGGCGGGCTACAGCGAGCTCGAGGCGAACATTCGGGTCGCGCGGCGTACCAGCGGTCCTGATGCCCAGCTCAAGGTGCGAAGTGTCGACGGGATATCTCGCTCGCTCGAGCGTGCCGTCGGCGCCGAACAGGAGCGGCTCCAGCGGGCGCTCCCGATGCTCGCGACCACCGCCAGCGCGACCCCGTTCATCGGGCTGTTCGGCACCGTCTGGGGGATCATGAACACCTTCCACGCAATTGGCGCGACCGGTTCGACGTCGATCGTCACTGTGGCACCTGGTATCGCCGAGGCACTCGTGAACACCGCCGCGGGCCTGCTCGCCGCCATCCCCGCGGTGGTGGCGTACAACCACCTCCTCGCCAAGGTCCGACACATGCGGCGGCGAATGGACGACTTCGCGCTCGAGTTTCTCAACCTCGTGGAACGGAACTTCTCATGACCGATGCCGACGAACGTCGTGAGGGACAGGTCGCCTGATGGCCTTCAAGACGTCTGAGGAGCTCGGAGACCTGGCGGAGATCAACGTCACGCCACTGGTGGACGTGATGCTGGTGCTGCTGATCATCTTCATCATCACCGCTCCGATGCTGGTCCAGGGCCTGTCCGTCAACCTGCCCAAGCAGCAGGCACCCGCACTGAGCAGCGAGGGTGACGAGCCGCTCATTCTGACCCTCACCAAGGATCAGATCATCCTGCTCGGGGACGAACCGATCCACATCAAACTGCTCGCCGATCGCCTCGGTGCGGAGCTCGGGGGAAGCCCCAAACCGGTCTACCTGAAGGCAGACGAGAGCCTTCCCTACGGCTTTGTCGTGCGCGTGCTCGCCGTCCTCGACCGAGTCGGCGTGGAGCAGATCGGCATGGTGACCCAGCCCGAGGGACGATAGATGGACCCCGTGTCCAAGATCATCGAGGATCGCGAGCGGTCGCAACCCAGGTTTCTGCCGTGGGTGGTGCTCGCAGCCGCGCTCCACGTCTCAGTCGCCGCCGCCATCTTCCTCTTCGGAAGGGCAGCTGCCGCCCGCCCGGCCCAGCTTCCGGTGGTGTCGGTACGGATCGTACAACCACGCCAACAGCCCCCCCGCCGACCCGCCCGCAGCCGGCCCCGCGCGACGCCCGTTCCTGCGCCGACCCCGCCTCCCACCGCCGTGCCCCAACCCGAACCGGAACCCGAGCCGACCGCTGCGATCGTGCCGGAGGTGAGTGAGGACGCGATGGCCGCCCCCGAATCCGAGCCGCCTCGGTCCCCGACCGCTGTACCGTCGACCGACACCACGCCCGGCGGCAGTCGGGGTCTGTCGCTCGGCGAGGGGGCCGGCAGTCAGGTACCCGGGATTCCCGCAGACTTCCACTTCACCTATTACATCGAGCGAATGCTGGCACTGATCGAGGCGCGCTGGTACAAGCCAGCGGCACCGCCGCAGACGCGCGCGCTCGTCCGGTTCCGAATCCTGCGCGACGGCCGGCTCGAAAACATCGACCTCGAACAGAGTTCAGGGTTGCCCTCCTTCGACCGCGCGGCACTGCGTGCCCTCTACGCCGCCAACCCCCTGCCCCCTCTGCCACCCGCCTACGGCAAGCAGAGCCTGACTGTCCACCTGAGCTTTTCGGAGTGATCCATGACTTTCGTGACTCGCTGCATCGTCGTCACATGTACTCTCACACTGTTGACCGCGTTTCAGGCCGTCGGCCAGGACGAGATCTACCTCGAAATCACCAGCCCCGGACTTCGCCGCGTCGCCGTGGCCGCGCCTCCACTGATGGTGATGCCGAAGACCCCGGCCGATGTGGCGCAGAGCTTTCAGAGCACCCTGGACGAGGACCTCGCTGCCGCCGCACCGATCGCACTCGTCGACCGGAAGCTGTACGCGCTGGTCGAGGACGACCCACGGCAGGAAATCCTCTTCCAACGGTGGCGGTCGATCGGCGCCCAGTTCCTGCTTTCCGGGACCGTCGTGCGCGCGGGCGGGCAGCTGGTCGTGGAGGCCCGTCTCGTCGATCTCGTTTCCGGCGAGTTCGCCTTTGCCAAGAGGTACCGGGCCGGCACTTCGGCAGCCGAGGTGGTGGCTCACACCCTCGCGAACGACCTCGTCCAGGTCTTCACCGGTCGACCCGGGCCCTTCCTGTCCCGTATCGCGTTCGTGTCCGACCGCTCGGGCAGCCCCGAGCTGTGGGTGATGGACTGGAACGGCGCCAACCCGAGACAGCTCACCAAGCACGGCTCCATCGCGCTGGCTCCGCAGTGGTCGCCGGACGGCTCCCAGCTCGTGTTCACCTCCTTTCTGCGCGGCACGCCGGCGCTGTTCAATCTGACACCCGGCGAGGGCTACCTCCGCATGCTGTGGGATCAGGGTGGAGTGAACTCGTCGGCGACGTTTTCTCCCGACGGCCGGCAGGTCGCCTTCGCGTCCAGTACCGACGGCAACGTCGACATCTACACGATGCCGATCGACGGCGGCACACCACGACGCCTCACGACCGCGCGCAGCATCGACACCCAGCCGGCGTGGGCTCCCAACGGTCGTCAGATCGCCTTCACCTCCAACCGATCCGGGTCACCGCAGATCTATCTGATGGACGTTGACGGCACCGGCGTGCGCCGGCTGAGTTTTACCGGCGGCTTTCACGACGAGCCGGCATGGGCGTTCGATGGCACGCGGATCGTGTGCACCACGCGCCAGGACGGCACCTTCCAGCTGACCACGATCGACACCATCACCGGCGAGGAGAACATCCTCCCCGGCCCCGGGAACAACGAGTCACCCTGTTTCTCCCCCGACGGCTCCATGTTGGCTTTTTCCTCTGACCGCGGCGGTCAGCCACAGATCTTCATCACCGACGCCGATGGGTTCCCTCATCAGTTGACCACCGAAGGGAAGAATCACTCGCCGACTTGGGTGAGCACGGGGAAGTAGCTGACGAGGGTATGAGGGGGTGGCCGGCCGCTTCGCGGCCTGGGGATGACGAGATGAGCGCGTGTCCGCGAGGCACTCACCCATTGCGAGGACGCGCGTCGGGTGTCAGGCAATCGAAACGAATGGCAGAGCGATGACAGCGCGCTGGTGCGGGCGTGCCGGGTACAGGATTTCGAGGTTCACGATCGCCGGGGATATCGTGTGGCAACGAGGCCTCGAAATGCTGTACCGGGCAACCGCGGGGAGCGCGTCGGGGAGAGGGCGCGTGGAAGCGACATTGGCCTCTCCGATCGCGCGAGTGGGTGCCGGGCACCCTGTGGCTGGCGAGAGTTGTCCATGCCTGCACGTTCGACCGGGTGCCCGGCACCCGCTCTGGTCTCGTCGCGGCCCTCTCTCCCCTACGTCTGTCTGTGGGCGGGCCGTAGCCCCGAGCCCCGAGTCCCGTGCCCCGTGTTCCGGTGAGACAGGCGGCCGGTCTTCGACCAGCGCTTCCTCATCCCATCATCCCGTCTCTCCCTGTACAATGAAACCGACACGCCAGGTTGAGAGGCACCATCATGAGCGATCGAAAATACCGCCACCGCGGCTACCAGGACGACGACTATCAGGAGGAGCAGAAACGGCAACCGCGCCGCACCCCCGATCGGGAACGCCCTTACGGCCATGAGGCGCCTCGAGGCCGAGGCGTTGGTACGCCCACGGCGGTCACGTTCAAGTGCGCAGTGTGCGGCCACGAGCTGAAGGACTTGGCGGTGGAGCTTGACACTGCCTGCCCGAGCTGTGGGAAACCCGTCCGCACATGCACCAACTGCAGCTTCTTCAACCCCTCGGCTCGCTTTGAATGTCGCAAGCCCATCGAGGCGCGGATCGAGAACAAGGCCAAGGCCAACCAGTGCGAGCACTACCAGCCGAAGGCGATCCGCGATCTCAGGGCGGCCCAGCCCCAGAAGACGACCGACGCCCGAGCGGCGTTCGATGCTCTCTTCAAGAAGTAGCCGATGCAATTCGCTTCGCGAATCGCATACAGAGGGAGTTCACCTGCGGGAACTCACCCAATGAACCACGCCCACCCGTCGAACTTCAGGCCCGAAATTCCGTGCAGGAAGACAAACGCCCGGTTCTTGCTCACGGTGAGCGTCGGTCAGGGGGTTCGCGAATTTCTAACATGATCATCTTGTTCTAGTGACGAATGTCCCGTGGCACCCTCCGGTAGCCGCGGAACCGGAGGAACACGCCAGGGTGCTCTCACGTCGAAATTTCCTCAAGAAAGCCTCGCTCAGCGCTGCCGGATCCCTCGGCTTTGCGGGCACGGGTGTCGCGGCTGCACGCAGCCTGCCCGGCTTGCGTCGCGTGACGCTCGAAATGCCCGACCTCCCGAGCGCCTTCGACGGGCTCACGCTGCTCCAGATCTCGGACGTACACGCCGGCCTTTACATGCCGGTGGATCGCATGCGCCGGATCCACGACATCGTGACAGCGCTCCCCCTGGACCTGATCGTGTTCACCGGCGACCAAATCGACCGCCGGCCGATCGATGCCGACATGTTCACGGAAGGCTTCCACGGACTCTCGGCGCCACTCGGCGTCTACGGCGTGCTCGGCAACCACGACTACTACCTTGACCAGAGGCGGGCAAAGTCGGCGCTCGCCGACGCCGGCATCACGCCGCTGGTCAACCGATCCACGATCATAGAACGGGAGAATGCCCGCCTCGCGCTGGTCGGCCTCGACGACCTCTGGTCCCCGGCGGGAGGGCCCGATTTCTCGCTGCTGAGGAATCCTTCCGGCGCGTTCCGCGTGTGCCTGTGCCATCAACCCCAGGGCTGGGACGCCGCTCGCGCCGCAGGCGCCCATCTGACCCTGTCCGGCCACACGCACGGCGGCCAGATCGCCCTGCCGACACGCACCGTGAACGTGGCTCGGCTCCAGACACGCTACGTCGCCGGGCCGTACCGCGAGGACGACGCCGCCCTCTACGTGTCGCGCGGCATCGGGGTCGGGGCCATCCCGGTGCGCGTCGGTGCGCCTCCGGAGCTCGACGTGATCACTCTGCGCTCGCCCGCGGCGTCCGTTGGGGTTGCGGCGTAGGCCAGCCCCCACCCAGCCAGATGCTGGATGCTGGATCCCCCGCCCACCCGATCGCCGGAGCCGTCCGCCCACGGAACGATCTGCGGGGTGCCGGTAGAGAGAACGACGCGATCAGGGTCCGATGAGCGGGGTGCCGCCCTCTCGCCTTCTGCGGGGTGCCGTCTTTGACAATGTTGGGAGCACGGTCCCTCAAACGGCGCGTCCCGCCGGGCCCCAACATTGTCAAAAAGGGCAACCGCGGGGAGCGCGTCGGGGAGAGGGCGCCTTGGGTGTCAGACAATCGACGCGACCGGCAGGCCGACGACAGCGCCTCCTGCGGGCGTG
>JBFELO010000202.1:0-7269 GCA_041552055.1 Candidatus Sulfomarinibacteraceae bacterium | reverse complement strand
CTCTGGATCCTCCGCCCGCACGGGGCGAGCTCCTGTTCCGCCTTCATCTTCGTCTTCATCTTCGTCATCGATCACGATCGTCTCGTTCTCATCGATCGGCTGACACCCGAGGCGCCCACTCCCCGGCGCGCTCCCCGTGGGTGCCCCCTTTGACAATGTTGGGACGTGGTGGTCCCTCGTTCGGCCAGATCAATGCAGCTTCAGCGCGCCCTGTCCCCGGCGCCCTCCCCGTGGGAGCCCGGTACAGCATTTCGAGGCCCCGCTGCGACACGATATCCCCGGTGATCGTAGACCTCGAAATCCTGTACCCGGCACCCCGCAGAAGGTGAGAGGACGTCACACCCGCACGAGGCGCTGTCGTCGACCAGCCACTCGCATCGACAAACTGACCCCGCAGACGACCTTTCCTGCCCTCATCCCCAGGCGCCGCAGGCGCCGGCCATCCCCTCATCCCCAGGTGCCGAAGGCACCGGTCACCCCCTCATTCCCTCTCTGTATACGCGCCACTCGCCCCGGGGTAGCTCGCGGTCGAGCTGCAGGACTTGACCATCAGCCAATCGCACCCTGAGGCGGCGCACCGTCGGCGACCCCGCCTGCGCGGGACCGTTCACAGAGTCCTCCAGAATCTCGACGACCGGGATCCGGTCCTCTGCCAGCCACACCGCGATCGGATGCTGTTCGGCCGCTCCCTCGCTGCGGCATTCGACCCTCGCGATGACTTGGACGCCCATCGATGGCCTCCATTCACCGGTCGTCGCCACAGACCGGATCCTCCACGTCAGTTCGGGCTCTCGGCCTCGGCCGAAAGTGTTCGCAGCCGATCCTGCATCTGGTTGGCGGTCGCGAGGTCGCCGCGGCGTGCCGCCACGGCGATACCCGCCTCGTAGACTCGCCGCGCGCGGTCGGGACGCCGCATGCCCTCCCAGGCTCGACCGAGTGCCAGATAGGCGGCGGAGTAGCCCTCGTCGACCTCGATCACCCTCTCCAGGTACCGTGCCGCCTCCTCGAAACGGTCTCTGCTCGCGCACAGTTCTCCCATGCCGAAGTTTGCCAACTGGTCGTCCGGATCAATCTCGAGCACCTGCGCGAACATCTGCTCGCGTCGCAGAAGGTCGGCCTCGGTCTCCTCTCGCGCTCGCTGTGCCGCGGCGACCTGATCCTGCTCGTGACGCCGCCGCTCCGTCTCCTTCACCGCGGCGTTCCTCGCCTCTCGCTCCGCCGCATCGATCATTCCGAGGCGGTTGAAGTACAGCGACATGTTGGTGTGAGCCATCACCGACGTGGGATCCACCTCGAGCAGACGCCGCATCAGCGCGATCGCTTCCGTGTAGCGACCTCCGCGTCCGAGGATCACACCGAGCGACTCGTAGGCGTCGGCGTAGCCCGGATGGATCTCGATCAGCCGCTCGAGCAGGTCAACCGCCTCGGTCTCGCGATCCGCGCTGAACGCCGCCGCCGCGGCCTCGAACAACTGGCCCGCCTCTTCCTCGGATGTCGGCGGGCGGATCAGGGGCAGCCGCGCTACACGACCGGCCACGGTCGTGCCGTCCTCGAGCCTGCACTCGACCTCGAGGCCGTCGACCCGGAAGTCGCGAAACATGGACACCTGAAGTACGTCTCGGTCCTGCCAGCGCACACGGGATCGGACGACACCGGCCTTTGCCCGACCCCCGGCCGCGAAGCTCCTGCCGATCATATCCTCCACACTCGGGGCGTCATCGTCGAGAACCAGCAGGACCGGGTGGTACGCCGCACCCCGGTGGCTCGCCACCTTGGCCACCGTCTCCTGCCCGAGAAAGCAGCCCTTGTTGAACGAAACCGCGGTCTCGATCAGCGTGGTCTCGTTGACCAGCATCCCGCGATCCGCCTCGACACCCCAGCGCGGCAGCCCGCTCACCACGCGGCGCGCCTCCAGCTCGTCCTGACCGATGGACTCGAACTCCAGCTCGACGTCGGCCCAGGTAACGAACCCCCGGCTGCCGAAGGCGTCTATTCGAAGGACCTGCGAGGGTGGCAGATCGGCAGCGCGCCGCACGGCCTCCGGACCGAGGGCCAGCCGCATCCTGCCAACCTCTCGCCTCGAGATGGGTACGTCGTCAGCGACGACGTGAGCCTCCAGCCGCGCGACGAGTTCGGCGACGCATCCGCCCGGGACCAGCAGCGCGACGCAGTCGTCCATCTTGCCGAGGAAGAAGAAGGCCTGCAGCCGACCGCTGCGGTCGAGCAGGGCCGACAGCTGGGATCCGCCCGGCTCGAGGCCCGCGACATCCGAGGTGAGCTGACTCTGCAGAAACCGCTCCCGGTGACGTCCGGACACGTCGACCAGGGTCCAGCCCTCGAACGGCGCCTGGACGGCCGTCAGCGCGATCAGCTCAGAGACTGAAGGACTCACCGCAGCCGCAGGTGTTGGTCGCGTTCGGGTTGCGGAACACGAATCCCTTACCCTTGAGCCCGTCCTGGAAATCCAGGGTCACGCCCTTCAGATAGATCGACGACTTGGGGTCGAGCAACACGCGAAACCCGTCGAACTCGAGCACGTTGTCGTTGGTGCGCTCCTGGTCGAACTCCATCTCGTACGACAGCCCGGAACAGCCACCACCCATCACACCGAGCCGGAGCCCGGTGCCTGGCGCCGGTCCCTCGCGATGGAAGATCTCACGGATCTCCCGCTGCGCGCGTTCCGTGACCCCGACCAGGCGCTGGACGACATCGAGACTGCGATCGGAGCCGTTCATCCTGCCGCTCCTTCGATCGTGCGCTGGAGCTCACCGCTGTAGAACATGTCCGTCACGATGTCGTTACCGCCGATGAACTCCCCGCGCACGTACACCTGCGGGAAGGTCGGCCAACTCGAGTACTCCTTGGCGGCAGTACGGATCGCCTCATCCGCCAACACATCGAACGTGCGGTACCGGACCCCGAGGTGGTTCAGCATCGCCACCGTGTTGGCGGAAAACCCGCACAGCGGCTGTCCGGGAGTCCCTTTGATGAAGAGGAAGATATCGGAGGACTTCACCATGCAATCGATTCGATCCAGCGGTGAGGCGGAGGTGTCCGCCTCCCGCACCGGCGCGCCTCCGGCCGTCGGTGGCTCTTTTGCCGCGATCCGAAACGGACTGTCGTGACTCTCTCCCATGTCTCAGCTCCCTGCCGTCGCCCCCAACTTCTCCCGACGCGAGGGTCGGGTGATGACGTCGCGAGGGGCAGCGGGTAATCTCCGGGATCCAACCCGGTCAAGGATCACAACCTGAGACTTGGGCTCAACATTTCCCCTTTCCCGACTCCCGGAGTCGTCTGCCACGGACGCCCCGCCGGTTGCGTTCGGACGCTCGTGCGCTTAAGGTGTCGACAACCTGGCCCACACTTCTCACCGGGTTTCGTGACGAGCGTCGGTGAGAAGTGCGGACAAGGCAGGAGGTTCATCGTATGGCTGTTGGATCCAAGCGTGCGGTAGGTGCGGCCATCGCCGGCAACAGCACACTGACGATCGCAAAGCTGATCGCGTTCTTGATGACCGGGTCCGCGGCGATGCTCTCCGAGGCCATGCACTCGCTCGCCGACACCTTGAACCAGGTCCTGCTGATGATCGGCATCCGCCGGTCCACCCGCGCGGCCAATCCTGCCTTCCCATTCGGGTTCGGCGCCGAACGCGCAGTGTGGGCCCTGATGTCGGCGGTCGGCATCTTCTTCCTCGGCTGCGGAGTGACCCTTTACCACGGCGTCCACACGCTGCTCCATCCGAAGCCGCTCCAGGACCTGCGGATCGCGCTGATCGTGTTGGTGTTTTCCTTTGTCATCGAGGCAATCGTGCTGGCGATCGCGGTACGTACAGTGCGTCACAACGCCAAGGGCAAGCCATTCTTTCGCTACCTGTGGCGTGAGGCCGACCCCACGACCACCGCCGTGGTGCTGGAGGATGCGGCGGCCTGCCTCGGCGTGATCTTCGCCATGATCGGCATCGCATTGGTGACGCTTACCGGCGACCCGGTATGGGACGCGTCGGCCTCGATCGCGGTCGCCCTCCTGCTGGGTGCGATCGCGCTCTGGCTGGTGGCCCGCAGCCGATACCTCCTGGTCGGACCGGCGGTGCCGGCCGGGGTTCGGAAACGGATTCGCGAGATCGTCGCGAGCAGCCCCGTGGTGGAGCAGATCGCTCTCCTGCGAACTCGTGTTCTCGACACCGAGAGCTTCCGTGTAGCGGCGGACGTAGAGTTTGACGGCGAGGTGCTGGCCGGGATGCTGGAGGACGATCTCCGTGCGGCGTACCCGAACATCTCGAGCTACGACGAATTCCGAGCGTTCGCTGCGCGCTATGCAGAGCGTATCGTCGAACGCCTGGGCGACGAGGTGGATACCATCGAGGCCGCCATCCAGAGCGAGTTCCCGAAGGCACGGTATCTCGATATCGAGGCGGAGTGACACATGGACTACGACCAGGCGTATCGCGACACCGACACCTACTTCGGCGGCGCGCCGGATCCACTCCTCGAGGGATGGGCCCCTCGCCTCGAATCGCGACTCCCGGTGCTCGATGTCGGTTGCGGTCAGGGGCGTAACTCGGTCTACCTCGCCCGTCAGGGCCTGAGGGTCCACGCCGTCGATCCGTCGCGGGTCGCGATCGACCAGCTCGAGCAGCGGATCTCGGAGGAGCAGCTGGCAATCCGGACGATCTGTGCAGGGTTTTCCGAGGCGGACCTGGATCGAGATGCGTACGGCGGCATTCTGGTGTTCGGTCTCGTGCAGGAGCTCGAGTGGCCTGAGATCGGCAGCCTGACCGAGTTCTGTCGACGGCACCTCGCCGCCGACGGACTCCTGCTCGCGACCGCCTTTTCCACCCTGGATCCGATCTACCCCTTCCACCACCGGACGTGGCAGTCGATCGGCCACAACTCGTTCAGGAACCTGGAGGGCGGGATCCGCACCTACCTCGAGCCCGACCAGATCCTCACTCTGTTTGACGGCTACGACGTGCTGCACCACTGGGAAGGGCTGGGACCCGAACACCGCCACGGCGACGGCCCCGCCGAGCGCCACGGTCGCGTCGAGGCGGTGTTGAGGAAGCCCTGACCAACCCCCGCCCAGGGCGTGTTGGCATGGGGGCATGAGGGCATGTGGGCATGATCAGAGGCGTGCTGGGAGTACCCTTCAGGGCCTCAACACGACCTCAGGAGCGAAATGTGGCCGCTGCCATGGGGATCGCAGGCTCGGCCCCGCCGAGCCGGAGAGGGGACGGCTGGCCTGCGGCCACTCGCTCGTGAGGTCGGGTCGCGACGGCCGAAGGCCGTCAGCAAGCCCAGGTGCCGGAGGCACCGGCCAAGCCCCCAAGCCCTCTCTGTGGTTCGGAGGACCACTCTCAACAGGACCCCGGACGGTCGTCGGGTACTGGCAGTGGCTTCGTCAGTCGTAGTCCCAGATCCGGATCTGGCCGCCGGCGAGCCCGCACAGCAGTCGGCGGCTCGAACCCAGCACCGCCAAGCTCGCGCAGCTCGCGCCACTGCCTGCGGACAGCGTCGCCAGCCGGTCCTCGAAGGTCACGCTCCAGATCGCGACCTCCTGGTCCATGGCAACGCTCGCGAGGTGACGCCCATCAGGGAAGAAGACCAACGACGATACCGTCTTGCTGTGCGCCTCGAAGTGCCGCAACTGCGCCCGTCCCTCGACCCGAAACAGACGGATCGAGCCGTTGCGGCAGCCGCACGCCAGGAGACCGCCGTCTGGAGACAGCTGCACCACACTCGGAACCGCCTCCAAGCCGTGAAACGTCGCGACCAACCGGCCCGAGGAGACGTCGTGGCCACGCACATTGAGGTTGTCGTGGCCAGTGACCGCCAGCCGACCATCGGCCGACACGGTCAGCGTGGTCACCGAGGCGGGCTGGCGGCGCATCTCTCGCCGGGCCTCGCCCTCCAATACTGCTGACAGGTCCCAGTACTTGAGGGAGTCGTCGTGCCCCCCCGAGATCAATAACGACTTGCCCGGGACGAATGCGAGCCCACCCACGGCGCCGTCGTGGCGCAGCTGCGCGTCCAGCTCGAAGCCGGTTTTGGGGTCCCAGATCGAGATCGATCCGTCCAGGTGACCAGTGGCCAGCAGGTCGCCGTTCTCAAGATACGCCAGATTCGTGGTCAACGCCGAGTGGCCGGTCTTCAGGTGGGTCCTGCTGCGCAGGGTCCGCAGGCTCACCCTATTCTCGAGGTCCCACAAACGGATCGAACCGTCGACCCCGCCGATGGCCAGCATTCGCTCATCCGGAGAGGCCAGGATCACCTGCAGCGGCCCGGTGCCGGCGAGCAGGCCGCCGTCGCGGAATGTCCCGATGTGCACAGGCGATTTTGACTCGGCCGGTTCAATCGACGGCGTCGCCCGAGTCACATCGGTCACCTTCGCGGCCGTGAGCTCCGGTTCGATCCCGCCTCCGTCGAGCACCGACCTGACGGCCCTGCCCATCTCGTCGAGATCGGCGAACCTGTCTTTCGGGTCCTTCTGCATCGCCTTGCTGACGATCTGGATGACAGCGACCGGTGCGCCGCGCGCCACGGGATCGATGTCCGGCTGCTGCGTGTGCACGATCTTGTAGATCAGCGACGGCACCGTGTCCGCCGCGAACGGCCGCTCACCGGTCAGCATTTCGTACAGAATGACGCCGACCGCCCACATGTCGACGCGATGGTCCACCTCTCCCCCGCTGAACTGCTCGGGTGCCATGTACGCCGGGGTCCCGAGCAGCATGCCGGTGCGCGTGGCAAAGGTGCCCCCCTCGAGCCAGGCGACGCCGAAGTCCAGCAGCTTTGCGGTGCCGTCGGGCAGCAGAAAGACGTTGGTCGGCTTGACGTCGCGGTGGACGACTCCCCGCCCGTGCGCGTACCCCAAGCCGCGGCACAGCTGCTTGATGAGCCTGAGCTTGGCCTCGACACCGGCCGGCCTGCCGATCTCGGCTGCGTCGGCGAGGCTCTCACCCTCGAGAAACTCCATCGCGATGAACGGCACCTGCTCCATCTCGCCCATTTCGAAGATGGTGATGATGTTCGGGTGCTGCAGCCGCGCCACCGACCGTGCCTCGCGCAGGAACCGCTCGCGGGCCTCGGCATCGAGAACCGCGCTCGGCAGGATCGTCTTGAGCGCCACCACCCGTTCCAGGACCGGGTCACGCGCCTTGTACACGGTGCCCATCGAGCCCTGGCCGATCTCGGCGAGGATCTCGTACTTGCCGATCGCGCGGACTGGGATCTCCGCCATGTCCATTCAAGTATCCCATCCCCCACCCACCCG
>JBFELO010000201.1:0-7308 GCA_041552055.1 Candidatus Sulfomarinibacteraceae bacterium | reverse complement strand
TGTTGCGTGAGGAGGCGCGCCAGTCTCCGATGTACGGCGCGGGTCTGCTGATGGCCAAGGGCGCGTTCCTCAACCTCAAGCGCAAGGTCGACTACACGGAGTACGGTGGCGCACCCCTGCTCGGGGTCAACGGAGCGTGCCTGATCGGGCACGGCCGATCCAACGCCAAGGCGTTGCGCAACGCCATTCGCTTCGCCCACTCGTACGCGTCGAGCGGAGTCATACGGCGGATTGGCGACAAGATTCTCGAGGTGGTCGAGAGCCCCATCGCGACGGAGAACCGATAACGATGATCGACGGCGTGGCGCGGACCGCGAAGATCGCGGCGCTGTTCCCGGGACAGGGGAGCCAGGCGGTGGGCATGGGAGCCGATCTCGCCGAGCGGTGGCCGGAGGCGGCGGAGGTCTTCGCGACTGCCGACGAGGCGCTCGGCATCCCACTCTCCGAGCTCTGCTGGCATGGGCCCGAGGAACAGCTCCGGCTCACCGAGAACACGCAACCGGCTCTGCTCGCGCACGCACTGGCCGCGTGGCGGGTGGTGGCGGACCAGGGCATTAACGTGGACGGGGTGGCCGGTCACTCGCTGGGAGAGTATTCGGCAATCGTCGCTGCGGGCGGGCTCGAGTTCGCAGACGCCGTGCGCACCGTGCGCGTACGCGGCCGCCTCATGCAGGCCGCGGTGCCGGTGGGCGAGGGCGCCATGGCCGCGGTGCTCGGACTCGAGGATGACCAGGTGGTGGCGGTGTGTGCCGAGGCGTCCGCGAGTGCTGACGGCGAAGTCGTGGCCGCGAACTTCAACTCACCCGGCCAAGTGGTGATCGCCGGCGCTGCCGGTGCGGTGGAGCGGGCGATCGAGGCGTGCAAGGCACGCGGAGCTCGGCGGGCGGTGCCGCTGCCGGTGTCGGCGCCGTTCCACTCGCCCCTGATGGCACCAGCTCGCCAGGGCCTGACCCCCGTGCTCGAGCAGTTGAGGTTTCGTGACCTCCTCGTGCCGCTGTACCGCAACGTGGATGCCGCGCCGGTGGATGCCGCTCGGGAGGTCCGGGACGGTCTGATCCGCCAGGTGGACGCGCCGGTGCGCTGGTCGGAGACCATCCAGCGAATGCGTGCAGACGGTTTCGATACCTTCATCGAGGTCGACACCGGAAACGTGCTGAGCGGCCTGGTGCGACGCATCGACCGTGAAGCCACCTGTTACCAGGCCGGGACCGTCGAGTCCATCGAGATGACCATCGAAGCGCTCGGCGCCTGAGTAGAACCACAGAGACACAGAGGATACAGCTTAAGTGGCGCTCGGTGACGTCGTCGCCGAGGACGCAGTAATGGCCATGGTTCTCGGGGTTCCATACTGCTCGCGGTCCTGAATACTCAACGGAAATCCTCCGCGTCTCTGTGTCTCTGTGGTTAAATACACCGTTCCTACTGCTCGTGTTGTGGAGACAATCAGGAGGCGAAAATGGCAGGCATTGAAGATCAGGTCGCGGTTGTCACTGGAGCGGCGAGGGGTATCGGGCGGGCCATCGCCGAGCGGCTGGCGTCCTGCGGAGCGACCGTGGTGTGCGCCGACGTGCTGGACGCGGCCGATACCGTGGCCGGTATCATCGCCTCCGGCGGCCGCGCAGAAGCGCTGGAGCTCGACGTTTGCGACGCCGAGTCGGCGGCCGGGGCCATCGGTGCCATTCGCGCCAAGCACGAACGGCTCGACGTGCTCGTGAACAACGCCGGTATCACCCGTGACCAGCTGCTGATCCGGATGAAGAGCGACGACTGGCGCAAGGTGCTCGACATCAACCTCGACGGTGTGTTCAAGGTGACTCAGCCGGCCGCCAAGATCATGATGCGCCAGCGGTCCGGTCGGATCGTCAACGTCGCCTCGATCGTGGGACTGATGGGCAACGCCGGGCAGACCAACTACGCCGCCTCCAAGGCGGGATTGATCGGCTTCACCAAGAGCCTGGCACGGGAGCTCGGACCCCGTAACGTGACAGTCAACGCGGTGGCACCCGGGTTCATCGAGACGGCAATGACCGAGCAGCTGAGCGACGCCCAGCACGAGGCGCTCCAGCGCAACCTGGTGATCCCGAGGCTCGGCACGCCCGAGGACGTGGCGGGGGCGGTGGCCTTCCTCGCCGGACCCGACGCGTCGTACATCACGGGCGTCGTGCTGAACGTGTCGGGGGGTCTGTACATCTAGGCTGCACTTGTCATCAGTCTCCTGCTGCGGTCGCTTACCGTCGCTCAGATCAGAATGGCATCTTCGATACCGATACCGAAGACCGATTCCGATACCGACACACTCCATCGAACTCGCTATCGGTATCGCTATCGCTATCGGGATCGAACGATGCAGCCCACCAAGGGCGTCTTCTCCCCTCGGGGTGCTCCAGCTCACGCTGGCCCCCGCGGGGCCTCAAGCCTCCGGCGTGATCGCCCTTCCGGGCGGTACGCGAGGTCCCCCCGTACCGTCAAGGACGACTCCGCGCCCTCGCGACGAAAACCGGTGCGAAGTGCGGCCCAGCCGATAGCCCGAACACGATATGGCAGGATTCCTCCGGGCCTGTACCCGAGCCCCTCTTACTTGAGACGAGGGTGATTCCCAGTGTCCGATGGAACGAAGCTGAGCCGAGCGTTATCGTCTTTTCGGGAACGGGAACGGGAACGGGAACGGGAACGAGGCCACAACCACATCAATTCAACGGGTAGGCGTAGTCCACGCCAGCGCGGGTTTCAAGACGCCGAGGCGTCGACCTCCCACCGCAGCAGCTCGCCGCCGACCGACACCTCGAGCCGGCTGTCGGTGATCCGGAATTCGGTCTCGATGTGGGTTGCGGAGCCCGATCCCGCCCTGGTGGCGGCGTGGGTGACGGCCCGTGCGACGTCGGCAAACAGGTGACCTCCCTCTGGCAGTGCGCGGCAGTAGATGCGGCACGCGGTGGCCAGCACGGGCAGGAAATCGCGCCGCGCCGGAACTCTCACCAGCAGCCGACGTGACGGGTCGTCCGTGGGATGGAGACGCGCGGGTGTGGTGTCCTTCATGGCGTGCTTTCAGGGTACACTGTTCGAGAAGGGATGACGGCAGATGCAGGTCAGCGACCTCATGTCCACCGACCTGGTGACCCTCACCGAGGACGAAACTCTGGCCCACGCCCAACGCTGCATGGCACGTGGCCGGATCCGCCACCTGCCGGTGGTTCACGACGGCCGATTGGTCGGGTTGGTGACCCATCGCGACCTGCTGGCTGCCTCGTTCTCGATATTCGCCGACGTCGACGCCCACGAGCAGCGCCGGATCTTCGTGACCGTCCCGGTGGTCGAGGCGATGCACCGGGACGTGGTGACGGTGCCGGCCGACCTGTCGGTGAAGCACGCGGCCGAGATCCTGCTCAAGAACAAGTACGGCTGCCTCCCGGTGGTCGACGGCGATGGCACCCTGGTCGGCATCCTGACCGAGGCAGACTTCCTCCGACTGACCGTGCGCCTCCTGCAATGACGCTGCTCGACTGGGCCCTCCTCGTGGTGTGGCTCGGAGTGACCCTCAGCGGATTCTGGAAGGGAGCGGTCCGGCTGGTGTTCGGCGGTGGCGGACTGATCGTCGGACTGTGGCTGGCGGTGGCGGTGGGGAGCGATGCGGCGGCGACACTGGAGCCGGTTGTCGGTGTCGAGTGGATCGCCACGGTGCTGGGCCATCTGCTGCCACTCGTGGGCTGCGTGCTCGTCGGTCTGGTCGCCGGGTGGGGGATCGAGCGGACGCTCCAGGCCCTCCACCTGGGCTGGTTGAACCGGTTGTGTGGTGCCGGACTTGCCGGAACGGCCGGTTTGCTGTTGCTGTCGGTGTTTCTGGTCACCGCGATCCGGTTGTCGCCCGCCTTCGAAGAAGTCGCCGCCCGGTCTCTGCTGGCGCCGCACCTGACACGGATGTTGGGTTGGGTGGCCTCTCAGGAAGCCGCGGCGGACGCCGCCTCGGCGGTGGAGGAGTCGATCACTCCATAGAGCGTGTCGCGGAGGGTCGGAACCCGACCGGCCTCCCGGATCAGGTATTCGAGACGGCGCCGGCTCATGCCCGTGCCTGCAGTACCGCCGGCGGCGCGGGTGATCCGTTCGTCGACGATGGTGTCGCCGAGGTCGTTCGCGCCGAAGTGCTGGGCGACCTGCGCCGTCTTGGCCCCGAGCATGATCCAGTACGCCTTGATGTGGGGCACGTTGTCGAGCAGCAGTCGGGCCAGCGCGACGGTCTGCAGGTCGAGCCGGCCGCCCGTCGGGTGGAGCCGCTGGAGCTCGGTGTTGGCGGGGTGGAAGGCGAGCGGGATGAAGCACTGGAACCCGCCGGTCTCGTCCTGGAGCTGCCGCAGGGCCAACAGGTGGTCGACCCGCTCTTCGCAGGTCTCGACGTGGCCGTACAGCATGGTGCAGTTGGAGCGGAGCCCCGCGCGGTGAACGATCCGCGAGACGTCGAGCCACCGATCGCCGTCGGTCTTGTGGTCACAGATCTGCTCCCGGACCCGCGGTGCGAAGATCTCGGCTCCGCCACCCGGACAGGAACCCAGTCCGGCCTTCTTGAGTCGCGCGATCACCTCGTCTACGGTGGTGCGCTCCAACGACGCCAGGAAGTCGAGCTCGACCATTGTCAGCGCCTTGAGGTGGACCCGTGGGAACCGGGACTTGAGCGCGCGGAAGAGCTCCTCGTAATACTCGACCTTGAGCTTTGGATGGAGTCCGCCCACGATGTGGAGTTCGGTCACCGACTCGTCCACGTCGCGCTCGACCATCGGGACCGCCTCGTCCACCGAATATGTCCAGCCCCGGTCACGGTCGCGCCACGGCACGTAGAAGGCGCACAGTGCACACGAGGCGACGCACACGTTGGTGGGGTTCAGGTGGCGGTTGATGATGTAATAGGTGCGGTCGCCGTGGAGCTGTTCACGGACCGTATTGGCGAGTCGGCCCACCCCGAGAAGATCGTCCGTCTCGGCCACGAGGACGCCATCGTCGCGATCCAGGCGTTGCCCGGCGAGGACCTTTTCCGCCACCGGCACGAGTCGTCGATCGCGCAGTCTGAGCCGCTCGAGTCGCTGGGTCATGAACTCACCTTGGGCAAGAATAGTTGAGTCAGATTCTCGTTTCAATCTACTTGAGCTGGAGGGAATCCAGGAACTGCTGGTTGGTCGGGAACTCGCGGACCTTCTGCAGCAGCAGCTCCATCGCCGCCACCGGCGACAGCGACGACAGCGCACGGCGCATCAGGTAGAGCTTCTCGACCTGCTCCTTGGGGTACAGCTTCTCCTCTTTGCGGGTCCCGGACTGCGGGATGTTGATGCACGGGAAGATCCGTTTCTCGAAGAGCTTGCGGTCGAGCACCAGCTCCATGTTGCCGGTTCCCTTGAACTCCTGGAAGATCACCTCGTCCATCCGTGACCCGGTGTCGACCAGGCAGGTAGCGACCACGGTGAGGCTGCCGCCGTGCTCGACGTTGCGCGCGGAGCCGAAGAACCGTCGCGGCTTCTCCATGGTGCGGGCGTCGATGCCGCCCGACAGGATCCTGCCCGAACCCTTTTGCGTGCTGTTGTACGCGCGCGACATTCGGGTCAGCGAGTCCATGAAGACCACCACGTTCTCACCCAGCTCGACGAGTCGCCGAGCGCGTTCGAAGACCATCTCGGAAACCTGGATGTGGCTCTCCAGCGACTGGTCCGAGGACGACGCGAACACCTCGCCGCGGATGATGCTTCGCTTCCAGTCGGTCACCTCTTCCGGCCGTTCGTCCACCAGCAGAACGAAGATCGTGGTTGTGGGGTGGTTCACCGCGATGCCGTGGGCCATTTGCTGCAGCAGGGTGGTCTTGCCCGCCTTCGGAGGAGACACGATCAGGCAACGTTGACCCTTGCCGATCGGAGCGATCAGCTCGGCGACCCGGGGTTCGACGATTTCGGGCTCGGTCTCGAGGATGAACCGCTCCTCGGGATCGATGCTGACCAGCTCGGTGAACGGCAGCGCGCGGCTGCGGTAGTCCTCGGGGGACATCCCCTCGATCGACTCGAGCTCGAACACCCGCGGTCGGTCGTTGCCCCGTGCCTTGCCGTCGAGTATGAGGCCGCTCTCGAGATGCATCGGGCGCACGATTTCGTTTGGCACCACGGGGTCCTTGCGATCGGCCACGAAGTTACGCTCCGCGGTCACGATCAGCGGGTTCCCGTTGTCCCTGACCCACAGGTATCCCTGCACCTGGGTCACTGGCCCCGAGGAACGTCTACGGGGTCGGCGTCGCCTCCGCCGGCCACCTGATTTGCGCTCTTGACCTTGCTGCTGCTGCTGCTTCTCTTCGCTCATACCTTCCTCGTATCGGAGACAAAACGCGACGGCGAGGGGTCACAGCCCCACCCGAGTTGCTGCGCTGTCGCTCAAAACAGTCGACCTCGAAGCTCGGTTTGGCGCGCTGGCGCCTGCTGAGGTCGACCGGGTGCCGGGGGCGAAAATGTCGCCTTGATCCTGCGGTACCCGATTCAAGCTTACGTCGGTCTCCGTTTTCGTGCAACTCCCTGCCGCGTGTCGCTCGTGTCGAGGGTCACTCGACCGCTACTTTCAGTTTCGATCCGAGGACCCCTCGAAGTGATCAGCAATGCGGGCCACCAGCCGTTCTGCAACCTCGGTCTTGTCCATCGTCGGCCACTCCTCGACCCCGCTGGAGGTCACCAGGTGGACCGCGTTCCGATCACCTCCGATAGTCCCGGCGGTGGACGAGACATCGTTGGCGACGATCCAGTCGCACCCCTTCCGCTCACGCTTGGTGGTCGCGTTGGCCACCACATCCTCGGTCTCGGCAGCGAAGCCGACGACCAGAGCCGGGCGCCCCTCGCCGGCCGCGGCGAGGGTGGCGACGACGTCGGGGTTCTCCACCAGGCGGATCGTCGGCGGTGCACCACCGTCCTTCTTGATTTTGTGCTGGCCGGCCTCGGCCGGACGCCAATCTGCGACCGCGGCCACGCACACCACCACGTCAGACGGCAGCGCCTCGCGGCTTGCCTCCAGCATTTCCACCGCCGTCTCGACCCGCCGGACCTCGACTCCGACCGGGTCCGCGAGAGCGGTCGGGCCGGAGACGAGGACGGTGTCGGCCCCTGCCGCGGCGAGGGCGGCGGCGATCGCGTGGCCCTGCCTGCCTGACGACCGATTGCCGAGGAAGCGTACCGGGTCGATCGGCTCCAGTGTGGGACCACTCGTCACCAACGCCCGGCGGCCCGTGAGCGGGCGGTCCACCGAGAAGAACGCGAGAATGGCGGCGAGGATTTCCGCCGGTTCTGACATCCTGCCGGC
>JBFELO010000200.1:0-7336 GCA_041552055.1 Candidatus Sulfomarinibacteraceae bacterium | reverse complement strand
TTGCCGGCGCGCCGCTCTAGCATCTGCGGCAGCACCGTGGGGTGCAGGGAGTCACGGCTGACGAGGTTGGTGGTCACCGACACCAGCTCGGTGTCCTCGCTCGGCACGTCGCGGGCGAGATCGAAGACGCCTGCCGGGGCCACGAGCTTGGTGAGGCCCGGCGTGAGGGCGACGTATGCGTCGGCGCGGTCGAACGAAAGCAGAGAAATGCCGTCGCTGTGGAGCATTTCCTGGATGGCCGGCGACCCCGGGGCGCCCATGGCGAAGACGCCGTCGAGGGCGCCGCCACGAAGGGCCGTGACGGTGGCCTCGGGTGTCTCCTCCGGCTCGGGCACGAGATCGACATCTCGCTGGATTCCATGGACCTCCAGCAGACGCCCGACCATCCAGTGGAGCACGGTTCCTTCGTCGCCCGTCGCCACGGTGAGGACTGCGAGGTCTTTGAGATCGCGGATCTCGAGGTCGGACCGGTAGAAGAACCACAGCGGTTCGTAGGCGACGCTTCCCAGGGACACGAGGTGCTCCGCATCCACCGGCGGCCGGATCGCGTGCTCGAGGTTCGAGGGTGCGAGGCCCACGGCGTTCTCGGCACCGGCCTCCAGGCGCCGGAGGTTGTCGATGCCGCCGTCGGTTACCACAACCTCGGTCGGCAGACCACGAGCGCTGAGCTCGCGTGCGTAGAGAGTGCCGATGGCGTGGTAGCTGCTCCCTTCGGGACCGGTGAGGAGCACGATCTTGCTAGGCAAGGAGGGCTTGATCATGACCAGCGACACGAACACGGCGATCGCGATCAGCGTCCAGCCCGCGATCTGTCGGATCCGGTGACCCTGCTCTTCGCGGGCGAGCGAACTTCGTGTTTCCATGGTGGCTTCCTCGTGTTGGGATTCTAGCGTGAACGTGCCGCCGCCCAACCGGGGCGCGATGAAAAACGGCTATGCGGGTGAACGGCTATGCGGTCTTGCTGCGAAGTCGCGGGAGGCGCGCCGCGCGATCTCCGTTCGGACGTGGGCACGGGCTCGGAAGTGATCCTCTGTCGCTCGAGTCAAAGTCCTCTGAGCAGGTCGCCGCGCGAGACTCCCTTGTGGGACGCCACGGCCCTCAGAATTGCGGCGAGCGTGCCGATTCGAAGTGGATGATGCAAAAGTATGGAAACTCGTTGGTGGTTCGGAGATTCGGTTTCGAGGACGACGTGGCTGCCGACCTGATGAATCTGGCGGTAGCCCCATCCCCCGCAGAGGTGTTTGACGAGATCTGATCCGTCGAGGTCTCGCGGCAGCTTCATACCACGGCGACAAGTTCGTCGCGGACCAGGTGTAGGCGAACCGCGTGCGGTTTTTCCTTGTCGAAGTAGTGTGCGGATACCGCCTCGAGAACGTTCGCGCGAAGTTGCTCCCAGCTGTCACCTTCGGTGAAAATGAATTCGGAGAGGCACTCTGCGACGAATCCCCCATCGACCTCCTGCGTCACATCGAAAACGATCTCGCGATCCATCGGCTCATATTATCCCACGATGCAATACGAAAAAAAGGCAACTGGGGGAGCACGGCTACACGGATGTGTGGCTATACGGCCGCATGGCTTTGCGGATGGAAACACGTTCTGCCGAATAGCCGCATAGCCGCAAAGCCGCAAAGCAGTATTCCCGCACAGCCGCACCGACTCTCGCCGAACCGGGATGTGTCACGACGACAGGTGCAGCTCTGCTACGATCCTCGCCACCTCCGTTGGAGAGAGCGCTCGCGAGACTGGAGTCGATCGGCCATGGACACGACCCTCTTCTACGTCATCGCCGGCGTGGTGCTGGTGTCTCGCTGCTGGTGCGCAACCGGATGCAGGCGGCCTACAAACGGTGGAGCACGGTGCCCACCGTCACCGGCATGAAGGGCGGCCAGGTGGCGCGGACGATCCTCGACGCCAACGGCCTGCAGCGGGTGCCGGTGGAGCCGGTGCAGGGCACGCTCACCGACCACTACGACCCGCGCAAGGACAGACTCCGGCTGTCCCGGATGAACTTCCTCGGCAGCAGCGTCGCCGCCACCGCGGTGTCGGCCCACGAGTGCGGCCACGCCCTGCAGGACGCCACCAGGTACGGCCCCCTCGCGCTGCGATCGGCGCTGGTGCCGCTGGCCAACGCCGGCGCGCGGTTCGGCCTGCCACTGGCGGTCTTCGGCTCGGTCATGGGCTCCTCGACCATGGTCATGATGGGCGTGCTCGGCTACCTGGGCGCCATCCTGGTGCACTTCATGACGCTGCCGGTGGAGTTCAACGCCTCGAGGAGGGCGCTCCACCAGCTGGACAGCCTCGGGCTGGTGTCCGAGGAGGGCCACGAGGGCGCCCGCCAGGTGCTGCGAGCTGCGGCCATGACCTACGTGGCGGGCGTGGCGTCGTCGGCCGGCTACATCGTGTACCTCTTGTTCATCGGCGGCCGCGCGCTGCTCGGCAGGCCGAAGCCGCCGCTGCCCAAAGCCATGTGAGCCCGGACACGAGCGGCTCATCGACGGCGAGACCATGGCGCGGATCGCGTCGCAGGAAAGCTGACCACAGCTCGCATCGTGGGCGACGGGGAACGGCTATGCGGGAAGACGGCTATACGGGTCCGCCGACCTTCCGCTCGACGGCAATGCGGGACGACGGCTCTACGGGTTGACGGCGATGCGGCCTAACGGCTCTGCGGCTTGACATTTCGAGGGCGCGGCGACACGTTCCTCCCCGCACAGCCGCACAGCCGCACAGCCGTAAAGCCGCAGAGCCGTAAAGCCGCAGAGCCGTAATGCCCTCCTGACGCACAGCCGCACAGCCGCATTGCTCGCAACTCAGAAATCGCGCTCCGGGCGCCCGGCATGGTGACCGCAATTGACAGGGATGGGAGCGCGGTTATAGTTGGATGCCGTTGTCAGCAAATCGAGAATGAGGATCGGCTGCAGATGGACCGGAGGACTTCATGACTACTCGCACTTTTGTTGTCGCACTCAGCTGCCTCGCGCTCACGACCGGCGTGGCGGTGGCGCAGGATGCCGGGTCTCCGACCAAGGAGTCCCTTGAAAAGGCGATTCCCACGCGGCCCTACTCGCCCTATGCGGGCGGAGCGGTGCCGACCAGGGTGTACTGGGGAGACACGCACCTCCACACCTCGTATTCGATGGACGCCGGCGCGTTCGGCGCCCGTCTCGACCCCGAGGACGCCTACATCTTCGCCCGTGGCGGTGAACTGGAATCAAACACCGCCGGCCCGGTCCGACTGGCCAGGCCGCTCGACTTCCTGGTGGTCGCCGATCACTCGGACAATATGGGCTTCTTCCCGGATCTTTTCGCGGGGAATCCCAACATCCTCTCCGATCCCACCGGGAAGTCGTGGTACGAACGGGTGCAGGCGGGGAAAGGAATGGAGGTCGCCCTCGAGATCATCGATTCGTTCTCGCGCGGCACGTTCCCCGACAGGATCATGTACTGGCCCGATTCCCAGCCCTACAAGGACGCCTGGTCGCGGACCATCGATGCGGCCGAGAAGTACAACGAGCCGGGCCGATTCACCGCGTTCATCGGCTACGAGTGGACTTCTCAGGTGCCGCCGGGCCAGAACCTTCATCGGGTCGTGATCTATCGCGACGGCGCCGACCGGGCGCGCCAGACCGTGCCGGCGACGACGTACCCGCCGCAGGGCAGCACCGATCCCGAGTACCTCTGGGAACTCCTGAAGGCCTACGAGGACAAGACCGGCGGCCGGTTGCTGGCGATCGCACACAACGGCAACCTCTCGAACGGCCTGATGTTTCCGTTGATCAACCCGGTCACCAACCAGCCGTTGACCAAGGAGTACGCGGAGACCCGCGCCAAGTGGGAGCCGCTGTACGAGGCCACCCAGATCAAAGGGGACGGCGAGGCCCACCCCATGCTGTCACCCAACGACGAGTTCGCCGACTTCGGCACCTGGGACAAGGGCAACCTCAACCTGAGCGAGCTCAAGAAAGACGAAATGTTGCAGTACGAGTACGCGCGGAGTGCGCTCAAGCTCGGCCTCCTGCTCGAGGAGCAACTCGGAATCAACCCCTACAAGTTCGGCCTGATCGGCTCGACCGACAGTCACACCGCGCTCGCCACCGCGGACGACGACAACTTCTTCGGCAAGCACGCGGGCTCCGAGCCCAGCCCCGACCGAATGCACCATCCGTTCGCCAAGTTCGGCGAACTGGAGATCATGGGCTGGGAGACGCTCGCCTCGGGATACATGGGGGTCTGGGCAACCGAGAACACCCGAGAGGCGTTGTGGGACGCGATGATGCGCAAGGAGGTCTATGCGACCACCGGTCCGCGCATGTTGGTTCGCTTCTTCGGTGGCTGGGACTTCGTGATCTCGGATGCCAACACTCGTCAGCCGGCAGCCGTCGGCTACCAGAAGGGCGTGCCGATGGGTGGCGATCTGCGCAGCGCCCCACCCGGCAAGTCTCCGACCTTCCTGGTCGCGGCGCTCAAGGACCCGATCGGCGGGAACCTCGATCGCATCCAGATCATCAAGGGGTGGAAAGACGGTGACGAGCTGAAGGAGAAGGTGTACGACGTGGCGGTCTCGGACGGTCGTGCGATCGGCTCGGACGGTCGCTGCAGGACACCGGTCGGCAACACCGTCGACGTGGCGAATGCCACCTGGTCCAACTCGATCGGCGACACCGAGATGATCACCGTCTGGACCGATCCTGATTTCGACGCCGCCCAGCGGGCCTTCTACTACGTCCGCGTGCTCGAGATCCCGACGCCGCGCTGGACCGCGTACGACGCCAAGTACTTCGGCCTGAAGAACCTCGACCCGGAGATCCCGATGACGACCCGGGGGCGGGTCTACACGAGCCCGATCTGGTACACGCCCTGATCCCCCGCCCGGCCGTCGCTGGTCGCTGGTGGCTGGTCGCTTGATTACCGCCCGCCCGGGGCGGACACGGAGAGAAACGATGGCCACCCGAGGCAGGTCCTCCGGTGGTTGTTTCCGTCGCGAACAGAGCGCGTCGTGCGGGCGTGCCGGGTATGATGTTGTGCGGTCGTTTGCCAACGAGCTGAAGTCAACCACAGGGGCCGCACAACGTCATACCGGGCGACCTCGGGGAGCGCCTTGGGGGCATCGGCGCGCCGGCACAGCAATCTCACAACGCATCGCCCACCTCCTCGTCTGCCGCGCTACGCATCAGCTTCATCTCTGACGATTATTGACACAGCCACGGCATGTCCGTATGGTGTCTGGCATACCCTGGAGATGAAGATCAGGAATCGATCGCCAATAGTAGTGGGGGGAACCATGACCTTTCGCATGTCCGTTGTTGCTTTAATCGCGTGCTGCCTCGCCCTGACCGCCACCGGGGCGCTGGCGCAGGAGTACACGGCGGACAAGGAGAACGTGGTGTCCGTCGTCGGACAGAAGGAGTTCTCGCCCTGGGTGGGCCGGGACTTCCCGACCGAGCTGCTGTGGGGCGACTCCCACCTGCACACCGCGGTTTCGGTGGACGCCGGCACCATGTGCACTCTGGCCCAGGAAGAGGCGTTCCGCTTCGCCCGCGGCGAGGAGGTGGTGTCCACCCACGGCCTGCGGGTCAAGCTGTCCCGGCCGCTGGACTGGATCGTGGTGTCAGATCACGCGGAGATGTACGGCCTGATGCCGCAGCTGCTGGCCGGCGATCCTGAGATCCTCGGCACTGAGATCGGCAAGAAGTGGTACGACATGCTGAAGAGCGGCGACGCGGACCAGGCTTTCGCGGCAGCCATGGAGATCGTCGACTCGCTGTCGAAACCGGATCCCCCGATCAAGAACGATGCGGCGGTGAGGAACGCGTGGGAGGCCTACACCGCGCTTGCCGACAGGTACAACGAGCCCGGGGTGTTCACGGCGTTGATCGGCTACGAATACACCACCCGGGGCGGCTACAACCTGCACCGCAACGTGGTCTTCCGGGGTGACGCCTCCACCGCCAACCGCACCGTGCCGTACTCGCAGTTCGACAGCCAGAACCCCGAGGACCTGTGGCGCGCGCTGGCCGAGCTCGAGGCGTCCACCGGCGCCGACGTGCTCGCTATCCCGCACAACGGCAACCTCTCCAACGGCCGCATGTTTTCCGTGGAGACCAACGACGGCCGGCCGCTGACGGCCGAGCTCGCCACCCTGCGGGCGAGCATGGAGCCGATCATGGAGGTCACCCAGATCAAGGGTGACGGCGAGGCGCACCCGTATCTCTCGCCCAACGACTAGTTCGCCTACTTCGACACTTGGGACCGGTCGAACCTCAACGGCACCGAGGCCAAGACCAAGGACATGCTCAAGTACGAGTATGCCCGCGAGGCGCTCAAGACCGGCCTCATGCTGGAGAAGAAGCTCGGTGTCAACCCGTACAAGCTCGGCATGATCGGCTCGACCGACGCCCACACCGCGCTGGCCGCGGTGGAGGAGGACAACTTCTTCGGCAAGCACTCCGGCGTGGAGCCCGAGCCCCACCGCTGGGAGCACATGGTAATCGAGTCACCGGACAATCCGGAGTTCAACATCGTGGGCTGGCAACAGGCGGCCGGCGGCTACGCCGCGGTGTGGGCGCGGGAGAACACCCGCGAGGCGATCTTCGACGCCATGGTGCGCAAGGAGGTCTATGCCACCACCGGGTCGCGGATCATGGTGCGGTTCTTCGGTGGTTGGGACTTCGAGGTGGCGGACGCCCACAACCGGATGGTGGCGGCCACCGGCTACGCCAAGGGCATACCGATGGGCGGCGATCTCCGCGGCGCACCGCCGGGCAAAGCGCCCACCTTCCTCGTCGCCGCGATGAAGGACGCCTACAGCGGCAACCTCGACCGGATCCAGATCATCAAGGGCTGGATGGACGCCGAGGGCGACCGGCACGAGAAGGTGTACGACGTGGCGTGGAGCGGCGGCCGCACACCAGGCGCCGACGGCAAGCTGCCCGCGGTGGGCAACACCGTGGACGTGGCCAACGCCACCTGGACCAACACCATCGGTGCGCCGGAGCTGATCGCGGTGTGGTCCGACCCGGACTTCGACCCGTCGGAGCCGGCGTTCTACTACGCCCGCGTGATCGAGATCCCGACCCCGCGTTGGACCGCGTACGAGGCCAAGCGGTTCGGCATCACGATGGATCCCGAGGTACCGATGACCACCACCGAGCGGGCGTACACGTCGCCGATCTGGTATTCGCCCTGACCCCCGCCCAGCCGTTGCTGGTGGCTGGTCGTTGGGCCACCGCCCGCCCGGGCGAAGCCGGGGAATGAAACAACCACCGGAGGGAGACCTCCGGTGGTTTTTTCGAGGCTGTGCGGCAGGGCCGCTTTACGGATCCCCCGCCCTCCC
>JBFELO010000199.1:0-7397 GCA_041552055.1 Candidatus Sulfomarinibacteraceae bacterium | reverse complement strand
CTTTGTGAGAGTTGTGATGGGTGGCACCGGGAGGTTCTACTGGAAAAGCGACGACCACGCCGACGGGTCGCCGGACTCGAAGTCGTCGGCGAAGATCAGCCCGGACTCGAGCCCGTCTCCGAAGCGGAACGTCTTGATCTCGTTCGCGTTGATCGACGTGGAGATGACGCCGGCCGCGACGGGCACAGGGACGACGTCGCTCTCGATCAACGAGGTGTGCCAGGCGCCGTCGGCGCTGACCGCCGACGCGTCGATCGACAGCGCGGTCTGCTGGCCGGCCAGCTCCCACAGGCGGACGACCCACCCCGCGCCGACATCCTCGGCGGGCTTGAACGCGGTGACCACGACGTTGGCGGCATCGATCGACAGCAGGCCGGCGGTCGGCGTGGCGAGCGGGCCGGTCTGGTTTCGTGGCAGCACGATCGAGTGGAGCTGGTTCTGGTGCGCGAGCGAGGCGCGCATCGCGTCGGCGCCATCGTACGGTCCGTCCACGCCCAGCAGGGCGAACCGGTTGCGGAAATCCTCGTCGCCCCCCTGATCGGCAGTGCCGGCACCAGGGGTCTGCTGCTCCATGACCACCACGTGGACCTCGTCGCCGGTGAGGTCGAAGGTGGCGTTGGTGCTGTCGTTGACCTGCATGGCAAACGCGTCGCGGTTGGAAAGCACCAGGTGATAGTCGGTCAGGTCGAACGAGACGAAGTGGTTCAGCGTCATCCGGTTGGCGCGGGCCCCGGGGAGAAAGTCGCCCCCGTCCTCTGGGGGCTCGGTCACCGGACCGGGCCTCGCGATCGCGCCGATCTCCTCGAAGCGGATCTGGGCACCCGCCAGGTTGGCGTGGAAGCTGTAGGTCTGCATCCCGGTCACGTTTTGCTCGATGACGTTGTCGATCTCGATCCTGTCAACCCCGGTCGCCAACCTGACCCGCACCGTGCGGGTGGGATCACTGAGGTCGACGCGCAGGGTGGCCGACACCGGGCCGACGTTCTCGGCGGTGACCGACACGATGGATCCCGAACCGTAGTCGTTCATGCCGTTGGCGCCTGCCAGCTGCACGTCCGGATCGGGGACCTTGTGCGTGGCCTCCGTGATTTGGCCCCGGTCGCCGAGCACCACCCGGTACAGCTCGCTCTCGATGGTGCGGCTTCCGGCCGTTACGGTGGCCGCCGGAGGCCACGCGGACGGCGTTCCGGGCGCATAGCGGTACACGCGATACCCGAGTGACGGCACGTCGCTGGCGAGGAACTGCAACCGGGTCTGTGGGCCGTCCGAGATCAGCTGACTCGGCACCTCCAGGCCGCTCGCGACGTCGGAGACCACGTACGGACCGGGACCGGCAACGTCGACCGCGGCGATGTCTGTGCGCGTGAAACCGAGCGGGTTGAACACCGCCACCCGGTCTTCATCCGGGGTGTCGAACAGAGCGGCGATCGTGGTCTCGGCTGAGGTGACCGCGCCGGCTACCGCAACCTCGATGTCCTGCGCCCACGCCTCCTTGTCGGCCTTCATCTGCGCGAGCGTGGGTCCACCGCCCGTGACGTTCCAGCTGTGCTCGAAGAACTTCCACACCGACATTAGGCCCGACTCGAGGCTGTCCCGCACCGGCGGCCACGTCCCGGGTTCGTGCAACTCGGCGAACACCGCCAGCGCCTCGGCGGTGCGCAGCTGTTCGAGGGCTCGGCGCACCCTGGAGGTTCGCTCGGCCAGCGAGGCGGCCCACATGTCCCAGTCGTTGCCCCAGCCGCCCCGTCGGAGGGGCAGCGTCGCCGCCTTGCCGCTCGATTCGAGCGCGCGGAAGAAGTCGATGCCGTTGGACACGAGCGCCCGGTCACCGGTGCCCAGGTCGTTGTACGCAGTCACCTTGTCGACCACGCCGGTCGACTGCCAGCTCACGTCGTCCCAGCCGGCGCCGAACATGCCGGTGACGCCAATCCCCGGCATCCGGACCTGGGTGCGCGTGATCTGGGTGTCGATGCTCGAGGCGCCGTCGACGATATTGCGGGCCTCCGAGTAACCGCCCCAGTCCTTGTGGGAGCCGAGCAGGTTGTACCACTTGAACAGCAGGGTCTTGTCGTCAGGCCCCTGCCAGATGAACAGTTCTTCATCTAGCCTGTCCGGTGCCTGCTGGTCCGCACAACCGCAGACGCCCTTCCACGTGTACCTGACGCCGCTCCCGGCCCACAGGCTGGCGATGCCCCACGGGTTGGTGTGGTTCTCGATGTTCTCGGCGAGCAGAAACTCGAGACCGTAGCGGCGCGCGATCCGGCCGGGGTAGTAGCCGGCTCGAATCGCGGCCTCGGTCGGCAGAGCGCCGTACAGGATCACGAACGGGTTGAGGGGAATCGTGATGTGGCCGGATCGGATCGCATCGATCAGCTGGTCGAACTCCTCGGCGGTCCGGTTGTGCTCGTACAGCCAGAGGAACCACCAGTTGTCGGGCACGTAGCGCGCCTGCTCCTCGGGAGGCGAACCGGACGTGTCGGCGATCTGCTGGAGGTAGTAGTCGAGCTCGGCGAGCATCGCAGCGTCGTACTGGGCAGCAGTGGCGTTCCAGTTGTAGTCGGTGTGGTTGCTGTTCATCAGGAAAACGTCGTGGCCGGCACTCTGACCCGCCACGAGACAGATCACGATGGCGACAAGGAGTATTGACGTCCACCCTGGCGGTCGTGGTGTCGTCGATCCGGCACCTGAAGTCTGCCGGAAGCGGGTCTCCGCTGTCTCTTCCGTGGCCATCGTGTCCTGTCTCATAAAGGGCTTGATGGTGCGCGATCCCCGTCTCCTCCAGGAAACAGCGCCACCGGTCCCCATGATAGACAGGCACGCTGGGGATTGGAAATCAGCGCAACCCCCGTCTTGCCCTGTTCACCCTGTGCCATCTGGGCAAATCACGGAGTGTGCAACGGAGCCGAAATACGTCGTTCACCGCAGAGCGTCCAGCTCGTGGATGTCACCGGGCTGGCTCAAGCCTGCCTGTTGATCTCTCTCTGGCATCGACCACCGGCAAATCCTCCCGCAGAAGAAAATGAGGCCGGGGCGGCCCGGCCTCATGGACAAACGATGATGGCGTCAGAACGAGGTCATCAGGAGTCCATCAGGTTGATGGCCTCGAGGATGTTCTTCCAGTTCTCGAGCTCCTCCCGAGGTACCGGAAGCAGTCGGGCCTCCTCGGCGGCGCAGAGAACTTCGAGCAGGGGCGTGTCGGGAATGCCGTCGAAGTCGGTGTCCACCGGCTCGTCGATCTCGATCGCGCCGTTGGCGAGGTTGAGCCACAGCGCCATCAGCTGGCGGTCGAACTGCACCTCGAGCGCACCGCTGGAGTTTGCCGGATGCATCATCTCCCTGGCATCGGCAATTGTGTCAGCCATGGTCTCCTCGGAGAACACCGAGCTCATGTGCGTGACGATCGCGAGGTAGCAGAGGAGCTCCTCTTCGGTGAAGAACTTGAGCTTGCGGAACTGGTTGTACCAGTAGCCGGCGCTGCGCATCAGCTCGGCGTTGCCGAAGATCAGCACATCTTCGCTTACCGAAGCGCTGCCGCCATCGTCATCGGTCGACGAAAAGGTCATCACGAACCTGCAGGCGGCGTCGTACGTGTGGGTCTGCGTGTCGCTGACGTCTCTCGGCTGGATGCTCGGGCTCGGGAATGGGTCTGGAAGTGGAGGATTCACGAGCGAAACGATCGTGACGTCGGGCGACCCGTCGCCCCAGCTCCAGACAAGGGTGAGATCGTCCGAACCCGGGTCGGTCGAGCGCCCGTTGAAGGTCAGCTCCTCTCCGGCGTGGGCGATGAGAGCACTCTCGCCGCCGCAGCCGTCGATCCACGCCGACAGGTCGATCTCCACGGTCGGCGCCACGTTGAGGACACCGAGATCGATGGTCTCGCAGGTCATGGCGTCGTCATCGTAGCCGCACACCGTGGCCGTAAAGGTGCCGTTGTCACCGTAGATGTGCTCGGCGCTGAAGGTGTAGACCGCGTCCGGCCGGAGGTTCTCCGAGCCGGTCAGGGCCATGGGCTCGGTCGGCGAGCCATCGCCCCAGTCGATGGTGGCGGACAGCACGTCGAGCCAGCCCGGATCGGTCACGGTTGCCGTGACGGCGATGGAGCTGTTCTCGTCTTGAGGCGAGGTGGACGCGAGAGCCACCGAGGGCGCCACGTTGTTGACCGTGACCGTGGTCTCATCGATGTCGAAGGCACCGTGCTCGTCGGTCACCTTCACGGCGATGGGGTAGATACCGTCCTGCCCCACCAGTTCGAAGACCGCGGTGACGCCAGCTGCATCATCGAACTGACCGTCGTTGTCGAGGTCCCACTCGTAGCTGAGGCTGTCGCCGTCGGGGTCGCTCGAACCGCCCGCGTCCAGTGACGCGTCGGCGCCCTCGTCCGTGTTGTAGGGCCCGTTCGCGTCGGCGTTGGGTGGCCGGTTGTTCTCCTCGGCATCCTCAGGAGTGATGAGCGTGTACTCCTGAGGGCCGCTGGGCACGGTATCGCCTTGCACGGTCACCGTCCACGTGCCCGCGGCGGCGACACCCACCACCATCTCCACGTTGTTGGTTCCATCGTCGCCGATGGTGGCAGGGTTGCCGGGGTTGGCCGGGTCGAGCACGAACGGCATGAACATCGTGCCGTCGGGCGCGGTGAGTCGCAGGTCGAGGTCGTTGACGATGGTAGTGGCGGCCAGCAGAGCAGCCGGCGGGTCGTCCCACACGACGGTCACCTGCACATTCGCGGCGCCGTCGGAGTTGAAGGTGTAGTGGATGTCGTCGCCGTCGTCCACCGAGCTGACGTGAATCAGGTCGGCGGCCGAGTCCGCGATCACAACATCGACCGCCGTCTGGGCGTCGAACGCCCCCCAGCCGAAGCTGTAGTCGGGGCCGGCGTTGCCGAGATCGGCGGCGGTGTGCACCATGAGCGCCTTGACCGTGTGGGGCATGGGCCGCGTGCCGGCGCCGTGGAGGGCGCGCCACTGCTCGATGAGCAGCACGCCGGCACCGGCGGCGGCGGGAGTGGACATGCTCGTGCCGCACTTGACAACGTACGCGTTCTGGGTCTCACCGGCGTCGAGGTCGCCTCCTCCACCGTCGATGAAGCTCGGCGATGTGATGCCGAAGTCACCGGTCGACTGACAGCCGGGGCCGGTGATGTCGGGCTTGACGCGTCCGTCGTCGGTGGGTCCGAGGCTGGTGAAGCCGGTCAGGGTGTTGTTGTTGGAGTTGATGGCACCGACCGCGATGCTGTTCTTGGCGGTCGCCGGCGAGGCGATCGTCTCGAACTGGCCGCACGGGGCAGTGCCCGTGGGTCCGGTACCGCGCTCGTTGCCCGGCGATTCGAAGAAGATGAGGCGCTGGCCGGCGATGCTGCCGGTGACGATCTGATCGATGAGCTGGGCCGTGGAGCTGTAGTCGCCGAGCTGACCGCAGGGCGGAGGATCGAACTGATACACGTTGTTGCCCTGCGACATGGTGGCAAGGTCGACGCCGTTGTCGATGGCGGTGGTGAAGTCCGCGTTGAGGTCGCCGCCGTTGCCGTTGTAGAAGTCACTGGCGGTGCCGGTGCTGCCGAACGAGCGGATGTCCACCGCCGGCGCCATGCCCGCCCACTGGCCCGCGGTGCCGCCATTGGGGTTGTCGGCGCTGTCGAAGCCGTTGCTGTTGGCGCCGCTTCCGGCGACGATCCCGGTGACGTGGGTCGAGTGGTCGCGGATCGTCTCCGAGGCGTCGCCGTCCACCTCGACCACCCGTCCGGTAAAGTCGGTGTGTCCCGTGTCAACCGTGCCCGAGTCGTAGACGAGCACGGTCACGCCGGTGCCGTCGAGGTTGTAGGGCGCCGCCTGCAGGGCGTCCGCGTTGGTCGCGGCGCGTGCCCCGTCGTTGTGCTCCTCGAGGGGCAGGTCGACCGGAGCGACGAATAGCACCTGATCCTGGTGTGCCACGTCCCACTCCCGTCCGGGAGGGAAGAGGGCGGTCACGGCACGTATCGCGGGCATGCGGTCCACCACCCGGCCGCCGAGGCCCTCGGCGATGGCGATCGCTTCCTCCATCGAGACGTCGCCATGAACCTGGACGGTGAGCAGTAGATCACCGTCATCGGCGACGGCCCAGGGGCCCACCGCCCCGCTCCTCAGGTCGGCGCTCATCTTGTCTGTGGCGAGAATCGGGCCCGCCCAGCGCAGGCCGCGCGCCGCGGCGAGACGGTCGAGGTCGTCCGGCCGAGCGCTGACAACGTAGGTGTTCCCTCCCACGTACTCGAACAGGTTCATGCCCCTGTCGACGAGCGCGGCGCGATCGGGCGATGACTCGAACTGCGCGAAGAAGTGGACGCGCTCTCGGGCATGGGTGCGAGAGGCCTTCTCCCGCACTGCCTTGGCCTCGACTCGTGGCGCCGGTGTGAACACTCTCGACTTGAGGCGAATCGTGTAGTCATCCTCCGCCGCGGCTGCCGGAATCACCGCAACGGCTGCGACGGCGATGCTGGCCACGACAATCACCGTCAATGGAGTTGATCGGGACATTTCCCCTCCCTTCGACATCGGATTGCTAATGACCCGGGCTGGGCCGGTGAGCTATTTCGGGGTGAGATCGGGCGTTCCGCAGCTCTCTGGCCGTGAACGCCTCGGCAGGAGAGTGCTCATCACCGGCGCGCCCCTATGTCTCAGGCCGGAGGCACCTCCTTTCACCGCGAGGCTGGCTCGTCCCGGCCGGATCTTCCGGAGCACGGAGGCTCGACACATACGGCATGCCTTCGGGAGATCCACCCGGATGTTGTGAACAGTTAAAAAACAACCTATGGCTCTGCTCGCTCCTTGTCAATAATTGTTCTTTGGGGGGACGATCCCGATAATTTTCTATTCACAAACAATTAGCCGAGAGGATCAGCGGCGGCACAGGGGTGCCCCTGAAGGAGCTCGCCTGGGGCCTTTGCAGAGCGCTGCGATGGCGACGGAGTGCGTCGTCTCGGGGGTCCCTTCTACTCGTCGCTCGACGGACGGCTCGCCCCTGGCTTCCAATGACATCAACGCGCGCCACCCCGAGCGAGGGAGTTCGACGACCGAGTCGAGGGGTCCCCGTGGTTTTCGCGGTTCGCTCCATCTCTCGGCGGGACCACGAGTGATGGAGCGACCTCCGCACTCGTTGGGGATCTCTCGACTCGCTTCGCTCGCTCGAGATGACAGGTTTTCTTTTGTCATCGCCGGTTCTGTCGGAGCGCTGGCGCCCTGGAAGGCTCGGCATGACAGAGAGTGTGCAGGTCGTTGGGAGGAGCGCAGCGACGAAGGAGTTGGACGGCGTAGGTCCGCCCGCTCGATCCGCGGCGACGAGTCTCGTGCTCGCGCGCTCCGCGCGCGGCGACTCCCCGAGATGAGCGGGCAGCCGTACGGCAGCCACCCTCCCTCTTCGACCCCCCT
>JBFELO010000198.1:0-7513 GCA_041552055.1 Candidatus Sulfomarinibacteraceae bacterium | reverse complement strand
GATCGGCGGACTCAGGGATTGTTGCGGGGTGTGGCTGTCCCTGGTCGGTGATGCCGCGGTGCTCGGTCCTCCCTTCACACTGGACCGGTTCGTGGGTCACCTCGCGGAGACCGACCCGGTGGCGCTGCGGCGCCGCATGCTGTCGGTCGCCAACATGCAAGACCGCGACCCGATCGACGAGAAGGTGCTGGAGCGCGCCGCCGCCGGCGGCCCCGGGGCGCTCGACGGGCTTCCCCGGTGGTGCACCGAATCCTCCGGCCTGGTGGCGCTGCTCGAACTCGAGCCGGCCGAGGCCCGGACCCTGCTCATCGAGATGCTCACCCGTTTCCGGGAGGCGGGTCCGTTCCCGCCCGAGACCGTTGCGGTGCTCGAGCGCGATGCCGAACACAAGCGTGCACTCGCCCGCCATATGGATCTGGAGCGATTGGTGGAGGTGGCCACCAACGGCATCACGGTCGCCCCCCAGCAGGATCTGGCCGGCGTGATCCTCATCCCCTCGGTCGTGGTTCGGCCGTGGGTGATCATCACCGAGCGTGACGGTCATCGAATCTTCTGCTACTCGGTGGCCGATGAGCACCTGAGCGCCGATCCGGAGGCCCCGCCATCGTGGATGGTCCAGTTCTACAAGGCGCTCGGTGACGAGCGCCGGCTCCGGGTCCTGGGCCGCCTCGCCGAGGGGCCGGCGTCGTTGAGCGATCTGGTCGGGGTGCTCGGGCTGGCCAAGTCGACCGTCCACCACCACGTCCGCCAGCTGCGCAGCGCCGGGTTGGTCCGGGTCACGGTGGGTGATGAGAAGGAATACAGCCTCCGCGTCGATGCGGTGCCGGAGGCCGCCAGGCTCTTGGAGGGGTTCCTGGGCCTGGGCATGCGATCGGAGGAGTGACGAGATGTATCCCCACAACTACGACCTGATCCAAGCGATCCTCGAGGCCAAGCGGGCCGACGCCGCCCGACGAAACGAGGTCACCCGGGCTCGGGCCGCGCCCGGCCTGTGGCACCGCGTGGTGGACCTGTTCGTCGGCCGCCGGCCGGTCGAGTCGGTCGCCGCTCTCGTGTCGCTGGATTCCCATCGGGCCGAGGCGGCCGGCTCCGAATGCTGTGCCGCAGAGACCCCCGCGGCCTAGCGCTCTCACGTCGAGGAACCGGGGGCGTCGCACGGCGGCGCCCCCGCTCCGCGAGGGGACCCGGCCTTCGGTAGCGTGAACCCGTGCCCGATATGCCCACCGGTTTGGTCACCTTCCTCTTCACCGATGTGGAGGGGAGCACCCAGCTGTGGGCGCGCGATCCGGAGACGATGAGTCGGGCTCTGCAACGGCACGATCGGATGGTCGAGTCGGCCATCACCGCACACGGCGGCTATGTCTTCAGCAAGGCGGGCGACGCGTTTGCCGCCGCCTTCTCGTCGCCGGTCGACGCCATCCGGGCGGCGATCACGGCCCAGCGCGATCTGGGAGGCGCCGAGCTCGCCGGAGATGAGCCACTCCGGGTGAGAATGGCGCTCCACGCCGGTGAGGCAGAGGAGCGTGACGGCCATTACTTCGGACCTCCGCTGAATCGTTGCGCTCGGCTGCTCGAGGTGACGAACGGGGGCCAGATCGTCGTCTCATCGGTGGTGGCGGGGCTCCTCGATGAGCCGCCGGAAGGACTGAGCCTGCGCGATTTGGGGGAGCATCGTCTCCGGGACCTGGCGGGGACAGAGCGGGTCTTCGACGTCGGCCATCCCGATCTCGAGGGGACCGCCCGGCGCCGTTCCCGATCGGCCGGCCGCCCCAATCTCCCCACCCGGCTCACAGCCTTCATCGGGCGGGCCGACGAGCTGGTGGAAGTGCGGTCCCTCATGGACCGCGCTCCACTGGTGACCCTCACAGGGGTCGGTGGCGTCGGGAAGACCAGGTTGGCGCTCGAAGCGGTCGGGGATCGGCTGATGGAGTTCAGCGGTGGGTTGTGGTACGTCGACCTGGCACCACTCACCGGACCCGAGGGCGTTCCCGATGCGGTGGCCAAGACGATGGAGGTTCTGGAACGGCCTCCCGACCCCGTCATGGAGACGCTGCTGGAGCATCTCGAGCGCCGCCCGACCCTGCTCCTCCTCGACAACTGCGAGCACGTCGTCGGCGGTGTCGCCAAGCTGGTCGAGAGCGCTCTGCGAAGGGCCCCGGATCTCCGGGTCCTCGTCACCAGCCGTGAGGCGCTCGCCATCTCCGGTGAGCTGGTGCACGTCGTCAGGCCGTTGGATACGACCCGTGAGGGAGAGGGGGAGGCCTCCGACGCCGAGGCTCTGTTTGTCGATCGGGCCCGATTGGCCGATCCCGGCTTCGAGTGGTCCGAAGCCGTGACCGAAATCTGTGATCGTCTCGATCGAATTCCTCTGGCGATCGAGTTGGCCGCGGCCTGGGTGCGAGTCTTGTCTCCGGCCCAGATCGCCCGGCGCCTCAACGACCGCTTCCGCCTGCTCACCGGCGGGGAACGCCTCGCGGCTCCCCATCAGCAGACGCTGCTGTCGACCATGGACTGGAGCTACGACCAGCTGACCCCGGTCGGGCAGACACTGTTGCGCCGGCTCTCGGTGTTTCGCGGCGACTTCACGCTCGAGGCCGCCACCGAGGTGTGCGGGTTCGGCGATGTCGATCCCGACGACGTCGTGCTCCTGCTCCATCGGCTCGTCGAGACCTCGTTGGTGGATCCCGTCGGTGAGGCCCGTTTCCGGCTGCTCGAGACGGTTCGCGAGTATGGGGACCACCGCCGTGCCGAACTCGATCCCCCGGGGGTCTTGGAGCGGCGGCATGCCGAGTATTTCCTCGGGGCGGGACCGGAGGGACCGGACGGCGTGCCGGGGCCGGGGGTGCGGCTGGAGTGGTTCGCCTTCCGAGACGCCGAGTACGACAACTACCGGGCCGCCCTCGAGTGGGCGCTCGAGACCGGCCACCTGGATCTCGCCGCCGGGCTGGCCGTCGAGCTCGGAAACTACTGGCTCAATTCGGGTTGCTGCATGGGGGAAGGGGAGCGGTGGCTTCGGGCGATTCTCGATCGGCTCGACTCGGCGCCGTCGCAGCGACGACAGCGCATCCTCACCTTCGCCGCCACGCAGGCGATCGCGGCGGGGCAATACGAGGAGGCCGAGGCCCTGGCCTCGGAAGTGGAGGCGATCGCCGGGGAGCTCGACGACCCCGCCGCCGTCGCCTCGGCACTCACCATCCGGGGGTCGGTAGCAGGTGTCATCGGGAACCTGGACGATGCGGTGACACTCACCCGGCGGGCCTTCGAGATCGCCAGGGACCTCGACGATCCCCGGACGACCGACAAGCTTCTCCACCTGGCCATGTCTCTTCTTTCTGCCGGGGACTTCGAGGCGGCCGAGCGGGCACTCGACGACCACGCCGTCCTGGTCGAGTCGCAGCGGGAGGAAGAGGAGCGAATCCTCCAGGTCATGTGGCGGGGGATCCTCGCCTACCACCGGGGGGACGTCGAGGAGGCGGACCGGCGACTGCGGGAAGCCCTCGATGCGATGCCGGATGTGGTGCGTAGCGGGGTTGCGTTCACCCGGCTTCACACGGCGCGGACTGCTCTGGCGCGGGGTAATGCCGAACGAGCCGCCGCCGTGGCGCGCGTGGTGCAGGATCTGGCGAGGCAGGTGGGCGATCGGCTCATCGAGGGCGACGCCCTCGTCGTCGAGATGCTCGCTTCGGTCGATCTGGGTGATCGCGCCGCAGCATCGAGCGCCCTCGGTGCCGCCCGAACCGTGCTGGAGCGATCCCGGTCCATGATGCTGGCCGGCCGACTGGCGGAAGCCAGGGCGGCGCTCGATCTCGAGCATGACCCGGAAGCGGCCGCGACTTCGCTGGCGGTCGCCGATGCACTCGCCCGATTGACCGGCGTGACCCGTCCCCGGCCCGAGCAGCAACGGTACGAGGCGATGGTCGCCGCCGCGCGCAACGAGTTGGGGGACGCACGCTTCGATTGGCTCTGGGAACCGATGGTGCATCTCGACCCCAAGGCCGCGATGGCTCAGGTCCTGCGCAGCTGACGGAGGGCCCCTCGGGGGAGGATACGAAGCGTCGCTGTTTGGCGCCCCCACCTGCGGCACCCACGACCTGCCCCGGTACCACCCGCCGGTGTCGAGGCGGTTTCGCAGGCCAGGTGTCGCAGGTCGGCGTCACGCCTACTGATCATCCTCAGACTGTCCCGGATCGAAGTGCCAATCGACGAGGATGGATAAGGCCCCCCTTGGGTTTCGCGGATCGGGCCGGCTTGCAGGGCTCTGTGGAGCCGAGGTCGGTTCTACTCGGGTCGTCCCGGCGGTGGTGCCACCGGGACGGAGTAGTCGATTGCCGTGGCCCCGCGTCAGTGAGGCTGTGCCTCACCGCTTTCGACCCGGCGTTGCGCGGCCAGGAGCGCCGCTTCCACTCGGCTGCGAACGTGGAGCTTCCGCAGAACGCTGGTCATGTAGTGCTTGATGGTCTTTTCCGCGAGGAAGAGGCGATCTCCGATCTCACGGTTCGTCAGACCTTCGCCGACCAGTTCGAGCACCTGGCGTTCCCGTTCGGTGAGCTCGTCCAGCGGATGGGGTCGAGCGGTCGACGTCATTTCATGCAGAATCGCGCTGGCGAGGGCGGGAGAGATGTGTACCTCGCCGCTGTGGACCGCTCTCACTGCCTGAACCAGGCCGGGTGCCGCGACACCCTTCAACACATAGCCCCGGGCACCGGCTTTGAGTGCCGCCACGACATCCTCTCCGTCTTCTGAAACGGTCAACATCAACACCGTCGTCATCGGGAACGATGCAACGACTTCGGCCGCCGTCGCGATGCCTCCCTCCTCGGGCATTGCGATGTCGAGCAGCAGCACGTCAGGTGTCTGATCCCCGACGATCTCGAGGGTCTGCTGGCAAGTTCCCGCCTCGCCGACAACCGTCATGTCCTCCTCGACCGAGAGCGTGTGCACCACACCCTCGCGGAACAACGGGTGGTCGTCAGCCACCACGATCCGGATGTCGTCGGTCACAGCTCGGCTTGCCTGATCGGGAGGCGGGCGTCGATGCGGGTGCCCGTCTCACGCGAGCTGTCGATCTCGAGACGTCCCCCGAGCATCTCGACCCGCTCCCGCATCACCTTGATGCCGAGGGTCTTCTCGGTCATGGCTTGATTGACATCGAAGCCCGGTCCCGTATCGGCGATCTCCAACACTAGGTCACCACCAGCCGAGGTTGCGGCGACCGTTCGAACGGCTCCGTTTCCGTCAGCGTGCCTGAAACTGTTGGAGAGTGCCTCCTGAAGAACGCGGTAGATCGTGATCTTCGTGGCCAGGGGAACGACTGCGGGCAGGTTCTCGCATCGCACGGTCACCCTCGTTCCGGTCAAGCGCTCGAAGTCCCGTACCGCCCTCCGGATTGTGGCTTCGGGCGAGAGCTGCGCGATCTCGGGCAGCCGCAGACCGCGCGCGATCGAGCGAAGGTCGGCGAGAGCGGTCTCGAGCGCTGACCGTGTCATCGCCGTGTCATGACCCTCGTTGGCGTTCAGGTCCTCGAGTCGCAGCAGGGCGAGCGACACATGCTGGGCCGGTCCGTCGTGGAGGTCCGCGGCGATCTCATGGAGGTACCGCTCGTTGAGGGCCGTGGCGGCCTCGGCTGCCTCGCCCATGCGTTCCCGCAGGTGCTGGTTGTGCTTCAGCAGTTGGCTCAGATCCTTGACGGTTGCCTCCACCTCTTCGCTCTGGGATCGGATGACTCGACTCACGCGGCGGGTGATCCCAACCAATAGCAGGTACATGAGCACCGTTGCGCCAGCGAGGAACATCCAGCCGCGTAGCTGCGCCCGGCGAATGTCGCCGACGAGGGCGTGGGGCTGCTGGTAGAACTCGGCAACGGCGATCACCCGGCCAGTGTCTTCATTCCACACCGGGGCATAGGTCTCGATGAGAGTGTCGCCGAACTGACGTTCCTCGACGTTCGCCGGGCCGGTGAGGTCGGTGAGGTGCGACACCACATCTCCTCCGAACGCCTGGAGCAGTTCGTCCTCGGCTTCGAAGGTGCGTCCGATGAGGGCCGGGCTGGTGCTGTAGACGATCGTCCCATCCTGCGACCACAACTTGAAGGTCACGATCTCCCTCCCGAGGTCGGTGGAGAGGTGGAGGTTCAGCGCCTGGATGTCTTCCTCGGGGGAACTGTCGCTCTCGATGATGGCGACGGCGTGATGGGCCACGAAGCTGTCCACGAAGAGAGAGGTGACGTGGGCGGTGCGGCCGGTTACGACCCGCTGGATCTCATTTTGCATCCACACGCCGAGAGTGACCATCCCCACGACGAGCACCAAGAGGCTGAAGACCAGGAACTGGCTCGAGAAGCTAAGACGCTTGAGCAATGCTCTCCTCGGTATTCGTACGTGCCGATTGTATGGGGGTACCGACCGGCCCGATCGTCGAGTCTTTTCCGACGATGGTCTGAGATTGATCGCGACCTGAGGCCCTGGCGTGATTGAGGGCCCGTTCGTACGATCGACCATGAAACAGACGTCCGGTCAGATCACTCTGAGGTGGGGAGGCCCTATGAGGTCCGTTAGCAGATGGATGGTTGTCGTCGCGGCCCTGCTGCTGGTGGTGGCGGCGTGCGGGGACGACGATGACTCCGCGACCACGGCGGCACCTGCAACCACGGCGGCCGCAACCACCACCGAGGCGCCCACGACGACCGCGGCGCCGACCACGACTGTGGCTCCTGCTCCCGAAGGCGACCCGGTGCAGGGCGGGTTGCTGTACGACAAATGGTGGGTGGTCGCCGGGGTAGATGAGCCGGCGGACGACAATCCGATCTGGGCCCGGCAGTCCACGAACGAGCGGAGCGGTTCGACCACCTGGCGCTGCAAGGAGTGTCACGGCTGGGACTACCAGGGTGCCGCGGGCGCCTACGGGTCCGGGTCGCACTTCACCGGGTTCCCCGGGGTGTTTGGGACCTCACTGAGTCCAGCCGAGGTGATCGCTCAACTCAGCGGGCAGGTCGACCCCGAGCACGACTTCTCGGTGATGGGTGAGCAGTCGATGGCCGACTTGGCTGCGCTCATCACCTCTGCTTTGGAGGACTACGGCCAGTTCCTCGATACCGACAACGCGATCGTTGGTGGGGATGTCGCCAATGGTGAGACCTTGTATGCGAGCACCTGCGCCGCCTGTCACGGCGCTGATGGGACTCAGATCAACTTCGGTGACGAGGACGAGCCGGAGTACTTGGGCACGATCGCGGTGGGCAACCCTTGGGAGTTCTTCCACAAGGTGCGGTTTGGACAGCCGGGCACGCAGATGCCGTCGGCCATCACCATCGGCTGGAGTCTGGCCGACGTTGCCGATGTGATCGCCTATAGCCAGAGCTTGCCGGTCGGTGCCCCCGAATCAGATGCTGCGGGCGGGGTGCAGGGCGGGTTGCTGTACGACAAATGGTGGGTGGTCGCCGGGGTAGATGAGCCGGCGGACGACAATCCGATCTGGGCCCGGCAGTCCACGAACGAGCGGAGCGGTTCGACCACCT
>JBFELO010000197.1:0-7526 GCA_041552055.1 Candidatus Sulfomarinibacteraceae bacterium | reverse complement strand
TCGTGGCTCGAGAATATCGGCGGAAGCGGTCGCCTCCAGATCGAGAGACCGCTCGGTCCCGCCCTCGCCGCAGCCCCAGGCGAGAAACAACATCAACGGGAGGGCCGTCTTCAATAATCCACGTAGGCACATAGATCTACTCCGCCCATCTGAGAGTGTTCTTCGGGGCCGGACCGCTGGTCCGACCGGGTTGACCTCAGGTGTGGGGGAGGCCTAGGTCCGAATGACGACCGAGGAGAGGAGCGCCAGGCTGAGTCGGTGGCCGACGTCGAGCGGAGCAGGCCGGGATCGCCTGCAACCGACAGCTGGCACGGTGGGTGTGGCTTGACCCGTAGCGACAACGTTGGCGTCGTCCAGCTGGAGAGGGTTGGTCTTGATCGGGGGCGTTTGCAGCGGCACATCCACGCAGTCGCTGCAGGAGGGCTGTTCAGGAGCCGACGCCGCATCGACCACGTGGTCATCGGAGTTCACCGGGTCGCAGCAGGCGCAGTCTGCCGCCTCGACCTTGACCTGACCGTCAGGGCAGATGCAGGCGATCGCACCAACGCCATCCCCGGCGGCGCCGATGACGAGCAGCGCCGTCAGGATACAGGCCATTGCGGAGAGCAGGTATCGTGATCGGTTCATCAGCGTGCTTCCCCGCTAACGGGCAAAGCCCGCAGGAAGGGAGCACCATAATACAACCTTCGTGAGCCGCGGCCGATTCCGCAGGCGTGGTGCGCGGGCTCCCGCCGCCCGGAGGAGGCGGGAGCGGGCCTCGACCACCTCGCCGCGGTGCGCCAGCCCCAACCCGGCGCGGTACCGCTGCTCGGCCTCCACACCCGGTCGCCCATCGGACTGCACCGCCGGCGGGACGCTGTCCGCATCGACCAGCGCGAGCACCCCCGCCAGGCTGAGCGCCGGCGCCGTGCCGAAGCGATGAAACCACGGTGTGAGCGCCGATCCGCGGTCGGCGCAGTCGGGACCCCCTCGTGGACGGCGGCGATGAAGCGATAACCCGCCGGGGAAGGGTCTCCACGAAGCGTGGGGACGACGCCGAATCGCCCAGCGCCACCCGGATGCGACGGATCGCCTGGTGGAGCCCGGCCTCCCACTCCAGCCAGCGCTCGCCCCACACCCGGCGCCGCAACTCCGATCGCTCCACCAGCCTGCCGGCCTCCTGCACGAGGATCTGGAGGATGCGCGTCGGCTGCGGCGGCAGATCGACGGGCTGCCCGTCCCGCCACAGCTCCCCGGTCTCGAGGTCGAGCACGAAACGATCGAACCGACGGCGTGTGGATGATTCGCTCATGCAAGATTGAACGCGGCTGCGGGCCGCCGATTCGGGAAGCGTTCAGACCGAATTCAGGTTTCAGAAAGCACTGCGTAGTGGCGGATCCGCACATCATCCAGGCTTGGGCCCTGGCGGATCGAAGGAGGACACCATGCATCGAGCCCGATCCCTGCTATTGACGAAGACAGTGGCGGCACTTCTCGGCCTGCTGATCCCGGGCGGCTCCGCCGACATCCACGCCGCAACATTGGAGAGCCCCACCGGCAACCACATCGAGTACCAGGTCCGGGGGCAAGGCGAGCCCACGATCGTCTTCATTTCCGGATGGGCGGGCGAGATGGCCGACTGGGAGGTCCAGCTCGCGCACTTCGCCACCTCCTCCCGCGTGCTGGCGATGGACGTCCCCGGCTTCGGCCGCTCGGTGAACGCCCGCGACCGCTGGACCATGATGGACTTCGGGGAGGACGTGGCCTGGCTGCTGGAGCACCTCCGCATCGAGAACGCGGTACTGGTCGGGCACTCAATGGGCGCGGGGGTGATCCTCGAGGCCGCCCGACGGGCACCGGACCGGGTCGCGATCCTGGTGCCGGTGGACGTATTCCACGACGTGGACCAGGTCCTGACCGACGAGCAGATCCGGGCCCGGGTGGACGGCATGGTGCGCTTCCTCGACACCGTCACCGAGGAGGACATCCGCGACCTCTACGGCACGAACGTGGACGACGCGGTGATCCAACGCGACCTCGAGACCTACCGCTCGGCTCCCAGAGCCGGCTGGCGCGCGGCTGGACAGTCCTACTTCACCTGGAAGAACGGGCTCGCCGACACCCTCCGCGAGCTCGCCACCCCAATCCATTGCATCAACTCCGACCGCTTCCCGAACCGAGTGGACACGGCTCGACGTTACGCCACCGATTTCCAGGTCACCGTGGTGCCCGGCGTCGGGCATGCGGTCATGGCGGAGGCGCCCGACGCCTTCAACCGGGCCCTCGAGGACATCGTCGCAACGCAGGATGCCGAGGGGCTGCGGATGGCGTCTCCCGAGTCGGTAGGGATGTCCTCCGCCAGGCTCGCCCGAGCGCACGACCTGTTCGTGCACGCCGTGGAGGAAGAGCGGGTGCTCGGCTACCAGATCCTGGTGGCCCGCCACGGCCGTGTGATCCTGCACGAGGCCGGCGGTGTCGCCGACCTCGACAGCGGACGCCCCATGACCACGGACACCCTGTTGAACGTGGGCTCCATGACCAAGTCGGTGGCCGCCGTGGCGCTGCTCACCCAGGTGGAACGCGGGCGGATCGACCTCGACGACCCGGTGGCCCGGCACCTGCCCGAGTTCGAATCCGGAGCCTCGCGGGCCATCACCGTGCGACATCTCTTGCAGCACACCGCGGGATACACGAACTTCGATCCCTTCTGCGACGGCCTGACGCCCCGCTCCGAGGACCAGCCGACGGCGCCGAGCCTGCTAGTGGAGGCCGCCGAGGCGGCCCGCAAGGAACCAGATGTCGCACCCGGGACCTCCTACCGCTACAACAACCTCGGCTACAACATCGCGGGCGCGATCCTCGAGAAGATCTGCGGGAAGACCCTCGACGTCGTCCTCCGCAGCGAGATCTTCGATCCGTTGGGGATGGAGCGGACCACCTACGACACGAAAGTCACCCAGCACGCAGACGTGGCCAGCCAGTATTGGTTCAGGAATGGTACGTGGGAGCTGCTGGACACTGCCCACGACACCATCCCGCGTGCCAGTGGAGGACTGCTCTCCAACGCCTGGGAGTTCGCCAGGTTCGGCCAGATGCTGCTCGACGGCGGCCGTCTCGGCGCGACCCGGCTGCTCGAGCCGGAGACCGTCGCCCTGGCCACCTCTCCGCTGCTCGAGGTGGAGGCGGCTTACCTGCCGGTGGCCGTGGAGGCCGAAATGGGCCTCGAGTCGGAGTGGTACGAGCACCGGGATGCGCGCAGCCTCGGTCTCGACACCCACCGGGGCCTCGGCTTCGTGGTGGCGGAAGACGGCGCCTACTCGCACGCCGGCATCTATGGAACCTTCTATCTCGTGGATCCCGCCCGCGACCTGCTGATCGTCATATTGACCCAGAGCATCTACGGCGACAACCCGGGACAGGCGTTCATCGAGGCGGTGCAGCGGGCCGTGGTGTCACCGCGCTGACGGGCCAACGGGACCAGCACAAGGAGCGCGCACGATGCGGTGAGGGATCGACCGAGCCCGGCGACGAAATTCCCGGGTCCGATTCTGTCCGAAATCACTCGGCAGGGTTTCGTGCGCACAATCGCTGCACGGCCAGAGTGAAGTCAGTTCTACCTGCGGAGCCGGCTGCTCCTGCCGGAATTGGCAGTCGAGGTCGACGGAGCGTCCAAGCCACGACCCTGCCGCGAGCGCTCGGTCCCGCATACCCAAGACCTCAATTGGCCACAATCCCGGAAGTGCAGGTGGCCGTTGCCAGCGGGGTCGCAGGCCCGCCAGCGGCGGGCCGGAGGGGCGAAGTGAGCCCAGCCAGCGAAGCCGGCGCGAGGCGAACTGCGTCCTGAGGAGCGCAGCGACGAAGGAGCTCGGTTGGCTTACGGCCACCGCATGTGTGGGGTTGGGGCGCGGAGGAGCGACCGAAGGGAGCGACTCCGCAACCCCGGCCTCGGCAGCGTTGCGAGCACGCGCTCATCCGCGCATGCGGGGAGCGCCGGCTGACTCGCGTGGACCGGTTGGCCTGCTGAGGACCAAGAGATGACACAAGACGTCACTGTCTGCCGGCTGGGAGCAGTTCTCACAGACCTCGGGTCCTCTTCACGCTGGTGCTATTTCGGAGGTTGAGCTCCGGCGTGGGCCAGAACCCCGCTGTAAGACACGTGCTACGCTTCTCAGGTGCACGAGGAATCTCCTATCCCTGACCCGCCGGTGCGGGCCCTCATCTCCTGCAACGGACCGTGAACCTGCAGCTTAATGTACACGGAATGGACGCGGACGTATCCGTCACGTGGCAGCGCAACGTTGTTTCTTCCCGTCGGAAGCATGCGCGTTGGCCATCGGCGATCACTGGTGAAGTTCAACCGGAAGGACCCTCTCGATGACGAAGAAGACGGCCAGCGCCGGACGCGACGACCTCGAGCATGACGCCATCGCCATGCAGGAGTCGTTGGCCGAGCTGGTACGTGTCTACCAGTTTCGCGATCGCCAACGTGTCTGCTACTACGATGTCTCGGTGACCCAGTGCTATGCGATCAGCTTTCTGGTGGCTGGCGGTCCAACGACGCTGAACAAGCTAGCGGGCGCACTCTATCTGGACAAGAGCACAGCCAGTCGCACCGTCGATTCGCTCGTTCGACTGGGCTATGTCCGCAAGACCACCGATTCCGAGGACGCTCGCGCGCTGAGCCTCGAGGTCAGCGCCAAGGGCAGGAGACTCCACCGGCAGATCGAACAGGATCTGGTTGATCAGATGAAGCGGCTGCTGGCCGATTTCGAGCCGGAGGTGCGAAAGGAAAGCGCACGGCTTCTCGCCCGACTGGCCGAGGCGGCCAAGATGAGGTTTACCGACAGCACCGAAAGAAGCTGCTGAACCAGGGGCTTTCCGGGGCGCAAGAGGCACGCCATTTTAGTTGCTCTATGCAACTATTCTCGACCGCTCGCGTAGAAGCTCGCGAGGGGTCGCGACCCCGGGCTAGGAGAAGGAACGGCGTGAGCTTGAAACCAGACCTGCGAATGGCCCGGACCAGCGACGCCCCCGGCGTGCGGCGGTTGCTGAGGGACTGCGACCTACCGGAGGACGGCATCGAGGATCAGTTTGCCAAGTCCTTTCTGGTGGCGGAGAACGATGGCGAGCTCATCGGCGTAGCCGCCATCAAGGAGTACGGCAGCACTGGTCTGCTGCGCTCGGTGGCCGTGGCCGAAGCCTGCCGTTCGAGGGCGGTGGGCGAGCATCTGGTCGTGGAATGCCTCGACCAGGCCAGGCGGCGAGGCTTGACTGAGGTCTACCTGCTCACCCTCGACGCCCAGGGGTACTGGGAGTCGTTTGGATTCGCGGTCCTCGACCGCGACCAGGTACCCGCCGAGGTAGCCGCCTCGCGTGAGTTCGATTCGGTTTGCCCGGCGACAGCCACTGCGATGGTGCTCCAGCCGTCCGGTCGTCAACCTGGTGTGAAGGCTCGCCGAGAGAAAGGACGACATACATGGGACTGAGAGCCGGTGTTGCTGCGTGTCAGGTCTCACTGTTGCTGATCTGTGCCTTGACCCTATTGGCATCCGAGGATGCTCTCTCGGGCGCCATGCCGCCTGTGGTCACGACCGGCTGGCTCGCCGAGCATCTGGATGACGCCGACCTGGTCGTCGTTCATATCGGCCGCGCCGGCTCGTTTGAGGAGGGTCATCTTCCCGGTGCTCGCCGGGGCTCTTTGCTTGCTCTGATCCGGCAAACCGAGACCGGCATACGTGACGAGATGCCCGCTGCGGACGACATAGCCGATGCGCTCTCGAAGCTCGGCATCGGCGCAGATTCCAGCGTGGTCGCGTACTTTGCCAGCGAGGCGGGGGCATGGGCGGTGGCGCGGTTCGTCGTCACGCTCGAGTATGCCGGTTTTGGTGGCCGGGTCGCCTATCTCGATGGCGGCCTGCCGAAGTGGCGAGCCGAAGAACGTCCGGTGAGTACCGAAGATACGGCGGTCGAGGAGACCGATCTTGTCGTCGCCCTCGACGCCGACCTCATCGTCGATACCGCGTGGCTGAGCGCGCGCCTCGGCCGACCCGAGGTCGCGATCATCGACGGTCGTCCTCAGGAGGGGTACTCCGGCCTTTCCGGTGATTGGAATCGCCTGGGGCATGTGCCGGGCGCGAAGAACATCCCCTTCTTCACGCTGCTTCAGGAAGACCCGCCCTATCTGCTCAAAAGTAGAGAAGAAATCACCACCATGTTGGTCGAGGCGGGCGCACAACCCGGCGACACAGTCGTCGCGTACTGCGGTACCGGCCTGTGGGCGAGCCTGCCGTATCTGGCAGCGAGGTACGCCGGTTATGAGACCCGTCTTTACGACGGTTCGTTCCAGGAGTGGGCGGCGGCAGAGGACCTGCCGATCGAAGCCTCCGCCGCGTCCGAGGCTGGCGGCGAATGACCCGCGCAACGGACATCACCCGCCAATCCGGGCTCGGTGAGCCGCGCGATCCATCGTCGACTCCGGCGAAACGGTGACACGGCCGATGGTTGCCAGCGACGAACTCCATGGCTCGGAGGGTCGAGCAAAGAAGGTGCTGCTGACCAGCGGGACGGCGATTGCCTTTTTCCTGGGGGTCTACTCGCTCTTTATCGCTTCGGCCAGCGCCGGCAAGGTGCGACCCCTGGCCGAGGAAGGGTTGCTGCGCACGGCCGTTGCCAACGACCACGAAAGGATCACGCTCGCCCTGGGGTCGACATCCGGTTCGGATGTGGTCTATGTGGCGATCGATGCCCCCATGGACCCGCCAGACCCAGGGATCGAGCAGGCCACCCGACAGGCGGCACAGACTCTGGTCGACTCCGGAATGGTCGCCTCGGCCCATCGTCTGAGACCATCCGATCCGAACTTTGCAGCCGTGGTGAAACAGAACGACATACGACGTTTTCCGGCCGTTCTGGTGGTCAAGAAAGGTGGGGGCATCGTGCTGGTGACCGAGGACCACAGCGCAGAGAACCTGGTGCGCGCTTTTCAAACGGTCTGGGGAAATCGATCGGACTGCGGCGCCGCCAGGGACGAGATCTACTGACACGAGGCGGAAGGCTGATCGCAGCATGACTCCGCCCGCCACCACGGCGATCGCCACCCGCACCTTCCCGAGGGGTCTTGCGAAGCCATCGCGAGGATCCGCCCGGACAGTGGGCGTGATCACCGCTCTGGCGGTGATCTCGAGTGTGGCGATTGGTACCATCACGAACGACATGCGACCGGTGGTCGCGGCGATCTACTTCGCCTTCGGATTCGCGGTCCAGCGAGCCGGATTCTGCTCGGCGGCCCTGGTCAGCGCGGTCGTGCTGTCGCGCGACAGTCGCGGAGTGATGGCGATCCTCACAGCGGTGCTGACCGCCATGCTGGGCTTCGGCGTCATGCAAACGCTGGGATGGATCACGGTTTATCCAGGGAGGGTGTCCCTTGTACCCGCCGCGACCGGTGGTCTGCTGTACGGGGTCGGAATGGTCCTCGCCGGCGGCTGCGTCAGTGGATCGCTGTTCAAGGCAACCGAAGGTCGCATCCCATCGATTCTGGCGGTGACGGG
>JBFELO010000196.1:0-7528 GCA_041552055.1 Candidatus Sulfomarinibacteraceae bacterium | reverse complement strand
GCCTGGCCCACGTACTCCTCGTCGTTGAGCACGTCGTAGTCGAACGCCTTGGTGTCGGCCGGCAGCCCCTTGGTCCAGAAGGCGCCGATGTCGCGCACGATCTCGGCGCCGAAGTCGGCCGGGTACGTGATCGGCCCCGCCTGGTCGGCTGGGTCGATGTTGATCGGGGTGATGTACAGCTGGAAGTGCGGCCGCACCTGCTTGACCAGGAATCGCGCGATGCCGGACACCTTGCCGATCACCGGCAGCAGGTCGAACGAGACGTTGACCCATGGCGAGTACTCGCCCACCTTCAGCAGTAACGTCCGGCCCTGGATGTCGAGCCGCACCACATCGTTCCGGTTGGGGTCGAGGTAGACCGTGAACGGCGCCTTGGTCGTGTTGGCGTAGGGATCCCGCGAGGTCTCCTTGGCGGTGCGCAGCGAGTTGACCGGTCCCAGCAGGTCGGCCCGGACCTGGTTGTCCACGACGTCCACGTAGTGCACCACCCCGCCGGAGATGTTGGGGTAGTCCTCGAATGGGTCCGAGGTGTAGTAGCTGAACACGCCGTAGGCGTCGGTGAGGTCCGGTGTGCCCATGCCGGCGATCGCCTTGGTGGCGGTCTCGTCCACCGGGTAGTTGGTGGGAATCTTGGACACCCAGGCGGGGATTCCGCGCTCGGTCAGGTAGGACCAGAACGGGGTGCCGCGACGCAGGTTTCGGGGGCCGCCGCCCTTCACCGGCAGGTGGACGTCGCCGATCGACAGCGTGATGTCGGGCTCGAGGTTGTCGAAGATCGAGAACACCGGCAGGTAGGTCTCGGGGTCGCGGGTCACGAAGTCGGCGATCCCGTGCCCTCCGGGGGTGAGACCCGTGATGAAGCTCGACCACGCGACCGGGCTGAGCGCCGGCATGGTGGTGGCGAGCTGTCTGAACGAGCCCATCTCGGCCAATCGCTTGAAGTTGGGCGCCCGGCCCGCATCGATGAGCTTCTTCACGATGAACGGATCGAGGCCGTCGAGGCCGAGCACGATCACCTTCCTGTCGGTCGACGAGCCGCCCCACGAGCAGGCGGCGTGCGGCAGGCCGAGCGCAGCGGTGGCAGCGCCGCCGGCCGCGCCCTTGACGAAGTCGCGCCGGCTGACGCCGCGCCGGATCATTGGTCTGTCTGCCACTTGAGAAACCCCTCTGACGACGGGTGCTCGGTCGCGCCTGCCCGGCCGTCACGTCTTAGGACACATCGCAGTCGAAAGAAATTCCGGCACGTGGAATTGGGGGCTAGGGGCTTGGGACTGGCCATCACCCCACCATACTCACCACCAACGGCAGATTGGCTCGAGCACGGCGGATAAACCACACAGTTGCACTCTTCAATTCCCAGTCCCTAGTCCCGAGTCCCGAGCCCCTAGTGGATGTACCCCAGGCTCTTCAGCCGCTCCAACGTCTCCGGGTCGAGCTCCTCGTCCGATCGCAGCTCGGGATCGAGCGAGGAGGCGGCCACCATCTTCTGCCAGTCCCCGAGGTGGCGCAGCAGGACGTCGACCCGGTCCTGCTCGGTGGCGGCGATGTCCTCCAACTCGAGCGGGTCGACGGCAAGGTTGAACAGCTGCGACTCCTCACCCACCTGCACCAGCCGGTAGCCGGCGAGGGCGATGGCCCGCTGGCCGCCGCGCGTCGGGGCCTCGGAGAACGCCAGGTACGGCGGCCTTCCCTGACCCTCCAGGAGCGGGATCAGGCTCTTGCCCTGGACGGCGGACGGCGTGTCGAGCCCGGCCAGGTCGAGGATGGTCGGCATCACATCGATGACCTCGACGATCCGGTCGACGACCCGAGGCTCGCCGCCGCCGGGGAATCGGACGAAGAGCGGCACGCGGGTGACGGTGGCGTGCAGCGAATCCCTGCCGGTGGCGCCGTGCTGGCCCAGATCCAGCCCGCCGGTGCCCAGCACCAACAGCGTCGCATCGTCCGCGAGACCACTCGCCTCCAGTCGGTCCATGAACGCCCCCAGGGCAGCATCGACCGCGCGTACACGATCGGCGTACAGCGCGCTGGCGAACTCCAGGTCGGCCGGCTCCAGCGCCCGCGGCTCGTCGCCGCCATCCGACGCGAGCACCTCCTGGAGACGCTCGTAGAAGCCCTCCGGTGCCTCGATCCCCTCTGCGGCGGCACCCATCTGCCAGCCCGCACTCCAACCACGGAGCACCAACAGAAAGTCTGCGCCCGCGGTGTTTTCGAGCCACGCTGCGGCCTGCTCACCTGGACTCGGACCGAGGTAGAACGTGTCGAACCCCTGGGCGAGACCGTAGTCGTTGCCCCCGGCCGAGCCCTCGACGAACGCCGCTGTCGTCACGCCGGAACCGGACACCACCTCGGCCAGGGTCTCGGCCTCGTCGCGCAGCCGGTCGCCCGGCGCGCGCACGCCGGCCGTGGTCGGGTACAGACCGGTGAGCAGGCCCGCGAACGAGACCGCCGGGTCCGCCGCCTGGCCAAAGGCCCACTCGAACCGCACCGACTCGGCGGCGAGGGCGTCGAAGGCGGGCGTCGCGGCAGACCCGCCGTAGCAGCCGAGCGCGTCGGCGCGCACACCGTCCACGGAGACGACGATCAGCGAACCGCCGCCCAAAGCGATGCTCCCCTCCTCTGCAGGTCCGCCACAGCTCAGCAGTGCCGTGCAGATGATGAGACTGAAACCGATCGATATACGTTTCATAATTGAAACCCCCTCGCCAAATCGGTGCGGAGTCTATCACGCCGCTCGATCGTCCGGACAACCACAAAGACACTAAGACACAAAGACTTCACAAAGGAGATTTCAGAATTGGGGCCGTGGTCGACCAGGAGGTGGGGCGGGAATCCCTGAGCGCCGGAGGCGCCCACTTCGCGACACTCTCTTTCCTGCGGCGCGCCTTCTCCCCGACGCGCTCCCCGAGGGTGCCCCCTTAGACAATATTGGGACAGGGAGGCCTCTCGTTCGGCCAGATCAACGCAGCTTCAACGCGCCCTCTCCCCAGCACGCTCCCCGCGGGTGCCCCCCTTGAAAATGTTGGGGCCCCACGGGCCGCTCCACTCGGGTGGCGGTGCTCCCGACATTGTCAAGGACGGCACCCCGCAGATCGCGAGGGGACGGCACGCCCGCACGGGGCGCTGTGAGCGGCCTGCCGCTCGCGTCTACCGTTTGACACCCTGGGCGATCATTACTGGATGGTCGGCGGTCGAAGGCCTTCGGTGCCAGCGCCTCACCGTTTCCTTCTCTCCGTCTCTGTAGTGAATTCAGAGGTCAGGCCCTGTGTTCCTCTCTATGTCTCTGTCGCTCTGTGGTTGAATCACGGGTCGATTCGGGTAGGATATCGCGGGCTCGCGAACGGCGAGCACATCGATTTGGAGATATCTCATCATGCGTCGTGCTTCTGTCGGACTCACCCTGATCACCCTTTTCGCCCTTGTCGGGAGCTGCGCCAAGGCCCCGGCGCCGGATCCACTCCCCAACGGCCTCCTGTTGGCACTGGCCGTGCTCGAAAGCGGACCCGACGGTCCGGTCCCCCAGCCCGCCCAGCTCGGCATCCTCACCAACGACGGCGCAGAGTGGCGCTATCAGACCATCTCCGACCCGGACAGCAACGTGTTCCACAAGGCAATGGTGTACGAGCCGCGGCCGGGCGAGAAGGGCATCCTGACCGCCGGCGGAACCCAGGCGATCCTCAAGCTGTGGCGCGGCGGTGCCGAGCCGACTATCCTCTGGCAGAAGGACTTCGGCGGCAAGTTCAGCCGCATGCGTGACGTCGAGGTGGCCGATCTGTTCGGCGACGGCAGCGCGGCGCTCGCCGTCGTGACCCATGACCAGGGCGTGGTGGCGGTAATCAAGCCCGGGTCCGGCGACTCGTTCGAGGTCACCGAGCTCGACCAGGAGCCCAACACCTTCGTGCACGAGGCCGAGGTGGGCGACCTGAACGACGACGGTGTGCTCGAGATCTACACCACGCCCAGCCTGCCCAACAAGCTCGACGGCACCCCGCAGCCGGGGTCGGTGGCTCGCTACGTGCCGGCAACGGGTGAGGGGCCCACGGTGGTGGCCGACCTCGGTGATCGCCACGCCAAGGAAATCCTGGCCGGAGATGTTGACGGCGACGGCGTGGACGAGCTCTACGTGTCGGTGGAGGCGGTCGCCGGGGGGCGGGTGGAGATCCGCCGCTACGACGCCGACACCGACCCGGCCGGCGGCGTGGTGATCGCGTCGCTCGAGGACAAGCTGTGCCGGTTCCTGACCGCCGGCGACGTCGACGGGGACGGCGTGCTCGAGATGGTGGCCGCCGCCCACTCGAGCGGGCTGTGGCTGCTGCGACCGGGAGATGATCCCCGAGGCCGATGGACGCTCGAATCGATCGACCGCGGATCCTCGGGCTTCGAGCACGCCTCGATCCTCACCGACCTCGACGGCGACGGCATCGACGAGCTCTACGTGGCCAACGACGACGACGGCGAGGTCAACCGCTACGTGTGGCAGGACGGCGTGCCGGTGAAGGAGACCCTCTACACCCACCCCGAGGGCCTGTCCGGCTTCACCTGGAACATCATGCCGGTACCCGTGGAGCTGATTCCGTAGGGTGCGGCGGCGCGCAGGGGGCTGCGCGGACGGATGGTGTTCCCGGGCAACGCGGGTGGTGCCCCCTGCTCCCCGGTCCGGGCGGGCGGGGGCCAGCGTCCAGTGATGTGGGTGTGGGTGAACTGCTCTACCCCTTTGGCCTCATCATCTCCTGGTACGGAGGGAAGTCCCACAAGGGCTCGAACTCTTCAGGCTGCAGCACAACCTGGTCGTACTGGAGTCCCTTGGAGAATGCCTCGGCGAGGATCGCCACCGCCCTGTCCTTGTCCCCGAGATGGGCCGCGACGGAGGCCTTCCAGTACATCTCCCAGGCCGGTGCATCCGGGTCGTCGCTCGGGGGAAGGTTAGCCACGATCTTCTTCGCCCGCCCTGCATCACCGTTCATCGCCGCGACGACCGCGAGCCAGCCGACCAGGTCGCGGTCGCTCGGTTCGCTCTCGATCAACCGCACGACGTGGTCTTCGAGTTCCTCCCAGCGTCCGACCATCCACAACCCGTATCCGAAAGACTGGCTATCCCATCCCCCCTCCGAGATCAACGAAGGATGGGATTCGTACCACTCGAGACAGCGGGCCGCCATCTCATCGGATGCCTTCCTGAATCCGTGCTCTCGAAGCTCGATCGCGGTTCGACTCATGAGGAGTCCGGCCGACCAGCCGCTTGTCTGCACACGAAGAAATTCGTCGACGACGGCTTCGACCTCCTGGATCCGTCCCAGGGCCGCCAGCGCTCGTGCCTTCTGCCAGAAGAAGTTTGCCACGCCGGGATGACGTTCGAGACCGAGGTTTGCGTACTCCAGACCGCGCTCGTAGTCGCCGAGCATGTGACATGCCGCCGTGATGTACCACAGCGGCCACCAGTCGGTCTGGTAGTGGCTCGGATACAGCGAGTGCACGACCGGCTCGAATGCAGCAATTGCCTCCGCAGGACGGTTCAGCCCCATGGCACGGCACCCGAGATCGATTCGGAGTCCCCCCATGTGCGGCGCGAGCCCCACCAAGGCTCGAACCTCGCTCAGCGCCCCCGGCAGATCCCGATCCAGCAGCCAGGTTCTCAAATAGTGGACTTTCCGCTGCTCGAACGGCGTCATGCGGCCCATGAGCTCCAGCAAAGTCGAGATCTCCCGCTCAGCCCGCTCGCGCTCCTCGAGCATGAGATGCCCGTAGACCAAACTGATCCGCCCCCACTGAAAATCCGGGTCCAGCTCCAGGGCTCGGCGATAGTGCTCGATCGCCTCCGGGTTGCCGCTGCCGAACATTTCCTCTGCCCGTTCGTAGGCCTGGAACGCCTCGTAGCTAGCCGGGGGCCTCACAAGGGAGATGTCGATGAGCGGGCTGTTCACGTGCGCCGCCACCGCTGCTACGACCCGCTCGCGCAGCACGTCGATGGCGTCGGACGCCTCACCGCGCGCCGCGGTGACCGGCTCGAACGCGTAGATGAGATCCCCGATGGCGGCGTCCACCAGGCGCGCCTGCAGCCGCAGAGTCTCACCGTCGAGGTAGCTGGCGCCGGAAAGCACCAGGGCCGCGCCTCGCTGGCGGGCGAAAGGCAAAACCAGGGATCCTCCCTCGGCCTGACCTCCTTCCATCGGAACCGCCTCTGCCGCACCGGTCTCGGTAAACCGCTGCACGATCAGATCGGCCGCCATCACGCCGACCGTGTCCAGCGATGGATCGCCGGTCCGGTTGTCGAACGCCGCCACCACGAGACGTCGCGGATCGAGATCGAGCTCTGTCGGCGGCGATTCCCTCTCCCCTCGCTGCAGCCACACCACGGCCGCCACCGTCGCGACCACCGCCGCGGCTGCCGCCGCCAACCACCATCTGGTCCGGGTTTGCCCGCGTCGGATCTCTCCCGTCGGCCTCGCCATCGGCACCGCCGACCCCGTGCCGATCGAGCGTAGCGCGAAGGCGAGGTCGGCCGCCGACTGAAACCGCGCCTCGGGCGTCTTCTCCAGGCAGCGGTGGATGGTCTGCTCTAGATCAACCGGCAGGGCGGCTCCGGTCGAGGACAGCTGTGGGGGCTCCTCCAGCAGGATCGCGGCCATCACCTCCACCTCTGTGTCGGCCTGAAACGGCCGCCTGCCCGACACCATCTCGTACAGCACGCAGCCCAGCGAGAAGATGTCGGAGCGGTGATCGGCCTCACCCCCCGTCACCTGCTCCGGCGACATGTACGCCACCGTCCCCAGAATCGTGCCGGCCTCCGTTCCCGCCGGAGTGACGCTGTGAGTCTCCTCATCCGGCGACCCCTGCTCCTGCACCCTCGCCAGACCGAAGTCGAGCACCTTCACCCGACCGTCCGAGGTGATGAAGATGTTCTCCGGCTTGAGGTCTCGGTGCACGATCCCCTTGCCGTGGGCCGCGCCCAGACCGTCGGCGATGCGGGCACCCATCCTGACAACCTTCTGCCACGCCAGGCCCGTGGCCGGGATCCGCCGGCGCAGGGTCTGACCCTCGAGCAGCTCGGTCACGGCATAGGTGACGCCGTCCTCGGTGCCGAAGTCCCAGATCTCGAGGATATTGGGATGGGAGAGCCTGGCGACCGCCTTCGCCTCCCTCGTGAACCGCTCCAGCCGCTTCGGGTCGCCCGCCACCTCCTCGGGGAGAACCTTGACCGCAACCTCCCGGTCGAGCTCGGTGTCGCGCGCCCGGTACACCTCCCCCATCCCGCCCGCACCCAGCGGCGCGACGACCTCGTACCGTCCCAGACAATCACCCTGAGACAGGAGCATTGGCGATCCTGTTTCTGAAGGCGAGTGTAGCACCAGCCCACCGCCCGACCCGATTCTGGATGCTGGATCCTGGATGCTGGATCCCCCGCCTTCTTAGGAAAGGGCGCCCCAGGGGTCAGGGGCTCGGTGCGATCGGCAGCCAGACGACAGCGCCCCGTGCGGGCGTGCCGGGTACAGGATTTCGAGGTTCACGATCGCCGGGGATATCGTGTGGC
>JBFELO010000195.1:0-7600 GCA_041552055.1 Candidatus Sulfomarinibacteraceae bacterium | reverse complement strand
GACCTCCACCCTGACGAGCTCGGGCCGGCCGGTGCTGCGATAGCTCAGCTCGAAGGTGTGCCGCTCGTTGAAGAGAAGCTCGCCTTGGTGACGCGGGCTGCAGATCCCATCCGCCGGATCTCTTGGATCCTGGGGTATGTAGAGACCGTTCACGTAGAGACAGGCCTCCGGGGGTCCGGCACCCAGAGCCTCGGTCAGCGGTCGGACCGTGGTGTTCCGGATCTGGACGAACACCTTGACGACCTCCCCGGGCTCGGGTTGCTCGTTGTCCACGGTCAGCTCCTCGAGCTCGATGTCGATGCCATCCGTTCGAGCACCGAACTCCATGACCCCGGTCTGGTCCGTGCCGCCCAGGATCTTGGCCGTCACGTTCTTCGCCAATGCGACCGGCGCCGGCGCTCCCCTCTGGAGAGCCCGGGCCTTGGCGCCGCTCTGGCGTCCATCGAGATTCTCCTGCACCCCGACCATGCGGAACGGGAAATCGGCATCGCCTGCGCTCTCCAGCGGAATGCTGATGCCGCTGACGAGCCAGAACACCTGGTCGTCGCCCGTGGTGATCTGCCCGGGCGTCATCCAGCGCGCGCCGTCCGGGTTCAGCTCACCCGCTGCCACGGCCACGCTCCCGAGCCGCGGTGGATCGTCCGGATTGCCGCCGCCGAAGCCGCGAAGCACGATCAGCGCCCGGTCGTCGCTGGCCAGCAACGCCCGCGGTCTCTCGGCGCGGGTGTCCGCCACGGCCTGGACGTCCCATCCGTCATCCTCCCCGCCCCACCAGGCGGCGTAGAGTCGAGCTTCGAAACCGATCCCCGCCGATTCCAGATCGGTGCCGTCAGGTGCGGTGCCCAGGTCTCCCCGGGCCACCATCGTCACCAGCGGCCTCTCACTCAGTCCGGGCCTGGGCGAGAAGACGAGACCCGGCGACAGGGCACCTGCAGGCCACTCGGTTGGCTCCGTGGCGGCGGACCAGGAGGCGCCGTTCCAGACCGAGTAGTTCAGGAACCGATCCTCGTTGGTCGCGAACACGGCGTCGTGATCTCGGACCCAGACCATCCATGCCCGGCCGGTGCCGTTCCGAGCGAACGCGAGGGCCGGGTCCGCGTCGGCCGTGCCCGGCTCGTCGGCGACCAGCCGCTCGGCTCCCCAGGTCGTCCCGTCCCAGTGGCGGGCCACGATCTGCAGATCCCCCGCGGTCTCGGGGTCGGCATCGGGGTCCCGCACCCAGGCGACGATGGCCTGACCGTCGATGCCGGTATTCGGGTCCCCGGCGATGACCGGTCGGCCATCCGCCATCGAGTTGCTTGACAGCTGGACCGGATCGCCCCAGCCGGTGTCGACGTTCCACATCGCCGCGTAGACCTCCTGGGTGCGGAGGAGCTCGGGCACGCTGGTCGCCTCGGTGAGCGGTGCCAGCTCCGACCACACCGCCAGCGCCTCGTCGTTGTTCACGAAGGCGAGCGCCGGATCCACGACCCGTCCGCCCGTCGGGACGGTGCCCGAGGTCGTACCGAGCGGTCCCTCGGCCTCGAAGAACAGGTGGCTCTCAATCACTCCCGGTGAACCCTCCATCTCCTCGACCCACACGAACACCGACTTGTCCCCGAACTGGGAGACCGCGACCACGGGGTTCGGCATGACCGAAGGGGGCTCGGGGTCCGGCAGATGCGATTTTTCGCCTGGGAAGAGATCACGGCTCTCGAAGCAGCCGTCCGGCAGATCCTGCTCCGCGATCTTCCACCACTTGGTCTTGAGGTCCGGGATCGGAGAGGGCAGGTCCATGAAGGCCTGGGCGCGGGCGAGGAAGTTGACGCACGGATCGTCCAGGTAGATCGGAGAGCTGCGGTCGGGATCGTAGACGATCGGCTGGTCCCAGAAGAGATGGGCCTCGGCGATGATACCCGCGGAGATCGAGAACGAAAAGTCAGGCACAAACGCTGGCGCCTTGACCTCGCCGCGCGCCGTGCCCTGGCCCTTGGCCTGCAGCCCGAAGTGAGGGGTCGGGATCACCCGCACCTCGTCGAGCCGCCAGTCGTCGCCGCTCAGGGTCCCCTGGACGAGGAGGGTCGCGGAGTACTGTGCGCTCAATGTCAGCTCGAGCTTGAGGGTGATGCTGGCGCTGAATCCAGCCGCCGAAGCCGAGAACCCCCTGGTTGCAGAAGTCTGCTGCGCCTCGCACTGCAGCTTCCTTTGGGGGGTGATTCCCCGTTCATCCGGGTCGCAGGGATACTTGTACAGCTCAATCCACTCGCGACACTTGGGGAGTCCGAGCTTGCACAGATCGAAGCGCGGTGACCGCATCTGGTACGACTCGATGCGCGTGGGTTCGCCCTCCTCGGGGTCGCCCTTCAAGACCGCCGTGACCGGGAACCGCTTTTCCAGCATGCAGCCGGAAGACCCGAAATCGCACTCCGTCGGGTCGGTGGAGAGGATCTTCAGCGCGATGTCGGCGTTGCTGTCGGCCTCCCAGTTGCCGTCCAGGCGGTAGTACTCGAGCAGCTCGACGCGGGCCCGCGCCTGGCTGTAGAGCTTGATCAGGATGAGGTCGAGCACATCGGGATCGTCGGGCCAGCGCAGGTCCTTCGGCACGATAATGCGGGTCGTGTACCTCTCTCTCGCGGGGTCCCACGTGATCGAATCGAGGTCGACGTAGCTCTTCACCGTGCCGCTCACGGGTTTCGCGGCGACGGCCTTGATCGTGAACTCCCGGAAGGTCGACAGGGGAGTGGGCGCGGAGCTGTCATAGGCGGTGACGCGCAGGATGTTGTCACCGGCGACAAGGACCTGGCTCATGTCGAGCAGGAGGCTCCAGGAATTGGAGCCCCCCGATGCCTCGTAGGGGGTTCCGTTCAGCTCGAACACGACCCTGCTGGGCTGACTCACCGTCTGCTCGAGATTGACGGTAAACAAGTTCAGCACCGAAGGAATGTCCGGCATACCGGGCTTCCCGCGCAGGTGGTCGAACGCGAGGAATGTGCCGATCTCGTCGCCGGTCAGGGCGTTGTGCTCCGACCTCAGGGTCTTGACGATCGGACCGACGGCCTCCGTGACCTGGAGCGTCACGTCTTGTACTGTCTCCGTACCCCCGAACACCTCGGTGGCCACAGAGGTCGGCAGGTGGACGAAGCCCGACTCGGGGCCGACGCTCGAGTAGCTCTTCGAGACGTTGACCGTGTACCGTCCGATCGCCAGGCAGTTCTCCGCCTCGCACAGGCTGTAGTTTCCCGAGGCATCGGTGGTGTCCGACGCCACGAGGTCACGGGTCTGATCGAACAACTCGACCAGGGCGCCCTCCACCGGTTCGATCACGCCGGGCTGACCGAGGCCGGCGCGGTCGCGTGTGATGGTGCCCCTGATGGTTCCGGGGTCGAGGGTCACCGCCACCTCGCGACAGTTCGGCGGCAGCGACGGCCGGTCCAGACTCAGGACGCAGACGGCGACCACCTGCTGATCGCGCTGGCCGGGACCGGAGCTGATGTCCTCCGGGATGACGACATCCGCCACGTCGATCGTTTCGGAGGGGGACGAGCCGTCGATGTTCGCGAGAAAACGCATGTCGATCTCGGGCGGTCGGCCCGGGATGTCATAGGCGGCCTGCAGGGCGAGCACGAACGACTCGTCCCTGGCCTTTGCCGTGCTCATCGATGACGATGGTCCAGGGGGCGATAGCTTGAACGGGGGATCGGCCCTCCGCACCGTGACCGTGATGCTGCCGCCCTTGATCACGCTCCCGTCGATCCGGGTCGGGACCAGGGGCGAGGCGTCGGATCCGGGCGCCGAGGTGTAGGTGGGCGTGACGGAGTAGATCCCGGTGCTGTAGGTCGATGCGCCTGGCAGCGACGGCCACAGCTGCTCGGGCGCGCCGGGCTCGACGCAGGTCTCGCCCTGAGGCGCGCGAAAGCCGCCAAAGACGAACACCCGGTCGAGGTCCGGCACGTGGACCGCCGACCCGTCGGTCTGGGTGTTCCCGAGAACTGGGGCTCCGCCGGTCTCGAGGGGAACCGTTCCCACGGAGCTGTACCCGGCGCCGGAATCGTCCAGGCTCGTTGGGTCGAAGGCGACGATGACGTCCTGCCAACACTGGTTGAGGAAAGTGCGAGCGCCGTAGCCACCGGCAGACCAGATGCGCTGGAGGCGGGGCACGTAGACCGAGGCAGCGCCCAGGAGCCCGTTGATCTCCAGCGATCCTTGGTCCGTCAGGAAGGTCTCGTCGTGGGGATTGAACAGGGCGTAGCCGTCCGGACCCGCCAGATAGATGAAGCTGTTGGCCCGGATCGTCGTGTCGTCGGGAGGTTCCGGTGTGGGAACAGCCGGATAGGAGCTCGCGACGAGGTGGGCGTCGAGATACCAGCCGGGCGCGGAGCCAACCGTTCGGAGCTCCCCGGTCGAGACGTCGAAGACCTCGATCTGGTCCTGAATGCTGGACTCGTACGGCGACACGGCGGCCTCACCCGTGACTCCCCCGAACAGGAAGATCCGGTTGAGGTCGGGAACGTAGGCCGCCGCGGGCCGCGACCGCGCCGGGCTCAGGGTCGCGGACAGGGTGGTCAGCTCGCCGGTCTCGACGTTCCAGACGCGAACCGCGTCGCTTTCGGCCACGCTGCCGCCGACCTCCTCGAGGCCTCCGAAGAGGTAGATCGCGTTCTCCTCCGGGACGTACGCGTGCGCGGCCAGAGCCAGGCCGATCGGCAGGCTGCCGAAGGAGCTGAGCTCGTCGAGCAACGGGTCGTAGACCCACACGTCACGCGACAGCTCGAGGGTGCCGGAGCTGTCGCCGGTCCTGTAACCGCCCAGCAGATAGACCCTGCCGTCGCCCTCTGGAACGTACTCGGCCATCATGCCGGCCGTGCCCTCAGGCAAGGTCGCCAGCCTCATCTCGACGGGGTCCAGAACAACCGCCTTTACCTCTGCGGTCAGGGGCGAAGCGGCGCTGACCAGGGCCAGAGTAGTCAGGGAGATGAGCAGCCGTCGGGCACACCTCCACGATTGCTGCTCCCCGCGGCTTGCGCTCGAGTTGTTGACCATCACGACACTCGTCTCTTCGTTTTCTGACGACGACATGAGCATGCGCGCACTCCTCTAGGCACGGGACGAGCTCAGGAACTCCGCTCAGCCTAATTTGTTACAATCGCCAGACAACACAAATCGAGACTAAGTCTAAAAATTCCCGAAGACAGCCTGTCAAAACTCAAATCAGGTCAGTTCAGCCACCCACCGGATGGGTGCCAGATAGGTGTCACATTTCGAATCGGGGAAGCGCAGCAGGCAGCCGGTGAAAAGTACGGGCCAGGTGAACCTCATTCCGGTCAGCGCCCTGGACCATCCCGCCAAGTATCCCTGCAGCGGCCACCGGGAAATCTCCGGACGGGATCGACAGTTTCTGGTGGATCGTGCCTCGGTCCTTCGAGGGTCAGGATGAGGTCGCGACGCGGCTTCGAAATCCTCGGCCCAGAGTCACTTCTCCTCCTCGTCTCGACCGAGCAGGATGTTGACCCCGGTCTCCAGGATCGATTCACCCTTGCGCGCCAGCTCCTCGCCGGCGCGCTCCAGCACACCGCCCGTCATCGCATCCGCAAGGGCGTCCTTGAAACCGCCCCTCACCTGCTCGCGGAACCTCGGCAATACCTCTTCGGCGGCCGCGTCCAGCTCGGCCCGGAACCGCGGCAGCGCGTCATCGCCCCCTGCCGCGAAACCCTGACGGACCTGCTCCCGCAGCCGCGGCATCACCGCCTCCGCTGCCTCCTCCACCGTCCCCCTCAGTCCGGTCGAGAACTTCTCCTTCGCTTCGCTCATGAGACCGTCCAAGTACCGACCACCCCACAGCCTCGCAACCAGCAAGAGAACAACCAGCGTCAGCACGCTCGAGCACACGGCAGCGCCCAGCATCATGAGTAACACGTTGACCGTCGACATGATGGCCTCCCTGGTCGGTGATTATGGCAAACCAGAGCTGCACCAACTCTCGAGTAGGAACGATCGGCCACGGACGAGCACTTCCGACGCTGGCACCCGGACCTCGCGCCACTCTGGAGTTATCCTGCGTTCGAGGAGCTGGTCACGCCGAAAAGGCAGTCAGTCCTCGGCCGAGCCCTCGATGATGGACCTCAATCCACCTCGAGGAACGCGTACTCGTAGAGCCCGCCAGGCTTGAGGAGATCCGAAAGGACGTCTGCCTGGCGGGCAAGGAGCTGCAGCCACTCGCTGTGTGGGGACGCCGCTGCCGAGGCCACGCGCGGCGTCACGAAGCGGCGCGCGAGGGTCAGGAACTCGATGACCAGCCGATCGGAGAAGTCGAGCTCCTCTTCGATGTATCTGATCTCGAAGTCGTCGTCGAGCTCGGCCATGGTCGCGGCGGACGCGATCGCCTCGTCCAGTCTGCCCAGCTTGTCGACCAGGCCGTTGTCGAGGGCGTCCCGGCCGCTCCAGATCCGGCCGCGGGCGATCAGGTCGACCTCGTCGGGCGTCATGTCGCGGCCGCGGGCGACGTCCTCGATGAACTGCCGGTAGCCGAACTCGACGTTTGCCTGGATGATGTTGCGGACCCGCTCGGACATCTCGCGGTCCGGCCGCACCGCATCCGCCCACGGGCTGGTCCCGACGCCGTCGGTGTGCACGCCCAGGTACTCGGCGAGCGGCCGCTGGAAGGTCGGGAACATGCCGAAGATGCCGATCGAGCCGGTGAGGGTGTTCGGGCTCGCCCAGATCTCGTCCGACTCGGCCGCGATGTGGTACCCCGCCGACGCCGCGACGCTGCTCATGGACACCACGACCGGCTTGCCCGAACCACGCAGCAGCTCGAGCTCACGGCGAATGTTTTCGGAGGACATGGCGAACCCGCCCGGGCTGTCGATCCGCACCACCAGCGCCTTGACGTCGTCGTCGTGACGCACGTCGCGAATCAGGCCGGCCAGAGAGTCGCCGCCGATCAGTCCCGGTGGCTGGCTGCCGGGAAGGAACTCTCCCCGCGCCACCACCACGCCCACCTGCTGGCCGCGCGCGGAGGCCCCGAAGCGATCCTCGTCGAGCGCCTCGAGGTATCTTCCCAGATCGATCTGCTTGAACGAGTGCGCGTCCTCGTCCTCGCCCACGAGCTCGATCATCCGGTCGCGGACGTGATCCTGAAAACCGATGGTGTCGACCAGACCCGCATCGAGCGCCACCCTTGCCAGGTCACCTCGAGCCTCGAGCGCCCGCCGGTCGAGGTTCTCGATGATCCCCGCGAGTTCCTCGACCTCGAGGCCACGCCCAGCGGCCACGTCGTCCAGGTAGGCCTGCCAGAGGTCGCCGAGCCAGTCCAGGTTGGCCTCGCGGGCCTCCGGCGACATGTCGTCGCGCTCGTACGGCTCTGTGTACGACTTGTACTCCCCGACGCGAAACACGTTGACGTCGATACCGAACCGGTCCAGCCCCTCCTTGTAGTACCGGCGGTAGGCCCCGAAGCCCTGGATCACGACGCCGCCGTCGCGGCGTACGAAGATCTCGTCGGCCGTAGACGCGACGTGGTATTGCCCCTGACCGTAGTAGTCGGCCGCGGCGATCACGGTCTTGCCCGCCTCCTTGAATCCAAGGATCGCCCGGCGTACCTCCTGTATCTTGCTCAGGCCAG
>JBFELO010000194.1:0-7654 GCA_041552055.1 Candidatus Sulfomarinibacteraceae bacterium | reverse complement strand
CACGCCAGCGCGACCAGCACGGTTCGGTTGGGACCGACCGCCTGCAGCTGCACTGCCATGTCGACTATGTTCAGGGTGCCGGTCACCATGTAGATCATGCCGATGCCGAGCAGAATGAAGGTCCCACCGATGGTGCCCATCACGAGGTACTGGATCGCAGAGGTCAGGGCACGCGGTGTCGATCCCTGGGAAATGAGGGCGTAGGACGACAGCGACGAAATCTCGAGGAACACGAACACGTTGAAGGCGTCTCCGGTGATGGTCATCCCGGCGAGACCCGTCATGCACAACAGGTAGACCGCAAAAAACAGGTAATGCTTGCGCCGCGGGACCTCCTGGTCGAGGCTGCGCGGACTCGCGGTCACCACGATCGCACATATGCCGGTCACGATGACCAGCACCAGAGCGTTCAACAGATCGACCCTGAGCTCGATGCCCCAGGGCGGCAGATGACCACCCTCTGCGTAGCTGATGGGACCGTTCGTCAAAACGCTCTGCAACAGGTAGAGGGCGTCCAAAAACGTGCCCCAGGTGACCACCACCGCAAGGGCCCAGGTCCAGCGGGCGCGGCGTACGATGAGGCACAGGGTGGCCGCCAACAGGGGCACCGCGATCAGCAGCGCCGGCAGATCGTCGCGCGCAGGGCCGAGCAGGGACTCGATCACCCTTGGCCCTCCTCCTGCTCGCGGATCTCATCCTCCTCGATGGTGCCGTAGGCCTCGTGGATGCGGACCACCAGGGCGAGTCCGAGCGCGGTTGTGGCGACGCCAACGACGATCGCGGTTAGCATCAGCACGTGGGGCAACGGGTTCGAGTACACCTCAAAGCCTTCGGCGGAGATCGGTGCCGTGCCTCCCCTCACCTTGCCCATGGAGACGTAGAACATGATCACCGACACCTGGAAGATGTTGAGGCCGATGATCTTCTTGATCAGGTTTCCCTTGGCGACGACGGCGTACAGGCCAGCCATCATGAGCGCCATGATCACCCAGTAGTGGTAGAGGCCGGGATCAAACATCTCTGCGACCCCGTCCCACGAACAGTAAGAAGAGCGTCGCCATCACTGCTGCCACGGTGATGCCTACCCCGAGCTCGACCAGCAGGATTCCCAGGTGCTGACCGTGGACGGGCTCGTGGGCCAGCACGTCGTAGTCGAGAAAGTTGCCGCCCTTGAGGATGGCGACAATGCCGACTGAGCCGTACAGCAACAGCCCGAAGGCGACGAACAGCTCGAGTACCCGAGGTGGAAACACCCGCCGCGCATTGTCGAGCCCAGCCATCAGGGTGTACAGGATGATGCCGGCACCGAAGATCACACCGGCCTGGAAGCCGCCACCCGGGCCGTAGTCGCCGTGGAACTGCACGTACAGGGCAAACAGCATGATCATCGGGATCAGCAGCTTGGTCAGCGCCCGCAGGATGACGTGGCGAATCATGAGATCTTTCCCCCGCCGTCATTGTTGGATCGCTCGAGCCGCCGCCGCACGACCTCTCCACCGCCAAGCAGCAGCAACACGCCCACACACGCGGTAAAGATCACGGTGGTCTCGCCCCACGTGTCATATCCGCGGTACGAGGCCAGCACCGCCGTCACCATGTTGGGGACTCCGATCTCGTCGTCGGTGTGTTCGATGTACTCGGGCGCCACGTGGTGGTGAATCGGCGCGGCCGGGTCGCCGTAGCGCGGCATGTCCATGGTGCCGTAGATCAGCGCTGCGCCGGTGAGAACCGCCACCACAAATGCCAGCCTGCTGGGGCGGTTGTACTCCGGGTTCTCCTGACGCTTCGTCAAAGCCAACGCCGCCAGCATCAAGAGGGTGGAGATACCGGCGCCGACCGACGCCTCCGTGAATGCCACGTCAACCCCGTCCATGACCGTGAACAGCGACGCCGACAACAGGCTGAAAATGCCCATCAACATCACGGCTGCAAAGAGATCCCTGAGGCGGATGATGGCGATCGCGATGACAGCCATGAAGGTGAACAGGAAGATGTGGACGACGTTAATCATCGAGGTCGTCCACCTCGCCTCGATCCACAAGATCGCGTCCCTGGAGGGGGTCCAGGCCTCGCAGGTAGGCCGCCTTGCCGAGTGCGTGGCTGGCGAGCGGACTGGTGGCCACCAGGAAGAACAGCAGAATGACCAACCTTGCCGTGTTGAGGGTCAACCCCGACTGGAACATGAGACCGGCGAGAATCAGCCACGCGCCCATGGTGTCGGTGATGCCTGCGGCGTGGATCCGAGAGTAGAAATCGGGCAGACGCAGGAGGCCGATCCCCCCGGTGATGACGAACAACGATCCGGAGACGATGAATATCCAGCTGATCACATCGGCGGCCGGCATCTCCATCAGTACGTCTCCTCCGACTCGTCCTCCATCCCCGCGAGGTCACCGAAGCGGGTGAACTTCATGACCGCGATGGTCCCGATGAAGTTCATCAGCGCGTAGACCAGGGCGAGGTCGAGGAAGTCGGGCCGACCACTCAGGAAGCCATAGACCGCAATCAGCAGCACGGTCTTGGTGCCGAAGCTGTTGACGGCCAATACCCGGTCGAACACGGTGGGACCGGAGATAGCCCGCACCAGAGTCATGGCCATACACACCAGCAGTGCAGCGGTGGCCACCCCAAACATGCTGATCATCGGTCGAGGCCCTCGAACCGTGTCACACGTCGGTCCATCTCGCCCTCGCGCAACCCGTCAGCCACCTCCTCGGCTATCGCGTGCACAGTGATCTTGCGACCGTAGACAAGAATCGACACGGTCCCGGGTGTCAGAGTGATGGAGTTGGCGTACAGCACGCGACCCAGGTCACTCCTCTGGGTGGTTTCGACGTCAAACAATTCAGGGCTGATATTCGGCTTGCCTGGCTTCAGGATGCGCCTGGCCACGTCCACGTTGGCCAGGAACACCTCTTTGACGAGCCATGGCACGTAGAAGAACGCCCGGGGCATCTGATGCACTGGAACACCCTCTGGGTCGACGATTCGCATGCGCCAAGCCAGCCACACAACCAGCAGACATGAGGCCACGCCGAATCCAATCAGCATCGACGTGTAGTGACCCGACAACAACAGCCACAAGACCATCAGAATGACGAAGAGAGCCACCGCGGATCTCACCGTCTCACCCCCCGTGAGAGGTGCGGTTCCGGTCGGGGGCCGATCGATGGCGACCTGTCACCGGCGGTCCGTCCCTTGTTCACGATCATCAGCGCGCGATGATACCGCATCCGTTCAAATTCTTCTGACTTCGATTGTGGAGTGCGTGCCTCGCTCGCGCCCACGCATCGCCCGTGCCATACTCAAGAGCCCATGTGGGACGCAGAGCAGTACCTCCGGTTCGAGACCGAACGGGCGCGACCGTTCTTCGACCTGGTGGCCGCAGTCGAGCATCCCCATCCGCGCACGGTCGCCGATTTCGGCTGCGGACCGGGCGGACTGACGGCCACCCTGTTGGCGCGCTGGCCCCACGCGGTCATCTGGGGCATCGACGAGTCGGACGAGATGATCGACCACGCCCGCCGACGAGCCGTTATCGATCGACTCCGCTTCGAGCGAGCCGACGTCTCCCGGTGGCAGGCTCCGGGTCCGCTCGACGTCATCATCTCGAACGCCTGTTTCCAGTGGATTCCAGATCACGTCGCGCTGCTCGAACATCTGGCGCCGCAGCTGGCCAGGGGCGGCTGGCTCGCTTTCCAGGTGCCGAACAACTTCGACGAGCCGTCGCACGAGGCGGTGCGCGATGTCATGGCCATGGAAGATTGGGCAGATCTGCTGCGAGACGTCGTGCGGGCCGCTGTCGAGCGGCCCGAGTGGTACGTGGAGCGGCTCTCCGAGCGCGGGCTCACTGTCACCACCTGGGAGGTGATCTACTACCACGTCCTGCAGGGCGATACCCCGGTGTTGGATTGGCTGCAGGGCACGACGCTGAGACCGGTGCTCGCGCTCCTCGATGGCCGTCAGCAGGCACAATTCCTGGACGAACTGTCGGGGCGGCTCGCGGCAGCCTACCCAGCTCTCTCGATCGGCACGGTCTTCCCGTTCCGGCGGATGTTCGTCGTCGCGAAAATGCCTGTCTGATTGTGTGATGGGCTTTCAGGGCTGAGTTGTCTGCGTTGTTGGTGCGATCTGATCGTTCTTTCCTTAATGAGAGACAAGGGCAGATGTGCACCTCCTTTCCTTCCTGAGAGAGAAGTAGGATGCACTGGCGCCAGTGCCGGGTGGCGAATCCAACGATCGGGTGGGTGGAGGCTTTGTCGCTGTGTGTCTTTGTAGTTCAAGAACCGAGCCACGGGAGGCGATCGAGGTCGACGTTGCCGCCTGACAGGATGATGCCGACGCGCCGGTCCTGGAAGCGATCTCGGTGCTCCAAGACGGCCGCGAACGGCACGGCGCCCGAGGGCTCGACCACAAACTTCGCCCGCTGCCACACGAGTCGCATGGCCTCCACGATCCCCTCCTCCGACACCGTCAGGATTCCCGCGACATGGCCATGCAAGATCGCGAAGGTGAGGTCGCTGAGGGACGTCAAGAGACCGTCGGCGATGGTCTCGGGACACACCGAGGGGTAGATGACCCCATCCCGTAGTGACCTGAAAGCATCGTCCGCGCCCTGCGGTTCGGCGCCGAACACCGCCACGTCCGGTGACCGCCCCTCGACGGCGATCACCGTACCGCTCAGCAGGCCGCCCCCGCCGATCGGGGCGATCACGGCGTCGATTTCGGGGACCTCCTCGAGCAACTCCAGGGCAGCCGTACCCTGGCCGGCGATCACGACCGGATCGTCGTACGGATGAATGAAGGTCGCCCCGGTGCGCTCGACCAGCTCGGCCAGGGTGCTTTCTCGAGCGGCCAGCGTGGGCTCGCAGTCGGTGATCTCGGCGCCGTAGCCGGACACCGCCGCCCGCTTCACGCCGGGAGCGGTGCGGGGCATGACGATGTGCGCGGGAGCTCCGCGGAGAGCCGCCGCACGGGCGAGCGCTGCGGCGTGGTTCCCGGACGAGTGGGTCGCGACTCCCCGCCCGGCCTCTGCGTCGGCCAGGCACAGCACGGCATTGGTGGCCCCGCGCGCCTTGAACGCACCCACCTTCTGGAGGTTTTCGCACTTGAAGAACAACTGCGCCCCCGCAATCCGGTCGAGGCCGGTGCACGTGGCCACCGGTGTGCGGTGCACATAGGGCGCGATCCGCCGTGCGGCCGCCCGCACGTCCTCGATCCCGGGGGCGCTCCGCTGTATGTGATCGTCTGACAACGGCGTCACCTCGCAGTCACTCCCCCACTTCGATCACGTCGCCGCGACCGAGACCGGTCGCATCCGCAGCAGATCCTCCGTTGACGACGAGTTCGAGTAGACCGCTCGACCCCGGCAACAGAACCACCTCGTCGTCGTCCCCATCGTCAAACGTGGCGACCCTTCGCACAACTCGGTCGGGGGCGAACCTCATGCTGGTCGCTGCGAAGTCCTTCTCCGCCAGGTTCGTCACCAGATTGCCGAACCGGTCCACGTGCAGGATCGTCATCAGCCAACCGTCGCCGCGCCGTTCCGGGGAGGGCAGTGGGCACGGTTTGAGGCCACCGAGCGACAACGGGCGTCCCAGGGCCTCCAGCGCGTCGCCCCGCGCGAGCTGCGCGGCCGCGGGCGCGAACAGGTCGCGTCCGTGGAAAGTCCGCGAGGGCTCCGGCACCCCCATTCGCCGCCAGTCGAGGGACACCGCGGCGTCCGGAGGGCCCACCGCATCGGCGAGCCCGTTATCGGGCGCGACCAGCACCCGGTTGCCAACCTGCACGGCCACCGCTCGTCGCTCGGTTCCGACGCCTGGATCCACCACCGCCAGCACCACGGCTCGAGCCGGCAGGTAGGGCCACGCGCAGCGCAACATGAAGCTGGCCTGCCACACGTCGCCAGGGGCGATGCCGTGGCCGAGGTCGATCCTCGTCAGCCCCGGCGCGCCTCCCTCGAGTACGGCGTGCAGGACACCGACATAGTGGTCACCGAGACCGAAGTCCGTGAGCAGCGCAACGGGCCGCATGGCACCACCATACCCAGAGTCTCGGGCCTGCGCTACCATGGGCGATCGGGAGGTGAGCGATGCGCCACCTGCAGATGTATCTGGGCGGTGAGTGGACAGATGGCAGCGACCAGATCACCGTGCACTCACCCTTCGACGGGCGGGCGGTGTCCATGGTGGCGCGCGGCAGCCGCTCGCAGCTGGAGACGGCCGTTCGGCTCGCCGACGAGACGGCCGGGGAAACGGCCGGGCTCACGGCCTCTGACCGCGTGACGATTCTTGACCGCGCCTGCCGCCTGATCCGCTCCCGACGCCGCGAGCTGGCCCAGGCAATCTCGGAGGAGGCGGCCAAACCCATCGTGCTCGCTCGGATTGAAGCCGAGCGCTGTCTGGACACGTTCACCGAGGCGTCTCGCATCGCCCGTCAACCCGAGATGGTGGCCCAGGACCTCACCGGGTACCCATCGGGCGCCGGCCGATTGGCGCTGATTCGACGCGTCCCGGTGGGGCCGGTTCTCGCGATCACGCCATTCAACTTTCCGCTCAACCTGGTGGCACACAAGCTCGCGCCTGCTATTGCCGCGGGCTGCCCGGTGGTGCTCAAGCCGGCCAGCCAGACACCAAGCCCGGCCCTCTTGCTGGCGCGGATCCTCGATGAGGCCGGGCTACTCCACGGCGCGCTCTCGGTGGTGCCGAGCGCGTCCGCCGACGCCGAGCGACTCGCGTCGGATGACCGCATCGCACTACTCACCTTCACCGGCTCGATGGCGGTCGGCTGGAAGCTCAAGCAGCTCGCCTGGCGGCCCCGAGTCACCCTCGAGCTGGGCGGCAACGCCGCGGTGGTGGTGGAGCCGGACGTCGCCGACCTCGAGGGCATCGCGAGGCGGATCGCCGGCGCGGCGTTCGGATACGCCGGCCAGTCGTGCATCTCGGTTCAGCGGATCCTGGTACACGAGGACGTCTACGTGGCGATGCGCAAGGCCCTCACCCGTGCCACCGCGGCGATCAGGCACGGGGACCCCAGCAAGCGCGGCGTGGTGTGCGGTCCTGTCATTGACGCCGCCAACGCGGACCGGGTCGAGGAGTGGATCGCGGACGGGGTCACATCGGGGGGGCGAATGCTGACCGGCGGCGACAGGTCCGGCAATCTGATCGCTCCGACCCTGCTCGAGGAGGTTCCTTCGGACCGGCCGGTCGTGGCCGACGAAATCTTCGGCCCGGTGGCCGTGCTCGATCCGTACGAGGATTTCGCGCAGGCGCTCAACATGGTCAACCTCTCCCGCTACGGTCTCCAGGCCGGCGTGTTCACCAACGACACATCCAAGGTCCAGGAGGCGTGGGCCACGATCGAGGTCGGCGGCATCATCCACAACGATGTGCCGACGTGGCGTACCGACCCGATGCCGTACGGCGGTGTCAAGGGCTCCGGCGTCGGTCGCGAGGGACCGCTCTTCGCCTACCGCGAGATGACCGAGGAGCGCATGCTCGTGCTGAAGCGGTGAGCGGACCCTGCCGACCTCCCGCCCAGAGCGTGAGGGCTTGAGGGCGTGGGGGCATGAACGGATCAGCTCCGGAGAAGCTCCCATGTCCTCAAGCCCAGCCCCGCACTCGGCTGTCGCTGGTCGCTCGTCACTCGTCGCTTG
>JBFELO010000193.1:0-7772 GCA_041552055.1 Candidatus Sulfomarinibacteraceae bacterium | reverse complement strand
CGTCCTCGACCGTTCGCAGCTCACCGGGCGCGAGCTCGAATTCCAGATCTTCGACGTCGGTTTCGGCCGACAGCCGCAACCTCAGCCGGCTCGCCAGGCTCGAACGATTGAGGAGGCCGACATCGGTGCGCCACACGCTGTCCTCTGCACCGTCCACGTGGGCCACCGCCGCGACCCACGACTCGGCGGGCACCATGCCCGGGGCGTGGTCGTCGATCCCCACGCTGGGGAAAAGGTCGTGATCGGGCCAGTCAGCGATGTTCTCCATGGCTTCGTCGAAGTCGGGACCCTGATACGGGCCGTCAACGTCGCTGCTGAGCAGCAGGACCCCGGCGAGACCGGCTGAGATCCACACCCCCTGCGTCAAGGTCCCGGGCAAACCGCCGCCGTGAGAGTACTGATCGAACCCCGTCACCGGATCGTGTGCCACCTCCCAGCCGCGAGCATAGCCATGACCTTCAATCCAGGGCGTCAGCATGTCGTCGATGCTCTCGCGGCTCAGCAGTACGGACTCCTCGGGGTCGAACAGCGAGCTCAGGAACCGGACGTAGTCGGGCGCCGACATGATCCAGCCGCCGGCTGCGTCCACGTTCTCGATGTTGTACCGGTAGGGATCGCCCCATGCGGACCGATACACGGCCTCGGTCGGGACCAGCTCGTCGCGCACGCTGTGGCCGCGCCGGGGCCGGGAGACCTCGATCGGCGCGAACACGTTCTCCCGCACCCACTCGGTGTAGTCGCGCCCCGTCGCGTGCTCTATCAACAGTCCGAGCAGAGAGAAGCCGTAGTTGCAGTAGACGGAGCGGGTCCCCGGCCCGTGCTGCAGCGGCTCACCGGTCATGAAGTGGGCGATGTCGTACTTGGTGATCGGCAGCTCGACGCCGAGCCGGCTCGCGATGGTCTCGTCGTAATCCATAGGGTCGTACGACAGTCCGCGGTCCCAGCCACCCGAGTGATACAAAAGGTGGTCCAGGATCACCCGGTCGAGGTTCGGGTCCGGCTCGGTACCGGGCGGAGCGACCAGCCCGAGGGTGTCTGCCACAGGCGTGTCGTAGCTCAGCAGGCCGCGCTCGATGAGCTGATGTACGGCGACGCTGGTAATCGGCTTGGACATGCTCGCGATTCGGAACAGATGCGTCGGCGTGATGATCTCCGCGCCGGGCTCGGCCCAGGTGTAGCCATGGGCGAAGATGAGCCGACCCTCGAGGGTGACCGCGAGGGCTGCCCCGTCGATGTCGTTCTCCTCCAAGTGGCCCCGCATGATCTCGTCGAACTCGGTCATCGACGGCACCTCCTCGCCGGTGACGGTGAACACCCTCTGGGCCGACGCTGTGGACGCGATCAGCGTGACAGCGACACAAGCGATGAAAAGCGCCCTGCGAGCGTGCATCGGGTCCCCCTTGGATTCATGCGGAAGCCGGGCTCTTAACCCGATAGTACGAGGTCTGAGGTGCCGGGTTCCGTCTCGTCAGGTAGCGCGGCAACCGGACGGTGAGCCCGCAATCACGGGTGCCACGTATCTCACACCTGCGTCCTTCTTCGGGCCGGATGCCGCGTTCCATGCAGAGGTACCAGGTCCACGAACAAACACGGGTGTGAGACCTGGCACCGCGATCCGATATCCTCTCAATCGATGAGTCGGAAAAACGATCGAGGAGGCGAATCCATGATTCGAGCAGCGATTGTCACGGTGTCGATGTGCGTCATGTTTTCCTTGTGGCCAGCGACGGCGGTCGCCCAGGACGCTTCCGACGCAACAGTCGCGAGCGATCCGCGGGTCGTGGACGCCGTCAACGCCTGGGCGGTGTGGGTCGAGTACCAGCTCGCCATCAACAACGTCCCGGGCGCCTCGGTGGGCGTGGTGCACGACCAGGCATTGCTCTTGGCGCGGGGGTTCGGATTGGCGAACCCTGCCAGCGGCCGACCCGCCACTCCCGACACCATCTACTCCATCTGCTCCAACTCCAAGCTGTTCACCAGCATCGGTATCATGCAGCTGCGCGACGCCGGCATGATCCGACTCGATGACGAGCTCGCGGATCACCTCGAGTGGTTCGACATCGAAGACGCTCACCCCGACGACGAACCGATCACCATCCGTCGCATCCTGACCCACTCATCGGGACTCCCAAGGGAATCCGACTATCCCTACTGGACCGATCCGAGCTTCCCGTTTCCGACCCACGACGAAATCGTGGACCGCATCGACGATCAGGTCACCCTGTACCCGTCGGGCCGCTACTACCAGTACTCGAATCTCGGCCTCACCCTCGCTGGAGAGGTCGTCGTGGTCGCCTCCGGTCGCACTTTCGACGACTACATCCGCGCAGAGATCCTCGATCCCCTCGGCATGGCCGACACATTCACCGAGATACCGGCCGAGCATCACGGCGAGCGCATGGCCATCGGGCACTCGGCGCGGAAACGAGACGGCACACGGGATGCGCTGCCGCTCTTTCAGACCCGCGGCATCGCCCCTGCCGCCGGCTTTGCCTCCACCGTCGAGGACCTGGCTCGCTTCGCCTCATGGCAGCTGCGCCTGCGCGGGGAAAACGGCGACGAGGTTCTTCGCGCGGCCACGCTGCGCGAGATGCATCGTGTTCACTGGGTGGACCCCGACTGGGAGACCACGTGGGGTCTGGGATTCATTGTCCGCGAGGTCGACGACTACACCCTGATCGAACATGGCGGCGCATGCCCTGGGTACTACAGCCAGGTGACGGTCGAGCCGAAGTCGGGACTCGGCGTCATCGTGCTGTCGAATGCCATCGGCACCGAGGTGGACCACTATGTGGAGAAGGCGATCGAGTTGATCGCCCCGGCCGTCGAGGAAGCCACGGGCGATCCGGGCGGCGCGTCGGATCGGGAGTCGAGCCTCGATCGGTACGTGGGTATCTACGACTCCATCTGGGGGCAAGAGGCCGTCGTCTTGTGGGCAGACGAGCTAGCGATGATCTCCCTCCGCACCCGCAATCCCAAGGACAGTCTGGAGAAGCTGCAAAAGGTCGGGGAGCACACCTTCCGACGGGTGCGCGACGACGACGAATCGCTGGGCGAGACCGTGATCTTCGACGTGACTGACAACGGTGCGGCCACCAGATACAAGCAGCACAGCAACTGGTACGTCAGGGCGCGGTGATCGCCAACCTGACTCCCTACGGCGACTACGAAGCGATCTATGGCGCGGTAACGTGACCGTAGAGGGTCCCCCACAGCGAACCGGCGCAATGCGCCGCGCGAATTGCGGTGGATCCCGGGCAAGTCTGGGTGCCTGTGGGTGCCACGTCGAAAAGAAACTCAACTTCGAGATACGTGGCACCGCGACGCATCAGTTCTTCAGGTGGGAGTCGTACCATTCGATCCACTGCTCGTACAGGTGCTTCACGTAGCTCGGCGTGTCGATGCCGTGGTCCTCCTCGGGGTAGACCACGAGCAGCGTGTCGCGCCCCAGCCGCTTCATGGCCTGGTACATGATCTCCGAGGTCAGGATCGGCACGTTCCAGTCGTGCTCGCCACCCATCCACAGGGTCGGGGTGGTGATGTTCTGGACCCTGTTGTACGGTGACAGCCGCTCCCACAGCTCCCTGTTCTCCCACGGCAGGCCGAACTCGGTCTCGTACCAGTGCTGGTACTGGTCGTGACCGTAGAGACCCACCCACAACGCACCGCTGGCACCGGACATGGCCGCCTTGAATCGGTCGGTGGAGGTGATCACGTAGTTGGTCAGGATGCCGCCGTAGGACCAGCCGCCGACTCCGAGACGGTTCGGATCCGAGTAGCCCAATTCGACGGCGTGATTCACCGCCGCGAGGACGTCCCCTCGGTCCGGTCCCCCCCAGTCCTGCCAGATGGCGAGACAAAAGTCCTGGCCGTAGCCGGTCGATCCCCTCGGGTTGGGCATCACCACCACGTACCCGTTGGCCGCGAAGAGCTGCGCATCGAAGTCCCAGCCCCAGTCGTACTGGCCCATGGGCCCGCCGTGGATCCAGAGGATGGTGGGATAACGTCGCCCCTGCTCGAACCCCGGCGGCGTGTACAGGAACGTTTCGATCTCGGTGCCGCCATCGATCTCGAACGCGACCTTTTCAACCCCCGCGAGGCTGACACCAGCCAGCGCCTCCTGGTTGACGTGGGTCAGCCGGCGCAGCTGCGCTACCGAAGAACTCGCGGCAGGTGGATCGAGGGCGAAAAGCTCGGCCGGCAGGTCGGCCTCGGTGATGAGCGCGACCATTGTGCCGTCCGGAGCGAACGCGCTGTCCTCCACCCGCAGCCTGCCGCTGATGGGTCGGTCGATGGTGCCCGCCTCCACCGGCGCCGCGGCGAGCGCGACCTCGCCCCGATCCTCGACGGTGAAGATGACTCTCTCGCCGTCAGGGGAGAAGCGCGGCCCTGCGACCATGCGGTCCAGCTCCCCAGTGAGGAGCTTCGGCCGGTCCTCCCCCACCTCGATCACTGCAACGTCGGTCTGCGCGTAGTCGACCAGGTCGGGCCGTGTGATGGTGACGTAGGCCAACATCGTGCCGCCGGGGTGCCACACCGGGTCCTGGTCCGAGCCCGGGTTGGTGGTGAGCTGCACGATCGACTCCCGCGGTTCGTCGCTGTTCGGATTCACCAGCCATAGATCGGTGTTGTAGTTGGCGTCCGGCTCCTCGCTCCGGTTGCTGACGAACGCGATGGACTTTCCATCGGGTGACCACACCGGGTCGGAGTCCTCGTAGTCGCCGAACGTGATCTGCCGCATCTTTTCGCTCTCCAGCTCGAACAGATGGAGGTGCTCCCTCCGCCGGTCCAGATAGTCGTCGCCGTCCTGCTTGAACTGCAGCCGGTCGATCACCCACGGCTCCTGTGTCTCCTCTTCTTCGTCTTCGCCTTCGTCTTCGTCTTCGCCCTCCCCCGGCTCCGGATCTTCGATGACCAGCACCAGTGTCTTACCGTCTGGCGACCACTCGTACGCCTCGATGCCCTGCTCGACCTCGGTCACCCTGGTCGCCTCCCCGCCTCGACGATCCAGCAGGTAGAGCTGTGACGTGTCATCCTCGTCGCGATCCGACAAGAACGACAGGAACCTCCCGTCCGGGCTCCACCGGTGGTCGCTCGCCGAGCTGTTCTCGACGGTCATGGGGATGGCCTCCCCTCCCGCGAGCGGCACCATCCAGACGCGCGTCACGGACTCGTCCTCCTCCAGGTCGGCAATCGTCACCGTGAACGCGACCCATTTCCCGTCCGGGCTGACCCGGGGTTCCTCCACATCGCCGATGGCGAAGTAGTCGGCGATCTGGAGCAGCCGCGGTGCCTGCTCCGGTTCCGGAGCCCCGTCCCCACTCCAAGCCACCACGCCTGCGGTCGTCAGGATCAGAAACGACAACACGGCCACCGCGACCATTCTCATCGAAGCCTCCTTCTCTGCACCCACGCAGGCTACCATCCGTCATCCTCGAATCGCACGCAACCCCCGAGGTCGGGGAGACTCGACCACGGAAAACGCCACGGGCGGCCGTGTCGAGGGTCGCTCTCGTGGCACGCGGTATCGACCGGTTCAGGGACCCTGCGACGACCAGCGCGAGAGGTCCCCTACCTCGAATTCGTCGTAGAAGATCACGTCCTTCGAGTCGAGGTCCATGAACTCGAACACCCCCGCCATGACTCCCTCTCGGTGCGCGGCGCTGATGATCGTCTCGAACGGGAATCCGAGGTAGACCACCTTCGATCCACCCACCTCGAGTTCGACGCAGGCCCCGAAGGCGGTGCCGGCGTACGTCATGCAGTCGGTCGCACCAGGCAGTGCGGTTATGGCGTCTGGGTACGACACGTCATAGGTGTCATGGCTGCCGTCGTCGAACTGGATGCTGCCGATTCCCTCGAAGATCGAGCCGGTGACTCCCGACGCTTCGTACACGCCGGAGTCGTCGGCGACGTACGACGACATGAGAACGTCCTGGTAGAAATCCTGGTCCGACGCCGCGCCGTTTTGCACCAGATCCCAGCCGATCTCGGCGCCGGAGAGGAACAGGTCGCCACCTGACGCCAGATACGTCTCGAGCAGCTGCTGCTCCTCGTCCGAGAGGGTCTCGTCGGCGATAGAGTCTTCGCCCGTTGCCCAGAACACCGCCCCGTGCAGTGAAGGTGCCAACGTGACACGGCCGCTGATCACGGCCTCGTTGGACGTCGAGTCGAAGGCCACGGGCAGCCCGCGCAGCGCCTCCGCGTGCTGGACCACGTAGTTGAAGGTGTTCATGCGCTCCAAAATCATGCGTTCAACGACTCCCAAGGTGGGTACGGACTCTGCAACGAGCTGGTCCTGGTCGAGGCGGTCGAAGTCGTTCACCAGCAGCGCTCTCGCCGCACCGGGGGCGAGCGTCCGCACCGCCAGGGTCTCCGACGGCAAGGACTCGCCGCCCGTGTTCCGGGCCGCGACCCTGACGAAGTGAATTGAGTTGGGATCCAGACCGGAGATGATGAGTGACGTATCCATGGTCGGCGTTCCCCCGTCGAAACCGTAGCCGTCAAGGCTCGTGTACACGGCGTACGAGTCAGCGGCATCACCCAGCACCCCGTGAGCATCGGTTAATGGAGGCTCCCAGTTGACCAAGATCGTTCCCGCTCCACCCGCGTGCGCCTCCACCTCACGGGGTGGCTCCGGCAGCAGTTGCGGAGTCACGGCGTCTCGATTCGCGAAGTACTTCACGATGCCCTGGTAGATCGCCCGTGCCAGCAACTGGCGAAACCTGGGGTTTGCGAGATGGGCTGCATCGGAGGCGTTGTCGTGGAACGCGACGAGAGTCATCGCCGACGGCATGACGCCGTTGTACGTTGGATTGAGCTCACCGAAGTACGCCGACGCGTAACCCCGATCGGTCCAGGTGGGATCCCAGGCGTTGCGTATGTCGTTGATGATCTCGTCGTGGACCGCGTTCATCAGCTCGGCCGAACCCGAAGCGCTCTGGGTCGGGTCGTACGAGCCGTCAGGGGGATTGCTGCTGTAGACGTAGCTCGCGGTTCCGCGACTCGTTCCGCTGGCAGCGTTCGAGTGCCACGAGAAGTAGACCGAGTCGTCGCCCGGCTGGTGCGCCCACGCCGCGAACTTCGAGCGCGCAGTCACGTCACCGCCGCTGTAGACGTCGATCGGGGCGCCCATGAATTGCGTGAAGGTTCGCGCCCCTTCCTCCCAGCGCGGGCGGCCACTCACCGTCCCGGAATTTTCGCCGAGAACGTCACCCATGCCGCCGCCGAAGCGCACGGCGTCCGCCGCCACGGTGTCACCGGCGGTGTCGCTCGAGTCGTTGACCAGCGACACGGAACCCGACACCGAATCGAGGCCGGCGTTGAAGTGGAACCTTCCCAGGAATACCCAGGTCCAGCCGTCGCGCTCTTGATCGACCCGGATATGTGTCTGGCCACCCGTGTGCGACACGACATAGTGGGCGTCGGCTGCCCTGTTGGTACTGTCTCCGGGGTACGAAACGTAGACGCTGTAAAAGCCTCTCGCGGGCAGGTTGGGCGTCCACGTGGCGCTCGCGCTCTCCGTCGCCGCGACGTTGATGATCCGCGCCGAGCCACCGGTGTCGCGGAACGGGTCGGTCGTCGATCCGTACGGCGCCTGGTTTGGGCGGAAGCTTCTTCAACTGCAGGTCGATATTGACCTGGTTGCCGTCCGAGAAGGTGACGTGGGCGGGAATGGAATAGTCGCCCTTGGCGTAGCGACGAAAGTCGGCTCGGAAGACGGCTGCGCCGTCGGAAGGAGCGAGCGGTTCCGTGGGTACGCCGTCGATGGT
>JBFELO010000192.1:0-7791 GCA_041552055.1 Candidatus Sulfomarinibacteraceae bacterium | reverse complement strand
GGCCGCCATGCCCCAGGTGATGATCGACGTCCTCGACGAGGGCGGCCTCGTGGCCTATTTGAAGAAGAACGGTACCTACGACGAGTCGTCGCTCTGAACGACGGCGAGCTGGAGAGAGCAGCATGACCTCTGAGACCCCACTCCCCTTGGACGGAATTCGCGTGCTCGAATTCACCCACAACGTCATGGGCCCCACCACCGGCATGCTGATGGGTGACCTGGGCGCCGACGTGATCCACGTCGAGCCGCCGGCGGGCGACGCCACGCGGCGCCTGCGTGGTTTCGGAAGCGGCTACTTCGCCTTCTACAGCCGCAACAAGAAGAGTCTCGCGGTGAACCTCAAATCCGATGAGGGCAAGAAGATCATCATGGAGCTGGTCCGCGACACCGATGTGGTGGTGGAGAACTTCGGACCCGGCACCATGGATCGGCTGGGCTACGGCTATGACGATCTCAAGAAGATCAGGTCCGACGTCATCTACTGCAGCATGAAGGGGTTCTTGAGCGGCCCGTATGAGAAACGCGCAGCCATGGACGAGGTGGTGCAGATGATGTCCGGCCTCGCCTACATGACCGGCGAGCCGGGCAAACCCATGCGGGCCGGGACGTCGATCATCGACATGGGCGGTGGGATGTTCGGCCTGATCGGGATCCTCACCGCGCTGTACAAGCGGGAGAAGACCGGAGAGGGGGAATTCCTCAAGACCTCGCTGTTCGAGACCGCGGCCTACTTCATGGGCCAACACATGGCCTACGGCGCGCTCACCGACGAACCGGTGCCACCCATGCCGGCGCGAGTCAGCGCCTGGTCCATCTACCGCGTCTTCCAAACCCAGGACGGACCGATCTTCATCGGCATCATCAGCGAGAAGCACTGGAAGGCGTTCTGCGACGCCTTCGGCCGCGACGACTGGCTGGCCGACGAGCGATTGGGCAGCAACAACGACCGCATCAGCGAGCGCGGTTGGCTCCACCCCGCGGTGGCCGAGATGATCGTCGAGTACCCCAGGGCCGAGGTCGTCGCTCGCCTGGACAGGGCAGGGGTCCCCTTCTCACCCATCGCGCGACCCGAGGACCTCTACGACGACCCTCAGCTCAACGAAGGCCTGGGTCTGCTCGAGACGGTTCTCCCCGGCGGGGTCACCGCCAAGCTGCCGCGCATTCCCCTCGAGATGGACGAGTACGACTTCGGGTTGCGTCGCAACCCGCCGCGCATCGGCGAGGACACGGTCGAGCTGCTGAAGGAGCTCGGGTACAACGAGGAACAGATCGCTGACCTCGCAGCACAGGAGGTCGTCGCGGTTGGATCAGATTGATCGCCCGGATCGATATGCAGGGACACAGCGCGGTTCGAAATTCCCCGGGGTCCTCTCCGGAGTGCTGCTAAGATCGCGGGACATGAACGCAGGCCCGTATCTCGCGTTCCAAACAACCGCTCCATCGTGTCCGTGAGGCCGTCATGGCTCGCCGAATCGCACTCCTGTTCCTCGCCCTGGCTTCACCGCTGATCCTGGTCCTGAACTTCATGCCGTGGCCCGTGGCCGAAACCCTCTTCGCGGTGCTGGTCATGGGCTATCCGGTGGCCCTCATCGCAATGGCTGTCGCGCGGCAGGGTCGCGTGGGCCCCCTCGGCCTGCCGCTCCTCGGCCTATTGATCTTACTCGAGGGCTGCGCGGTCGGCATGCTCCTGCTGCGGGGCCGGGTGCTCGATGGGCCCTGGTTCGGTGGTCTTCCGCTGGCCGCGGCGATCCAGCTCTACGGTGTCTGGCTGGCGCCGCTCCTGCTGGTGGCGCTGGTCTACGCCCTGACCTTTGATCGGTTCGCTCTGCGACAGGAGGATCTCGACCGGCTGGGACAATTCCTCCGCGATCGCGAGGATGACGGCTGATGCCCATCCTCGACAAGCCCGCCATTGTCTGGACCGCGATCATCTATCTGGCCCTGGTGGTGGTGATCGGGTTCTGGGCGGCCCGACGCACGCGGAGCGCCAAGGACTTCTTCATCGCGGGTCAGGGAATCGGCCTCGTGGTGACAGGCCTGGCCACCATGTCCGCCGCCTTCAGCGGCTTCGTGTTCATCGGCGGTCCCGGTCTGACCTACAGCATGGGATTGGCCTCCATGTTCATCTGCATCCCGGTGAGCTTCACGGCCGGGCTGTTGTGTTGGGTGGTGGCCAAGCGACTGCGGTTGCTCGCCGGCGTCCGAGAGATCTACACCGTGCCCGACGTCATCTACTGCCGCTACCGTAGCCGGCTCGCCTCGGGCCTGGCGGCGACGGCGGTACTCGTAGGAACCGTGGGTTACCTGGGAGCCCAGCTCCAGGCGCTGGGGATCCTCATCGAGGCCATCTTCGGCACCCGGGGACCGCTAGGGGAGTGGAGCCTCGCCGTGGCCATGGCGCTCGGCCTCCTGGTCGTGGTCTTCTACGCCACCGCGGGCGGCATGGTGGCCGGCGTCTACACCGATCTCTTTCAGGGGACCCTGATGGTGGGTGCGGCGATCGCGGTGTTCCTCTACGCGCTGAAGGCAGGCGGCGGGCTGGAGCCGATGGCGCGGACCATCGCCGAGTCGGACCGTTTCGGCCCCGGCCATCTGGATCCACTGGGCGCGGTCCCGGTGTTCATGGCCATGGGCTTCTTCCTGGTCTTCGCCGTGGGGACCCTGGGCCAGCCGCACATGCTGCACAAGTTCTTCATGCTCGACGACCCGCGCAAGCTCAAGTGGGTGCCGCTGGTCGTCGGTGGGACGCAGACCCTGTGCGTACTGATCTGGCTCGGCATTGGCCTGGCGGTGCCGTCCCTGGTGGTGGTTGGAAGGCTCGCGCCGCTCGGCAACCCGGACGAGGCCTCCCCCCAGTTCTTGCTCGGCTTCGTGCCCGAGGTCCTCGGCGGTCTCGTGTTCGCCGGGATTCTCGCCGCCATCATGTCGACTGCCGACAGCTTCGTGAACATCGGATCGGCCGCCCTGATCCGTGACCTCCCCAAGGCCTTCGGTCGACAGGTCTCCGACGAGCTGTTCTGGGGCAGGGTCGCGGTGGTCGGCATCGCGGTCTCGGCCGCGGTCTTCGCCTATCTGTACGGCGATCTGATTGCGTTGCTGGGCACCTTTGCCTTCGGCACCTTCGGTGCGGCACTGGGGCCAGCCCTCGCGGTCGGCCTCAACTGGCGACGGGTGACCGCGGCCGCCGCCGCGGCCTCCATCGCCACAGGCATGGGTGTCAACCTGGTGCTCGAGTTCCTCGCCAAGCAGGCCTTCTTCGAGGGGCTTCCCAGACCGCCGTTCCAGGCCGGAGTCCTGCCCGCGGCGGTCTCCCTCGCGGCCTCGTTCACCGTGCTGTTCGTCGTCACCTGGGCGACCGGCCGGAGGCGACCGCCGGAGATCGATGAGGATGTCGCGGTGGTGATGGATCTCTGAGATCCGGTCAGCGGTGGGCGTCATGAACCTGGGTCAGCGGCGATCGCCTCCAGGGAGGTTGCGTTGGCAGCCATGACCGTCGTGAAGTCACCCTGCTCGGGTCGGGTAGTGCAGGGGTCGAAGACGACGCTCCGGACCCCCAACGATTCGAGGCTGGCAATGGTCTCGGGCAGCGGGTCCCCCTCCCACACCATCCACCTCGCACCGCCGTGCTCCAGCAGGTGGCGAAGTTCGTCGAGGTCCGGGGCCTGGTCCGGCTCCCAGTGCACCGAGGTGCCGTCGAGGTTGTAGCGACCCTCCAGGTACTGGTAGACGGGGTGGGAGAACAGCAGCGGCGCGTCGCCGATCGCATCGGCCGCCGCCGCCAACCGCTGATCGAGCTGGCTGAGCTCGGCCACCAGGCCGGCGAACCCCTGTCCGAACTTGGTTTCGGCGTCCGGTCGTGCCGCCACGAAGGCCTCGTGAACGGCCCGCGCCTGCTCGATCGCGAGGGTCGGGTCGAGCCAGGTGTTGAACGCCCAGCCGGTGTGCTCGTGCGCGCCCTCGGGGCCGTGGCTGTGGGTGACGTTGCCCTCCAGCGGAATGTACCGGGAGGCGAAGGAGGCCGAGGTGTTCACCATCTTCGACGCGGGCAGGGTCGCCCGATCGACCCACTTGGCGTAGTCGGCGCCGTTGAGCAGGATCAGGTCGGCACCCTGGTATGAAGCGATGGTCTCGGCGTCGGGCGACCAGTAGGCGGGATCCTCATCCGACGGTGCGGGGAAGCTCACCTCGGCAAGATCGCCGCCGATCCGCTCGGCGAAGTAGGCGAGCGGGTAGTTGACCGTGTAGACGGACAACCTGGCGGTGGCAGGTCCTCGGTCTGCGGCGGTTTCGACGTCGTCGGGCGCCTGGCCACACGAGAGGACGAGAAGGGCGAAAGCGGCGAGCAGAGTCGATCGAAGCAGCGTCATTCGTGGACCTCCAACTCGGAGTCCGTTGGTCCGATGACCCGAGTCCAGCGAACTCGGGAACACCCGAGTGCTGTGCGATCTTACATCCTCCGTCGGAATCCTCCTTGTGTTGTGTGAGCGATTACACGAACGGAGGAATCCCCTCGTGACGGATCATCGGCGCCTCGAGACGTTCGGTCTGGCTGACGAACTCGCCCTGGCCGTCTACTCGGCCACCTCGTCCTTCCCTCCGTGCGAAACCTCTGATCTGGTCACCCGAATGCGCTCCAGCGCCGTCTCGGTAGCGACCGAGATCGTCACGCAATCGGGCGAGAAGTCCGGTTCTGAAGATCGTCGTGTTCTCGGCAAAGCGTTCGCCTCGATCCGCGAGCTGTCGTACCTGATCGGGCTCGCGCATCGACTCGGCTACCTCACGACCGGGCAGACCCGGAGCCTCAGGGCCTTGCAGGGTCGCACCGCGTGGGCACTGGTGTCGCTGATGAGGTCGGTGGAAGGGTGAAGGTCTCGCTCGAGTCTCTCGCAGTTCAGAAGAAATCGGGAACGGGGACGGAGACGGCCACGGAGACGGGCACGGAGACGGAGACGGGTGGGTGGGGAGGGTGTCTGCTAGACCGCGATGGGGGGCACATCGGATGCGAGGCGTTCCATCACGGATCGTCGCGGCCAGCCGAGTGCCATGGACACCAGCGCGACGGCGCCGAAGCCGAGGCACCAGCGCGGATCGCCGCCGAGCAGGCTGAGCACCAGTCCGTAGATGGCCACCGCTTCGCGCAGGGCGAACGCGATGATGACCGTGACCCGGTAGCTCGCCAGGCGCTCCTCCGGCGTCGGCAGCTTCTCTGCGGCTCGGACGCGGCTCGCGAACAGCACCTGCGCGAGCACCAGGTGCCCGGCGGACAGCACCGCGAAGATCCCGGCGAGCAACGGTACGAGCTCCTCGTAGCCGGGCGCGGTCGCCACCGTCGGTGCCACCAGCCAGGCCACGACTATGTAGATCGGCACCGCCGCCGCGATCGCAAAGGCGATGATGTTGGTGGTGCGGGCAAACTGGTCGATCGACGGTTTCAAGAGCACCTCCGGATCGGGGAGGAACAGACGATGCGCACGGCGCACCGTTCGCTCCATTGTAGGACCTGAGGGCAGATGATCGATCCAATCGCTCGCGGCTGACGCCGCGAGCACGGTGCGTCGCATCGAACATCTCCGAGTGCGAGCACTCGTCGATGCCCGATGCTCCGCACCTCGCCCGCCTGCGGCGGGGGCCGGATCGGACGCATTCCATGCCCCCACCAACCCTTTGTGTTCATCGCGCCAAGCGCCGCCCCTCTCGCCGCGTGTTCGCCCTCGTCATCGTCGCCATGATCACGAGATCAATGGTTCCTCGACTCGGGCTCACACTGCACCGAGAGGGACACCTTTGGCGCGATCCGCTTCGCGGGGTCGGCGCAGTCGGGGGCGGGACGCACTCGGCGGCAGCGCCTGCGGCGCTGCACGGGCTCGGCCTCACGCCTCGCCCTGCCTCGAGGCCGCTTTCGGGATCCTGCTGCGGCCCACGAGACGCCGCAATCTGGCGCGCCTGGAGTCGCGCCATCTCACGACGTCTCGCGGCCCTCGTGACGGATCCCTCGCGACCTCGAGGCCGCCGACCTTGAGGAGAAGACCGCCTCGGGTGTCAGATAGTCGGGGAGCGCGGTAGGCCGATGACGGCGCTTCGTGCGGGCGTGCCGGGTATTGTGTTTCGAGGTCTTCGTCGTGGGGGATGAGGTTCTTCCTTGAGGCCTCGAAACGCTAATACCGGGCTCCCATGGGGAGCGCGTCGGGGAGAGGGCGCATCAAAGTGAGGAGAGCGTTGTGAAACCAAACCGGTCGCGTCTTCACGCCCCCAAGGTCTCCTACATCTGCTCCTCCTCGAGCAGTTCCATGCCCGTGACCTTCCACACGCCGTCCACCGGCGCCACCGTGAGGTCGGCGACGTAGCGGTTCCTGCGCTGGTGGATGTGGCCCCAGTGGCCCACCGAGGCGGCGACGTTCCAGGTGCTGCGGGCGACGAAGCCGGTGCCCTCCGGACTGGCGTCCACCTCGACCATCTCGATCGCCTTGACCTTGGCCCTGGCACCGCCCTGGCTCGCCAGCTCGAGGCTGCGTCGGGTGGTGAGGTAGGTCTCGGTGAGCATGTCGCCGGCCAGGGAGCGGTCGAGGGTGTCGTAGATGATGTCCTCGTCGCGGTAGTCGAAGGCGCGGTAGATGTTGGTCAACAGGGCGCCGACAATCTCTTCTGCGCGGTCGTCAGAAATCTTCGCCGTTGTGCTGGCCGCGAGCACGCCTCCGGCGACGACCAGCAGCAGGATCGCCGGGACCACGACCCTGAGCCACGGCGTGCGGCCCCGGGCCGCGCGGCTCGCTCCCCGCACGGTGAGGACCGCGAGCAGCGCCACCGCCAGCCAACCTCCCCAGACGGCCGCCCGCTGCAGGGTCGATGGGGGAGGGGCGATCTCCACCAGGGTCGGCATCGTGGGATCCTTGAGGAAGTTCCTCCACCACAGGATGTTGTCGTCCGGTTGAAGAAAGAACCTGAGCGGTCCGGCCTCGTCGGTGGCGGCTGCCGGAATCTTTTGGATCCGCGGCGCGAACAGCCGCCAGGTCACGGCCGCCTCGTCCGGGTACCCCGAGGTCGGCTGCAGGAAGATGACCCCCAGGGTGGCCGATGCCGCGTCCAGCTCCCGCGGGGGGCTGATCACCGTGGAGGTCCTCAGCGTCCGCGCCAGGAAATTGACGCGATCCAGCTCCGGCTGCACCGGCTCGCCACCGACGGTCAGCTCGAGCTGCCCGGCGAAGAAGTCGGCGACCCGCTGCTTGATCTCCTCCTGGATGTCCACCGGGATGGTCCCGCGGGAATCGAGCCCCAGGTCGACCCAGTTCTGGACGTCGACCGGCCGGGCGATGATCTCGACCCGCACCTCGTACGGCTCCACGTAGAGGAACACGTTCATCGGCGCGTCGTACTGGCGCCACAGGTTGCGGTTGCGGAACTTGGAGAACCACGGGTCCTGCCAGTCGAGGTCGAGCACCTCCTCGCCGCCGAGGTAGCGGAAGTCCATCACCGGCAGCCCCAGGTGGTAGGTAATGAAGCCGATGCTGGCCGTGGGGTAGGCGCCGCCGGCGGTGGGCGGCCGAAAGGCGAGGGTCTCCGGCGGTCGGGAGAACCGGTACTCGAGCACGACGTACAGCACCGGCTCGCCCTCGTCCTCTGCGGCCGGCAGCGGCTCGCCGGTGAGCTCGTCCCGCGGCACCCTTCGCCGGGCCTCGAAGTCGGTGACGCGGCCGGGCAGCGGACGGCCCTGGTCGTCGCGGATCACGAAGTCCTCGGTGAAGAACCGCCGCAGGCGATCCACCAGCGGCTCGGGCTGTCGCCCGATCCGCTGTC
>JBFELO010000191.1:0-7916 GCA_041552055.1 Candidatus Sulfomarinibacteraceae bacterium | reverse complement strand
GGTTCGCGGAGGCCTACAGCGCCCACGACTGGGCTCGAGCGATCACCGTCGGCCTCGAGATCGAGGGGCTGACGCCGGATCGCTCGGCCCATCAGTACAACCTGGCATGTGTTTTCGCGCTCAGCGGCGACAACGAGGGTGCCCTCGATTGGCTCGAGAGCGCTGCGCGGGTCGGCTTCAGCCGCGTCGGGTTGCTCGCGACCGATCCGGATCTCGCCGCCGTGCGGGGCAGCGACAGATTCGAGCGGGCGGCCGCAGCGGTGCGAAGGAACTTCCACGCCGCGCAGGCCGAGGTCGAACGACGATTCCACACAGCGCCGCCATTGCTGTTCCTGCCACCCGGCCACGATCCGTCGAAGCCCTCCCCGGTGTTGATCGCGCTGCACGGCTTTGGCGATCGTGCGAACGGAACGCCGACTCAGTGGCGCCGGTTGGCGGCCAAGCGTGGCGTCGTGCTCGTGGTTCCGCAGGGCGTCCGCCGGGCGGGACCGGGGTTCTCCTGGCACTCCGCAGACGAGGCGGACACCATCCTCGGACTGACCTTCGACTGGCTGGATGATCGGGTGGCTGTGGACCGGGAGCGCGTCGTCTTGGCGGGTTTCTCCCAGGGCGGGTTCATGGCGATGGCGCTCGGAGGGCGCCACCCGGAGTTGTTCGCCGGCGTGATCCCGGTCGCTGGGGGCTACATCCAGGAGATCGATGCACCGCAACCGGCGTCAGGGCGAGGCGGACCGCGGTTCTACTTCGTGGTCGGATCGAAGGACGACGCGGCGCCCCAAAATCGACTCGCCGCCGCCGACTTCACCGCCGCCGGCTACGACGTGGAGCTCAAGGTGCTGCCCGGGGTGGGGCACGTGTTCCCTCGGGAGAACAGGCGCGAGCTCCGCAAGGCGCTCGAGTTCGCACTCGGCGAGTGAGGCGCGTTTCGCGGTGAGTTCCCGCTATCATCGAGTTGAATGCCCGAGACGAAGTCGATGCTGCCGAGGACCGCCGTCAGCCACGGTGAAGGTGGTGACCTCGGACTGCCGCTGTTCGTCCACGGAGGCCAGCTCCAGCAGGAGTTCGTCGAGAACCTGATCGGACGCCAGGTTCGGCCGGAGCCCGCACGGCTCGAGGACCATCGTGAGGTGGCGCTCGACGGTCAGGGGTGGTGTGTGCTTTTCCCGGCGGCGGGCGAGCGGGTGACCGGACGCCTCTACCGGAGCCTCGTCGCCGAGGACTATCGGCGGATCGACTCGTACCAGGGGGTGATGGAGGGGCTGTACATCCGGAGCGTGGCAGCGGTGCTCACGGAGCGGAGCGAAGACTCGGAGCCCGCCTGGATCTACCTGCCGACCGAGCGGACACTGAGGAGGTATTCGGCGGAGCAATTCACTTCTTGAATTGCCGTGGAGCGGCAGGGCGCTCCGTACGGCACGAGCGATGGGTTTCTCGCTCATATCGGGCGCCTTGATACCGACCGAGATCCCATGGCGTAGTTGGAACGGAGGGCAATTGGTATCCACGGCGATTCGCGAAGCGAATCGCGATCGCGACGTCGAGGACCCGACCGTGGGATACGGGCAGGGCCGCCTCGCATGTCGGACGGACAGTGCGAATGCGAAGTCGACGACGGCCCGTCGTGCGGGGTGCCGTCTTTGAAAATGTAGAGAACACCGGCGCCGGAGCGGGCAGCTCGTTCTGCCCCAACAGTGTCTGACGGGGCACCCGCGAAAACCACGCCGGGGAAAGGGCGAGTCGGAGTAGAGTACAGAACTTAGTGTTCAGAGTTCAGGCCCACCCACCCAGGTTCCATAGGCCGAACCCCTGTTCCTTGCTCCCTGCTCCTTGCTCTGGTTGGGTCGGGTATCCAGCATCGAGCATCGAGCATCCAGGATCGGGATCCCGACGATGAAGACGAAGACGAAGACGAAGAACAGGAACGTCACGCGGCGGAACACGTCCGGGGGGTCGGGCGGTCGAGCGACCAGGGACCAGCATCCAACATCAGGGCGGGTGGCGGACCTCATAGCTCACATCGCAAAGCTCATAGCCCGAACGGGCGGGCGGGGGATCTTGAATCTTGCATCGTGTCCCTTGAATCCGGGCGGTCGGGAGGCCGCATCCCCTCAACTGCTACGATCATGACGTGCGGATCCTCTACGTCGCAGACCGGTTCGGGGGGCGAGGGGGTGCCGACCGGCACCTGCTGCAGGTCATCCGATCGACCTGCGCAGCAGGCGCCAGGGTGACGGTCGCGTGTGCGCGTCTCGACCGGGAGGTGGAGCTGCCCGCGGTGGATCGTACGATTCGCGTCCGGGGACTCGGCGCCACCGTGGCATCGTCGGCGAGGCTCGCTGGTCTCGCCGAGCCGCTCGGCGCTGCCCGCCTGGCGCACCTGCAGAACGTGATGAACCCGATCGCGATCGCCGCCACTGTGGCGACCGGCAGAGCGGTGGTGACCGTGCAGGACCACAGAGTGTTCTGTCCCGGGATGGGGAAGTCGTTGCCGGACGGCAGCGCATGTCGGCAGCCGATGGCGCAGGAGGCATGCTCGGAATGCCTCCCGGATCGAGACTACCGAACCCGCACCCTCGAACTGACGCGGATGCGACGGGATGCTCTCATCGGGGCTCGGCTCGTCGTCCTGTCCAGGTTCATGGCGGCCGAGCTCGAGTGCGCAGGCCTCCCAGGCGCCGAGGTGCTGCCGCCGTGGATCGAGGTCGGACCAGAACGGGACGACGCGGGTGACGGATTCCTGGTCGGAGGCAGGCTGGTCCGCCACAAGGGCGTGCGGGATGCCGTCCGCGCGTGGCATCTGGCGGGCACCGGCCTGCCGCTCCGCGTGGCCGGTGACGGGCCGCTCGCAGACGATCTGGCCGGAACCGAGCCTCTCGGTTGGCTGTCGCCGGTACGGCTGCGGCAACAGCTGCGCCGTGCGAGGGCCCTGCTGTTCCCGAGCGTGTGGCAGGAGCCTCTCGGGATCCTCGCGCTGGAAGCGCTCGCCGAGGGGACCCCGGTGATCGTGGCCAACGTCGGCGGCACCACCGACTGGTCCGACGCTGGCTGCGTTCGGGTGCTGCCGGGTGACGTCGAGGCGATGGCCGAAGCCCTACGAAGGCTCGCCGACGATCCCGAGGCCGCGCTGGAGCTCGGCCAGCAGGGGAGGGAGATGGTCGCCGACCGATATGCCCGTGCGACGATCGAGCCTCGGCTGCACGCCCTCTACGCCAAGGTTGTCGCTGGGTGATTGCGGCCACCCTCAGTCGTCGACCAGGAAGTACTGGATCGTCGTCACGACCCGGATTTTCTTGGACTGCGGCGAGAAGCGGTCGCGGTCCTCGATCGAAAAGTACCCCTGCTGGGCAGTGCGGATGCCGCCGACCCGGCTGCCCGAGTCCTCGGCAAACTGCTGGGCGGCGCTCCGCGCATCGCGCGTCGCCTCGGCGATCATCTCCGGCTTGATCTTGTCCAGATCCGTGTACAGGTACTCGGTCTGGTGCTCGTAGCTCCGGATCAAGGCGATCCCCTGGGCGACAAGCTCGCCGGACCGGCTCATGGCGGCCATCGCGGCCTCGATGCGGGGCGTCCTGACCGTCACGGTGGCCTCGGCGACGTAGCGCTCGAGTCTGCCCGACTGCCCGGTAACTCCCTGGGCCTGTCGGTCGGTGACGCGAGGTGGTGAGAGGCTGATCTCGTCCGGCGAGAAATCGGCGCTGAGAAAGTCGCGGATCTTGTCCGCGCCGTCGTCGACCCCACGTTGCAGCGCGACCAGGTCGTCAGAGGTTACCGTATACACGATCGGCCAGATGACGAGGTTCGCGGGAAAGTCGCGCTCGGCGAAGCCGCGGACCGTGACGTAGCGGTCGGCGGAGCGCGCGCGCAGCAGCCCGTTGCCAATGAAGAGGCCGGCCAGCGCCAGACCGAGTGCGATCAGCGCGCCGAGCGTGAACGCGTCGAGAGCGGTGCGACGTTCCATGGAATGCCTCCGTGGGCGGGCTGCCGTTCGAATGAATCCAATCCAGTATGTCTGATCTGCCGGCGTGTCGCGGCGCCGGGCGATGCACCGTTGTACCTCAATCCGCGGCTCATGGCTACTTCAGACATGTTTCCTCACAGCGGCGGAATTGGAGAGCCACGAGAGCGATTGCACGTATAGAGACAAAGACTCAATTCCGCAGTGGAGGGAACGATGAACAGCGAAGCAAAACGTGGGCAGTTCGTCTGGTTTGACCTCATGACCTCGGATCCGGACGCCGCCGTGCCTTTCTACACAGATCTCATCGGCTGGGGGACGCAACCGTGGGAAGGCGGAGACAAGCCGTACACCATGTGGACCAACGGCGACCAGCCGCTCGGTGGGGTGATGGAAATACCGCCTGGGGCCCGGGAGGCCGGTGCCCCACCGAACTGGATGGCGTACGTGGCCGTGTCCGACGTCGGCGCCGTCGCGGATCGTGCCAAGGAGCTCGGCGGGTCGGTCATGCACCCGCCCACCGACATCCCCGGCGCGGGTCGCTTCGCGGTGCTCGCCGACCCGCAGGGCGCAGTCTTCGCGGTCTACACGTCGCGGGAGGAGAGCGCCGCTCCTGCCGGCCCGCCAAAGGCGGGCGAGTTCTCCTGGCACGAGCTTGCCACGACCGACTTTCAGAGCGCCTACGACTTCTACGCCGACCTGTTCGGTTGGGAGAGGCAGGAGGCGATGGACATGGGTGACGGCTGGATCTACCAGATCTACGGCCGCGCAGGCATGCCGCTGGGTGGAATGTTCAACAAGACAGACGAGATGCCCGGCCCACCGATGTGGCTGTACTACATCAAAGTGGAGAGCGTCGAGGCAGCGGTGGAACGCGTGTCCCAGCTCGGCGGAAAGGTACTCAACGGCCCGATGGACGTGCCGGGGGGCGACCGGATTGCCCAGTGCATGGACCCTCAGGGAGCCGTCTTCGCGCTGCATTCGTCGGCACGCTGATCTCGGGTCGCTCTGGCCATTGCGCCAGGTCAATGCCCGGAAGCGGCGCCAAACGCGAGCAGCAGGTCGCGTTCCAGGAAGTTGTCGAGCGGGACCTGGCTATATCCCGCCTCCGTAAACAGCTCGAGAACCTTTTGCCGGGACAAGAAGTGGTCGTCTCCCGTGACATCCGGGTCCTCGTCCAGCACCACCACGAGGGCGCCCCGTGCCAGACTGGGTCGGAGGTTCCGCAGCAGCGCCACCGGACGTGAGATGTCGTGCAGCGAGTACACGAGAAAGACGATCTCGAGAGATCGCTCGGGCAGAAGGGGATCATCCTCCTCGCCCTCGACAGTGACGATGTTCGGGAGGTCCTCCTTGCGGCTGCGGCGCTCGAGCGCGGCAAGAGAGCGCGCATTGATATCGTTCGCGTACACCAGCCCCTCCCGCCCGACCCTTCGCGCCAGCTTGACGGTGAAGTAGCCGCGGCCGGCGCCGATCTCGCCGACCACCATGCCTGGCCCCACACCGACGGCATCCATCACTCGTTCAGGCTGGAGCCAGTGGTCGCGCCCGGCCTCGTCGAGCCCAGGAGCGGGCAGGGCGGCGATCACGAGCGCACAGGCAAGAGCCGACGCGGCAGCGAATCGAAACGCCATCACTCCGGTGTACGGATGGAAGACCGTGCGGTTGCCGTGGCCAGATCGCGAACCCGTCGTGGGCGGTGCGAGCGCACGCTCTCGTTTGGAGTGGGCAAGGGCACGGCCAGCCGACATACGGCCCCGTGAACCGTGTTCGTCGCTGTCCGGCAAACCCGCGTCAATATTCCGGGAGGTACTTCCACATCACGGTTTCTTGATCGTACAATTCCACCATGCCGGCGAACGTAACGCCACAGTACCGAGCCGCCGAGGCCCAGCTCCGGGACGCCAAGAACATCGAGGAGAAGAGAGCCGCGCTCGAGCAGATGCTGTCCACGATTCCCAAGCACAAGGGAACCGAGAAGATGCAGGCCGACATCAAGCGGCGGCTGGCACGGCTGCGTCAGGAGGCCGAGCGGCGCCGGTCACCAAAGGCGCACACGGTCCACGTGGATCCGGAGGGTGCGGCACAGGTCGTGCTGCTGGGTCCTCCCAATGCCGGCAAGTCGTCGCTGCTGGCGGCGCTCACCCACGCGCAGCCGAACATCGCCGACTATCCGTTCGCCACCACCAAACCGCAGCCGGGAATGATGCAGTTCGAGGACGTCCAGATCCAGCTTGTCGACTTGCCGCCGGTTGCCGAGGACCACATGGACACCTGGCTGCCCAACGTGGTGCAGGGTGCGGACGCTGCGGTGCTGCTCGCCGACCCGTCCACCCCCGGCACGCTGTCGGGCGTCGAGGAGATCCGCGACCGGATGGCGTCGGTGCACCTGCCGCTGGTCGGAGAACTGCCCGAGAACGTTGATCCGCGCGACATGCCGCTGCCCACCGTGCTGGTGATCACCAAAGCTGACCGCGTCGACGAGGCGGACCTCGCGGTGCTCGAGGAGCTGTACGGCGGGGAGTTCCCGGTCATTCGCTTCAGCGCGACCAAGCACGTCGGGTATCAGAAGCTCAAGCTCGCGCTGTGGCGCCTGCTGCAGCTGGTGCGGGTGTACACCAAGCCCCCCGGCAAGAAGATGGAGCGTACCGACCCGTTCGTGCTCCATCTGGGTTCGACCGTGCTCGACCTCGCGGAGCGCATCCATCGCGACCTGCCACAGAAGCTGGCCTACGCGCGCGTGTGGGGTGGAAAGCTCGACGGTCAGCGGGTTTCGCGCGATTTCGAGCTGCGCGATCGCGACGTGGTCGAGATCGCGACCTGAAGACCCGAGAGAGTCTACAGACCCCAGTCCGACCGTGACTCGGGTGGTCGCTCCGGGTCCGACATGGTCTCGGTGGCGTTCCCCTCTCGACCGTCGATGAAGGTGATGGCGATCGATCCGATAATAATCTCGTCGCCTCCCTTCAGCGCCGACGGCCCTTTCACCATCTTGCCGTCCACATAGGTGCCGTTCTTGCTCCCCATGTCATCGACACTTGCCTGGTTGCCGTCCACCACTATTCTGGCGTGGTGTCGCGACACCTTGGGCGAGTCGATGCAAACGGCCGCGTCCGGCGCCCTGCCGATGAGGTGCTCGCCGTCCTGGAGCGAGATCTCTCGTTGACCGATGCGCAGCCGAAAGGTCGTCCCCGGCGTGTCCGTGATCTCCGGCTCGATCCCCGTGATCGGAGCGATCAGGCGGTAGCCGCGTTTCGGGATGGTCTCGATGTAGCGCGGCCGCCGCGCGTCATCTCCCAGCGCCCCCCTGAGCAGGGCCATGCACCTGGAGAGCGCCGAGTTGGCGACGATGTGCCCCTCCCAGACCGAATCGATGATGTCGTTCTTGGAGACGACCTGTCCGGGGTGCCGCGCGAGGTAGACCAGCAGGTCCATCACCTTCGGCTCTAGGTGGACCGTCGCGCCGTCGCGGCTGATCCGGTCGAGCTTGGGATAGACGCACCACTCGTGCAGCCAAAAGCCCGGGGTCGACAGGTCGGTCGGCGTCTTCGGTTCCGTGGGCACGTATCGAATATAGGGATTCCAGGATGAAAGCTCAAGAGTGGAGAGGACTGGAGTCGAGACCGGGTCCCTTGGGCGCCGTGTGGCCGGCCGGCCTCGACGTGTCGAGGCCGCGAGGCTTCGGCACTCCATGGGTCACGGTGAGTGCCGTGGATCGCTCCGTTGAGAGGCAGGGGAAAGGCCTGTGAGGAAAGCGATCTCGAGAGGTTTGCATCCGCCTCGAGAAGCGCTCGGGCCCCGGTAGGAATTGCCTGTCGGAGTGCTTGGGCAGGTTCCAGGGTCCTCGCGTGGCGAAATTTTCATAGCCAAGCCTCGGCCGGCTTCTGTAGAATTTTAGGAAATTCATAACAACATATTAGGAACCTCCCAGTATAGTTATTATCAGAGAGCGGAAGTTCGG
>JBFELO010000190.1:0-8010 GCA_041552055.1 Candidatus Sulfomarinibacteraceae bacterium | reverse complement strand
GCCGGCGCCGACCTCGCCGCACGCCAGGCCTCCGTCCGCCGGACCGACCGTTCGCACGCCGCGCTCGAGCAGCGCCGCGAGGTTGCGCTGGGTCGCGGGGTGCTGCCACATCACCACGTTCATGGCCGGCGCCAGCAGGATCTGCCTGTCGGTGGCAAGCAGCGCGGTCGAGGCCAGGTCGTCGGCGATGCCGGCGGCCATCTTGGCGATGGTGTTGGCCGTGGCCGGTGCGACCACTACCAGATCGGCCTCCCGGGAGAGCCGGATGTGGCCGATTTCCGCCTCGTCGGTGAGCGAGAACAGCTCGGTGTAGACCTTCGACTCGCTGAGCGCGGCGACCGACAGCGGCGTCACGAACTGGCGGCCGGCTTCGGTAAGGATGCAGCGCACTGCGACACCTCGTTCCCGCAGGTGGCGGATCAGCTCGAGGCTCTTGTAGGCGGCGATACCGCCGGTGATGATCAACAGGATCTTCTTGCCGTCGAGCATGGCATGTCTCTCCGAGTCAAGGATATCAATCAGGTGCTCCTAGCCGGTGCTAATTCTCGGGCAGCTGCCCGCCGACGATGCGCTTCACCAGCGTGCCGCGCTCGAGCATCACGTTCGGCTCGACTCCGTTGGCGATCGCCAGCGCGTCCACGTCCACCGTCGACGGGTACTTTTGGTTGAACATGGCGATCGTCATGCGGTCGGGCAGCTCCACCAGTGCGATCTTCTTGGCCTCTACGTCCAGGTAGCGTCGTTCAGCCAGCGCTCGGAACGAGGCCAGGGACGACCGGGTGAGGCTCTGATAGGTGCTCCAGAGATCCTCGCGCGTGTAGCCGACGAGCTGGTACACCCGTCCCTGGAGCTCGAGAAAGCCGATCAGGCCGCGCACCACGGTGGGGCGTTGCTGGGTCGGAACGGTTCGGAAGTTGTGGAAGTTGTCGTTCCAGGCATCCCCGCGCTCGATCGCCTGGCTGGAGAAGAACTCGCGCTCAGCACCGGCGGCGCTGTCCCCCCGGGCGAGCGTCAGCTGGACGATGGCGTCCTGCTCGGGGCTGACGGCGGCCACGAATTGGCGGGTGTTCATGGTCTGCCAGCCGTCCGGGAACGTCAGCTGGAACTCCAGCTCGGGGTGGTAGAACCGGCTCCCGACGAAGTACCCCTGGCGTGGGTCGTCGCCGAACACGACACCGTCGATCCTGCGCAGGTAGCCGTCGCGGTTGACGGTGCCGTCCCGTCTGTCCGGTGGCAGCCTCTCGATCCGCTCGTAGGTGATTTCCTCCCGGCGATCCGGGTTGGGGTGGGTCGACGCCCACACCGGGATCCGGCCACCACCCTGGGTCGCGCTGATCCGGTCGAGGGTGACGAACATCTTGGGCATCTCGTTGGGGTCGTAGCCGGCGTTGGTCATGTAGCGCAGGCCGAGCTCGTCCGACTCGCTCTCGTCGTCGCGACTGAACTTGAGGAACATCAGCTGGAGGCCCTGCGCGGCCATTCCGGCGTACGGCCGAACGTCCTCGCTGGCGATCATCGCCACCCCGAGGCCGAGGTTGGCCAATTGCGCGGAGCTCATCTGCTCGACCGAGTGCCGGCCCGTGACGTGGCCGATCTCGTGGCCGAGCACCGATGCCAGCTCTGCCTCCGAGTTGAAGTGCGCGAGGATGCCGCGGGTGACGAATATCTGGCCTCCGGGCAGCGCGAAGGCGTTGACTACCGGGTCGTCCACCACCGTGAAACCCCACGGCAGATCCGGCCGCTCCGACTCCGCGGCCAGCCGAAGGCCGAGCTCCGAGACGTACTCCTGCAGCTCGTCATCCGGGTAGCGGCCGTACTGGGCGACCGCCTTCTTCGCCTCGTCCAGGCCGAGTGCGACCTCCTGCTGCTCGCTGATCAGCGTCAGCTGCCGCTTGCCGGTCGCCGGGTTGACAGTGCAGCCGACGGCCAGCACGAGGCATCCGATCATCGCTGTCGGCACGAGCTTTCGGCGAAATGCGGGAACTGTGCTCATTGTCATACCCCCAGGTTCAGCAAAGTCCCAATGGTCACTCCGGAGCGGAGCGCGCGACGAAAGGGCCCTTCCCGCTCGCGCGGTGACCCATGTTACCCCTCCGGCTCGCGGGGAACGAAGGTCATGCTGTGGATCGCGTTCTCCACCCGACAGGTCATGACCAGTCGACCCGCGACGAAGCCGAACCTGGTGACCCCGGCGAGCGTCGCCAGGTAGCGCTGCTCCAGCCGCATGACGTCGTCCGCGCACGCCATCTTGGTGGCACCGATCTGGCCGATCGCCAGGTCGCCGGGCAGATCGCCGTCCACGACCCCGGCGAAGTAGCGGTTGCAGCCGCTGCGTCCGCCGATTCTGCCGTCCGAGAAGACGACGGTTATCTCGGGTTCGGCCGGCGCCGCCTCGGCCCGGTCGAACATCGCGAGCACCCATTCGACACCCTCCAGCGTTGCGAGTGACAGGGATCCGGTGACCTCGGTCGAGACCGCCGTGAGGCCGTCCGCTCCGAGCGCCCATGTTCGGGTGGCGGTCTGTGACGGGCAGCAGGCGGCGTCATCGGGACCGGCCTGGACCACGTCCAGCTCGACCGCGCGGTCGACCACGCGCCCCGCCCGCACCTGGACCCGGTCGCCGATCTCGGCGGTGCCGAGGTTGACGATCTCGCCGCCCCGGCGGCCGGCAACGGCGAGGTAGTTGAAGGTCCCGGACCCGCCGGAGCTCTCCCACAGCAGCACCACTGCCTCTTCGGCGCCTTGCCCGTCCAGGTCGCCGGTCAGCCGGAAGTCAGCCGCGAGACCGGCTGTGGGGCGCGCGGCGCCGCCCTCCACGAATGGATCGCCTTCATGCCGGCCATCGATCAGCAGCACCGGCTCGTCGTAGATTCCGGAGTAGGTGGCGTTTCGGAGCTCGTCGAGCGTCGGCGCGCCGAGCTGGACGGTGCTCTCCGCGGCAGGCTCGACTCCGACCGGCTCACCGCCACGCTCGGTGGAGCGATCGCACGAGATGGCGAGGGCGATCGCCGCCGCCGTGATGCAGACCCTGACAATTCTCAGAAGTCGTGCCATGACTGCCGTGTCCCCCTGATCAGGAAATCGCCGCATCGATGCGGCCGCAAGGCCACAGAATAGCAAGGCGCGGAGCGGTCGGGCTCTGAACACGACAGCCGCCAGCCAGCCGATCGACGGTCGAGACCGGCCACCAACCCGTTTCAGATCGGCGGTACCGGTCTCCGGGTTGGCCGTCGACTCCGGACTGTGTGTCGGCGCCGGCACTGTCGTCGGAGGCCGGTCCCCGGGACCCGCCGCCGGCGCAGCCGCCGCTCTCCTGACCGCCCGCTCCCTTGCCGGATACCCAGCCGGCGCCGGCTCCACGCATGCCCTGACCGCGAGGCCCGCCACCACCTCAGGTCGCGAGCCGGCTGCCGCTCTCGTCGTAGAGCATTCCGACCTCGAACTCCGAGTCGATGATCGCGTCAAAGGTGGCTCGCTGGAGATAACGGGGGGCATAGCTGCCATCCCGGGCCGTAATCACAACCACATGGGCGCGCAGATGGTTGCGCGAGGGTTTGGCCAGATTCTCCGCCACCAGGCTGAGGCGGGGGGTTCGACGTCGGCTCCAGCAGACGGTACACGTCGGCGAGGTCCATGTCCTCGATCGCGGGCCCTGCCGTCAGAGCATCCGTCAATGTCGGATCACCGCTGGCAACCGGCTCGCCGTGCAGCCCTGCGAGCTTCGAGTCGGTGGACTTCCCGACCGTATCGTCGATCACGGGGTCCGCAACCTCGTAGGCATCCAGCACCATCAGGACCTCGGCGAAAAATCGCCCGCAAGGACCGTGCCCGTCTCCGTTCCCCACGCCGTTTTACCGGGCACGGATATGGCAACGGATACGGATTTGGAGACAGTCACTCCCCCAGAGTCAAGTGAACAGGCATGGCCCCTGCTCTTGGCGGGGTATCTGCTGCCCCGCCGCCTCGCGGCGTGCTAATCCTTCACGGTTCCGTGCTCGTGCACGATCTTCCACCCGCTCGCGGTCCTGAGGAAAACGAGTGTCTGGCGGCCGCTGACGTGTCTCTCCTTGCCGTCCTTCACGAAGCTGACGTAGGGGTAATAAGTGACGACGGCGACGTCTCCGAAAACGTCGATCTTCAGATCCCTGGCCTCGTAGCTCATGTTCGAGACCGAGGTGACGTAGGCCGTCTCGGACTCGTTGGTGCTCGCCACGTCCTGGCGATCGAAGCTGCGTGGACCGAACTTGGTGAATTTGGGACTGTCGAGGTGGATCGCATGGAGACCTTCGATATCGGCCGTCATGACGTCCCTCCCGATGGAGGCGACGACCTCGCGCAGCTCCGCCTGGGCGCCGGGGAACGGATCATGGCTGAGATCCTTCTCCGGGTGTCGGGCGCTCGTGCATGATGCGAGGAGCACGAGCACTGAAAGCGACAGGGTCAGTCCACGGGAATTCGTGTTCATGCCGACCTGCCTTTCACTGCTGTCCTACTGTCCGGGTGGCAGAGCCTAGCACATTGCGAAGGGTCGCCCCGGCTGGTGGTAGGGCGGGTGGCCGCGCCTGACGATAAGAAACTCAGCGCGAACAAGGTGGCGGGCGTTGTCCGGAAGCCATCCGGGAGTGCCGCGGTTGTACTGGCAGGATACTGATGCGGGACCCCAGGTGATCAACCCCGTCGGAGGCGCTCGAAATGTCGAAGATCGCAGTTGTCCAGACCCCGCCCGTCCTTCTCGACCGCGAGAAGACCCTCGAGAAGGCGGTGACCTTGGTCGCTGAAGCGGCGGCCGAGGGTGCGGATCTCGTGATCTTTCCCGAGACGTTCATCCCCGGGTACCCGATCTGGATGTGGCGTTTGCGGCCCGGATCCGACATGGCGCTCACCAACGAGCTGTACGGGAGGCTCTTCGACAACGCTGTCGACCTCGAGAGCGGCGGTCTCGCCCCACTCCAGACCGCGGCGAAGGAGCACTCGGTGACGGTGGTGTGTGGAATGAACGAGCGTGACGGTGGGGTGAGCCGTGGCACGCTCTACAACACGGTGGTGGTCGTCAACAGTGACGGGAACATCGTCAACCGCCACCGCAAGCTGATGCCGACGAACCCGGAACGGATGGTCCACGGGTTCGGAGATGGCTCGGGGCTCAGGGTCATCGACACGCCGGCCGGCAGGATCGGCACCCTCCTGTGCTGGGAGAACTACATGCCGCTCGCGCGGTACGCCCTGTACGCGCAGGGCGTCGAGGTCTATCTCGCGCCGACCTACGACAGCGGCGACGCCTGGATCGGGACCCTGCAACACATCGCCCGCGAGGGGCGGTGTTGGGTCGTCGGCAGCGGTTTCGTGATGCGGGTCGCCGACATTCCGGACGACTTTCCAGACAAGGCCCAGCTCTACCCGGACGACGACGCCTGGGTGAACCCCGGCGATTCGCTGGTGATCGGTCCCGACGGCGTCACCACCGCCGGGCCCATGCGCCAGGAGGTCGGCATCCTCTACGCCGATCTCGATCCTTCCGCCGTCGCCGTGGCGCGGCGCTCTCTGGACGTCGCCGGTCACTACTCGCGGCCCGACGTCTTCGAGCTGAGGCTCAACACCGAGTCGCAGAGACCGCTCACGCGAAAGCATTGAGAGCCGTTCATGCAGAAATGGCGGGCTCCCCGATCAGGGAAGATCGTTGGAGGTTGGGAGCTGAGATGGTTGACCCTACCTGTGCGACAATCTCGTGGAATGTGCGAGGGATGCGCCATGGGCCGTCGTTCGCCAACCTTCGGGAGGTCTTTCATGAAGAGCTTGTCCAGACTGTTGGCAGTAGCGGCCGCGCTCTCGCTGCTGGTTGCCTGCGGCCAGGCGCAGTCGCCGGAACCGCAGCCGGTTGGTGAAGAGGAGGTCGCGGCCGTGGATACACCGAATGAGCTCGAAGACACGCGGTGGGTGGCCGAGTCCATCACCGGCGAGCCGTCGGCCGAGGGCGTCACCTCGACGGTGGCCTTCGCGGCCGATGGCAAGGTGAGTGGCAACGCCGGCTGCAACGACTATTTCGGTTCGTACGCACTCGAGGGCGACAGTATCGGCTTCGGTCACATGGGTGCTACCCAGAAGATGTGTGTGCATGAGGAGTTCATGGAGCAGGAGGCTCGGTTCCTCGAGGCGCTGAATCGTGCCGAGCGGTACTCTGTGGACGACGGCGTGCTCGTGATCTACTCGACCGGTCACGACGAGCCCACCCGGATGATGCGGGCCACTTCGACCGGCGTGGTCACCGGTGCGGTGTTCTACCGGGAGCGGATCGCCCTGCCGCCGGACGCCACGATCATCGTCAAGCTGGTGGACGTGTCGCGGGCCGATGCCCCGGCGGTGGTCCTGGCGGAGCAGAAGATCGTGCCCGAGGGAAGCGTGCCGGTGGCCTTCGAGCTCGAGTACGACCCGGCGCAGATCGACGCGCGCATGAGCTACGCGGTGCAGGCGCGGATCGAAGCCGGTGGGAGGCTGATGTTCACCACAACCCAGATGATCCCGGTCATCACCCGCGACAGCCCTACCGAAGGCGTCCAGGTTCTGGTCCAGCGGGTTCAGTAGAAACCGTCGCAGCCGGAGCCGAGGATCCACCGGCGTACCGACGATCAGAAGAAGCAGGAGTTGAGCATGTATCCAAGCCGGAAAATCGCTTTAGTGGTTCTTACGGGATCTCTCGTGATCCTCGTGGCGGGGTGCTCGACCACCGATTCGCTCGAGGAGCTGGAGATCACGCTCACCGGGCTCCAGTTCGAGGACAGCACGCTGCTGGAGACCGTCCTGGTGGCCAGCGTCCGGGTCATCAATCCGAACCCGGACGCGTTCGAGTTCGAGGGCGCGTCGTTCAAGCTCATCCTGGACGACCGCAAGGTGGGCACCGGGCTGGCGCCGGAGCCGTTCTCGGTTGACGGCCTGGGGACGACCCTTGTCGACGTGACATTCCACATCAATACCGCCACGGCGGTGTTCCGGATCGTGGATGTCCTCAAGGACCAGCGCGAGGTCACCTACGGGATCCGGGGCTCGCTCTTCGTGACCGGGAAATTAGGAAGAAAAAAGCTGAAGGTGGACAAGATCGGCCGGCTCGACCTGAATGACCTCGATGTGCCCCAGTCGATCCAACCACTACCCAGCGTCTCGTAGCCCCCTGCCGCCGGTAATCAGTGCCAGGAGAAACTTTCTCAACTTTTTCGTGATAGGGTCCTGTTTCAAGGAGGGAGCGTTGCCCAGGCGGCGTCGGGTGATGATCGAGGGTGGGCTGTATCACGTGTACAACCGGTTCGCTCGCGGCGAGGAGGTGTTCGGCGACCCCGAGGAGGCAACCTGTTTCGTTGAACGCCTGCGCGAGACCAAGAATCGTGACGGGTTCCTCGTCTTCGCGTGGTGCGTGATGTCGAACCACTTCCATCTGGCGCTCCGATCTTCTGCGGTACCACTTTCGAGAACGATGCACTTTCTCCAGAACGGATTCAGCCGTGAGTTCAACCGCCGGTGGTGCCGAACCGGACCTCTGTGGCAAAGCAGATACAAGGCAAAGCTGATTGACGAGCAAGATTATCTGTCACGGGTCATTGCTTACATTCACCTGAATCCCGTTCGAGCCGGCATAGCCGACGATCCCTCGAAATACACCCTTTCTGGTCATCGTGATCTGATGGGCAAGATCCGGTCGCCACTTTGTGACCTCAACGAGGCGCTTTTGTGTTTCGGTACGACCGTAAAATCGGCTCGCCGCGCCTATACGAGCGATCTGAAGCGAGCGATGAAGGATGACGGCCTGGGAGGTGAGATTGGCGACCTTCCTTGGTGGGGCCGAGACCAAGAGCTCGACCTTGATGACGATCGCCCATACGTTGACGTGTTGGGTCGCAGCACTGGGCTGGAGAGACCACGGCTCCGAGCGGAGCAGTTCGTTACCTTGGCATGTGAATCGCTGAATGCCGACGTTAGGCAAATTGCCAGCCGACGACAGGACAGCGCCACAGGCCGGGTGCG
>JBFELO010000189.1:0-8174 GCA_041552055.1 Candidatus Sulfomarinibacteraceae bacterium | reverse complement strand
GATGAGCTGGGCATCGGAGACCTCCTCCATGTGGCGGGCGAATTGGTCGCGCGAGGCCTCGTCGAGGTCCACCAGGCTCGGAAGCAGGGACCGCAGCTCTTGTCGCAGCGGACGGATCCCCGCCAGGCGTTTGGGGGACTCGGGTATCGGCTCGTACTGGACCCGCACCTGTCGGTAGCTGGTCTTGACATCGAGCTCCTCCTCGATCCGGAAGCGCTCGAGCCCGAGCAGCCACATCAGGAAGCGGCCGTCCTCGATCTCCTCGTGGGCCGCGATGAATCCGACGCAACCGAAGTTGCAGACCGGCGGGGAGCCGGGCAGATCAGCTTCATGACCGGGCTCGACCTGGACCATGCCGATCACTTGGTGCGTCTCGACGGCGTCGCGCACGAGCTCGAGGTATCGAGGCTCGAAGACGTGCAGCGGCAGCACCTCTGCCGGCAAAAGAACCACCCGTGGCAGAGGGAAGATCGGGATCACGTTCGGAACCTGCACTGTTTCCGGCGGCGGGGCTTTCGGACCGTCTTCGAATATGGAGCGGTGCATATCGTCGTCCTTCTCTAAACGGAACAACAATCTCTGCGGATCACTTCTTCCATCAAACCGATCACAGTGTCCAGGGTCAACCACTCGCTGGCAGGGGTGAGTCACGATGCCCGAAGGCCGTCCGTCACCTCGGGAACGGCCAATTGTCCACAAGAGCCCCGGAGGTGCGACAGATGGTTGGCCTGGGGCGAGAGCCCCAGGAAGGGGCTGAGTCATTCGCGGTTTTTGGGGCGGGTGTCAGCGAAAAATGAAGGTCTACTCGTGCGACGCCATGACGCGCCAGGCGACGAGACGCTCGTTCATCGCCCGCAGGCGGCGGCAGAGGAGTCGGCAGAGGAGGTTGAGGAACTGGACCGCAGCGTCCGGGTCCATCGACAACACCTCCTCGAGGAGCGACCGGCTGATGGAGAACACCGTCGTGGTCGTGCGGTGGGCGCGGGCGTCGGCCGAGCGCGGCTGGTCGTCGACCAGGGCCAGCTCGCCGAAGACCTCACCGCGTTCCAGAACCGCCAGAGCTTCCTCACCCATGCCGGGCACCATGCGCGAGATGCGAACCGCACCATCGAGCACGATGTAGAGACAGTCCCCTGGCTCGCCCTCTGCGAAGATCAGGGCGTCGGCCGAGTACCTCCGCTCGCGTGAGTACTTGGCCAGCAACCGGAGCTCCTGCGCCGACAGCCCCTGCTCGCGCAGGATGTCGAGCTTGGTCTCCTCGGTCACGTGCACCCGGTCGCCGGTCCCTTCCCCGTCTCGCTCCAGCTGGAACGGCTCCGACGGGGCGCCGAAGAGCTCACTCATCTGCGCGTTGGCCGCGCGGACCTTGTCGGCGAGGGTCTGCCAGAAGCCCCACAGCAGGCTGACCGCGAGCTCGCGATCCGAGGCCACCGCGGTGTCGAGAGCGCCGGCGGAGAAGGTGTAGATCGATCCCTCGCCGACCCCGACTGCAGTGGCCGATCGTGGCAGCCCATCGAGGAACGAAACCTCACCGAAGAGAGCTCCCGCGTCGAGGGTCGACAGCACCTGGGTGCCGACCGGTGTCGCGCGCGTGATATGGACGGTTCCTTTGCGGACGATCAAGAGGTCTCGGGTGCTGTCATTCTCGGCGAAGAAGACATCTCCGGGGGCAAAAGACGTCGATGTCGCGAGCTTCGCGAGGGGAATGATCAGCTCATCCGAGAAATGACGGAAGAGGCCCATCGATCGCAGTTCGGTGGCGCGTCGCAGGAGGTCGTTTTCCTCGGAGCCGCTTTTCGCTCCACGCTCCCTCTGCGGCTCCACATCCGCATGCGAGAAGATTTTGGCGTGGCTCAGGGCCACGTGATCGCATGCCCTCTGGAGCGTGGAGATGCGGTTCGAAATCAGCTTCTCGATAGTGGCCGGCTCGCGCTGGCAGAGCCTCACCAAAGTCTCGACCCGTCTTCTCTCCTGCTGCTGCTCGCGATCGGAGCGCCAGCTCGCCAACAGCATGGCGTCGATTGCCGCCTCGAGAGCGGCGTCGAAGTCCTCGTTTTCCAGCGCGGTTCGGGAGGTCTCGACCGCGAGGCGGAAGTCGAGAGGGTTGAGCCGGCGTGCCTGGATGAACTCGGCGAGGGCCGTTTCGGCGTCGTCGTGCCGCAGGTGAAGGAAACCGGCGGCGGCGTAGGCAAGGTAGTTGAAAGGCGTACGCAGCTTGGCGAGGTCGATCATGTCGACGGCGCGACCGAACTCCCCCCGAGTCTCGAAGATGTGAGCCATGCCGAGGGCGTGAGAGGCCTCGAGGTTTCGGCGCTTGAACTCGCGGTCGAAATCGTCGATGCCTTCTTCGCCCCGGACCCGCTCGGCCTCCTCGCGGAGGGCACTTCCTTGCGGCGAGAACGCCGCCGCAATCTCGAGGAGCTCGGCAGCCTCAGCCGGTCTGCGGATCGACCGCAGGCGGCGCGCGACCTCCACCAACCGGTCGATCATCGACGGATGGGGCAGAATTGAATCTTCCATACAGGGTTCCGAGCTCCAATTGTAGGAATAATTCCGCGCTGAGGTCAAACGGCCGGCAGCATCGTTTGCCAGGTGAAAGTAACCTCCTCGAGGTTGGTATGCGTAGAATAGCCACCTGATGAAGTTGACACGGGGAATCGTGGTGGTGTTGGCGGCGGCCCTCGGGGGTCCGGCCGCGGTAGCGGTTGAAACCCTTGATCCGGCCGATGCGGTCCCCGGAAGCACCGGCGTGTGTATCACCGAGATGGATGCCGGTGAACGGGTGGAGATCCCTGTTACCGTCCTCGGTACGGTCGAATCGGGGACCCCCGACGGCGAGTTGGTGCTGGTGCGCCTCGATCATCCCCGGTTGCGCGAGACCGGAATCATCGCCGGCATGAGTGGATCACCCGTCTACCTCGACGGCAAGCTGTTGGGCGCTCTCGCATACGGCTTTCCTTTTGCCAGCGAGCCGATCGGCGGCGTCACGCCGTTTTCCCGGATGCTCGAGGTGGAGGAGGCACCGCCCGCGGTCGGCCTCGCGGCCCGCCCCGGGTTCGAGGCGATCCTGGAAGCTGCGAGCGCTGGCGGGCTCGGCCGGCTGGTTGTCGATTGGCTGCTGCCCGAGGGATTGGAGGGAGCGCAGCCGTTGCCCCTCGCAGTCGCTGGCTGGCACCCTTCGTTGGATGGCGGCTGGCTCGCAGAAAGCTGGCAACGCTTGGGTTGGGTCGCAGCGACGGGTGCCGGCCCGCAGGACCGGGAAGGTGGCCGAGAGATCACGCCTGGCTCGATGGTCGCGGCGGTGATGGTCGATGGCGACGTCACCCTGGCCGCGGGAGGGACGGTGACAGAAGTTCGCGAGGACCGCCTGTGGGCCTTCGGCCACCAATCCCTCGGCTCGGGAAACACGAGCATGCCTCTCGCGAAGGCGGGTGTCGTGGTCGTGGTGCCCAGCCTCATGAATTCGTTCAAGCTCTTCACCGTCGGCGATCCGATCGGCGCGGTCGTCGCCGATCGTCGGGACGGGATTTTGGGTCGGTTGGGAGAAGAGGCCCCGATGGTGCCGGTCTCGGTCACCGTCAACGACCGTTCCTACGCGTTTCGGGTCGTGCGCCACCCGGTCCTGGCGCCTCTGCTGGCGGGCTACCTCGCGAGCGCCAGCCAGGGGATCCGTGGTCGGAGCTTTGGAAATCAGACGGTCAGCGCGAAGGTCTCGGTGAGGTACGAAGGCCTCGGGCCCGCGGTGGTGGACGCCACCTTTTCCGGTCAGTCGGCACCCGCTGAAGCGAGCGCCTTCGCCACTGCGGTGGTGGCATACCTCGAGGGATCGGCATTCGAGGGCCCTGACATCGAGTCGATCGACATTTCCCTCGAGTCGATCGAAAGGCTCGAGGCCGCGACCATCGTCGACATCGTGCCCGCACGCCGAACCGTTCGACCGGGCGAGGAATTGGCGGTGCATTTCCGTATTCGGCCCTATCGCGGAGCCGAAGAGACCCACACCGTCAGCCTTCGAATTCCCGAGAGTGTTCCTGCCGGCCGCCTCGATCTGGTCGGTGCGGACGGTACGGCGTGGACCACCTACGATCTGCAGATGCGCCCGCTCCGGCCGGCGAGCTTTGCCGACGAGCTGCGGCTGCTCAACTCGATCCTTCACTCGAAGACCATGGTGGCGGTGCTCGAGCGGAAGGACGTCGGCATGGTGGTGCCGGGGGGCACGGTGTCGGCTCCGCCGAGCATCGTCCTGCAGATGCGATCTGCCCTGGGTCCAAACCTCGACACCGTTGCCTACAGCGTCTTCGCCAAGAGCGTTGCCGAGATGCCCTTCCTGATTTCGGGCGCCCAGCGCATACCGCTCACAGTGCGCGTTGATTCACGAGAACCGGAGTAGCGATGAACTGCAGCCGATGCCTGACAATTCTGTGTGTCCTCCTCGTTGTGACCCAGGTGGCGGGTGCCACCGAGACCCGGCGCTGGACCGTCGATACCGCCGAGGAAATGCTCCAGGGGCGTGGTAGCGATGTCCAGGTCACCGCTGACGGGACCCTGCAGCGCGTTGCAGGGTGGGCCGCCGGGCCGGACTTCGAGGAGGCGGTCGTGATGGCAGCCGCCAAGGCAACCGACGGATCGCTCATCGTCGGCACCGGGTTTCCGGCGCGTCTCTACAGCGTGCGCGGAGACCAGGCCGAGCTGCTGGCCGAGGTCGATGCGGAGCAGATCACCGCCGTTCTCGCAACGGCCGGCGGCGATGTGCTGGTGGCCACGGTGGCGCCCGGGACCCTCCACCGGTGGTCGGGCGGCGAACTGACCGAGATCGGGCGTTTGGCTGACGGTGGTATCTGGGACCTCGCCGTATTCGGGGGCGAAGTGGTGGCGGCAGGTGGTCCACCCGCATCGATATTCAAGGTAACGGATCGTGGCCTCGTAAGGTGGGTGGAGCTACCTGATTTCCACGCACGGTGCCTCCTGCCAGAAAATTCCCGGCTGCTTGTCGGTACGTCGGGCAAAGGGCTGATCCTGGTGGTCGACGAGTCGGGGCAGCTCGGAATGCTCGCCGACAGCCCCTTCACCGAGATCGCAGATCTCGCGGTTGGCGACGGTGCGGTCTGGGCGGCCGCGCTGGTCGGCGAACCGGCCTCCGCGCCGCGAAAAAAGGCGGCTGACGGCAACGGGGGCGAGAACGGTGAGGTCACGACCGAGGTCACCGCAACCGGTGACATCAAGCTGCCCGAGGTGAACGGCAAGACGGCGACCTCCGAGGTCTTGAAGCTGACCGCCTCCGGCGGCTTGCTCAGCGTTCATCGATTTGTCCGCGAGGTCGCGACCTCGGTTTCCTGGGACGGCGAAGGTCTGATTGTCGGCACCGGCTTCGAGGGCGAGGTGTGGCGTTTCGTCGACGGCGGCGGCGCCCGGATCGCGACGGTCGACGCAGCTCAGGTGGTCGGGGTGGTCGACGGTGGTGCCGCTCTCCTCACTCAGGGCCCCGGAGGGGTCCTGTGGCGCCGGTCGGAAGGCGAGAAGACTGGCCGATTTCGGTCGAAAGCGAACAGGTTCAAACTTCCGGTGCGCTTCGGGGAATACCGCGTCGAGCCTTCGTCCACAGACCTTCGCATCCGCTTCCGATCCGGGATATCGGACGAACCCGACGCGACCTGGCTGCCGTGGACCGGTTGGATGCCGGCGTCTGAAGGATCGGTGGGCTTGCCGCCCGGCCGCTCGCTGCAGTGGGAGGTAGAGTTCCCTGCCACCCCCGAATCGAGCCCGGTGGTCGATCGGATCGGCGTTGCAGTGGTCGAGGTCAATCTGCCGCCTCAGGTGAAGTCACTCACCGTCGAGCCACCCGGGCTGGTCTATCTCTCGGCCCCGCCGCCAGCAGGCCCGGTGATCGAGGCGGTCCATCCCGACTTCAACGGCATCTTCACCGTTGTCGACGACGCCGCGCCGAAGAACAACACCTCGACCAAGGGCAAGAAGTACTATCGTGCCGGCTATCGTACGGTGAGCTGGAAGGTCGCGGACCCAAACAATGACCCGCTGCGATTTCGCTTGGAACTCGAGAACCGAGAGGGCTTTCGCTTCGAGGTCCGCGAGCGGATCACCGGCACCCAACTTGGGGTCGATACGCACGCGATGCCGGACGGGATGTACCGATTCCGGCTCACCGCCTCCGACGCGCCCCGCAACCCCGATGGTGCGCTCGACGCAAGCCGTGTCAGTCGCTGGTTTGCGGTCGACAACTCGCCTCCGGTGGTTCGCTTGAAGCGCTCCGGTGACAGGTGGGAGGTGTCGGTCAGCGATAGCCTGAGCCCGATCGTGCTTGCCGAGTGGTCCCGGGACGGCGACGAGTGGAACGCGCTGGCTCCCACTGACGGGCTGCTCGATGGTCGGGAGGAGACATTCGAGTTCCCGGCCGCCTCGGGTCGTCACATGGTGGTGGTTCGGGTTGTCGACCGTCAGCACAATCGGGTGACTGCGGGCGCGGTGGAGGAGTGAAGACCACTTCTGAGCCCGAATCTGTAGCCTCGCCCCTTTGAAGCTGCTGTCTTCGATCCGATTCGGAGACGGAGACGGAGACGGAGACGGGCACGGAGACGGATCAGGTGCTATGATTCCGCCGTGACTGAACCCCACGCACCACTGGCTGTGTTCCCGGGATCGTTTGACCCCTTCCACGTGGGACACGTGGCAATCGTCGAGCGCGCCTTGCGGATCTTTCCGCGCGTCATCGTCGGTGTGCTCCAAAACACCGGCAAGGAGTCTCTCTTCGGTGCCAAGGAGCGAGCCGATATGATCCGCGAGTACTACCGTGACACGTCCGCGGTCGAGGTCCAGTCCTTCAACGGATTGCTTGTCAACTTCATGCAGGAGGTGGGCGCCACCATCATCATCCGAGGCATGCGGGCGGTGTCCGATTTCGAGTACGAGTTCCAGATGGCGCTGATGAATCGTCGCCTGTGGCCGCCGGTGGAGACGGTGTTTCTGACCCCGAAGGAAGAGGTCCTCTACCTCTCGTCGAGACTGGTCCGAGAGGTGGTGGCTCTCGGTGGCGATGTCACGGGCCTCGTCCCCGACAACGTGCGCGATCACCTGGAGGCCTGGTCCGCTGCGACCAACACGCGGGAGACGGAGTAGAGATCCCCTATGCGCCTGACCGTCTTCGGTCCGGGCCATCCGTTTCGCGGCGGCGTCGCACGGACCACCACCGATCTGGTGCGCTCGCTCGAAGATCGAGGTCACGACGTCCTCTTCCTGACGCCCCGTCACCAGTATCCGAGGTGGCTGTTCCCGGGCGAGAGCGACCGCGATCCCGGCGGCAGTCCCAGGCTCGATTGTGCCGAGGCCATCCTCGCTCCGATGCAGCCCTGGTCCTGGCCGTCGGCCAGGCGGCGGGCGTTGGAGCACGGGGCCGAGGCGTGGATCTTTCCGTACTGGACCTGGGCGTGGGCCGGGATGTGGCGGTGGCTGTTGCGAGGTGGGCGCCCACCAGTGGTGGGCGTGGCCCACAATCTGGCCGACCACGGAGCCGGTCCACTTCGACGGCGCGTTGCACGGTCGGTCTTGAGGCGGTGCGACGCTGTGTTCACGCACGCCTCGCTTCTTGAAACGGAGTTTTCCCGCATGTGCGGAGAATCGGTGCCGATCTCTTCGTACCCGCTCCCACCGCCCGTGATTGACGCGCTCCCGCCGCGCCGAGAAGCGCGCGAGATGCTCGGGATCCCGCCAGGCCGGAGGGTGGCACTTTTCTTCGGCATCATCCGACCCTACAAGGGCGTGGAACTCCTGCTCGAGGCGGTCGCTCGTCTGCCCGAAGAGAGCGACTGGTTCCTGCTCGTAGGGGGCGAACCGTGGCGTAATCTGGGACCCGCGCTTCGACGCCGAGTCAGGGATCTCGGCGTCGAGGATCGAGTGCAGCTGCGGTTCGGATGGGTGCCCGAATCCGAGGTGCCGCAGCTGCTGGCGGCCGCCGATCTCGTTGTCCTGCCCTACCGTTCGGGATCGCAGTCGGCGGTGGCGCCGCTTGCGCTCGCGGCCGGTATCCCGGTGCTGAGCACGAAGGTCGGCGGTTTGCCCGAGGTCGTGCGCGATGGGTTCAACGGTCTCCTGGTGGCGCCGGGCTCGGCGGACGAGCTGGCAACAGCTTTCCAGGGCCTGACCGAAGATCGTCTCGACGCCCT
>JBFELO010000188.1:0-8225 GCA_041552055.1 Candidatus Sulfomarinibacteraceae bacterium | reverse complement strand
TCGTACTGGGACGGGTCGTGGGGCGCGAGCTTCTCGAGCCAGCGCTTGTAGTCGCTGTGAAGCCCGGACTCGGCGTCGTTGATGAAGACGCTGGCCGTGATGTGCATGGCGTTGACCAGACACAGCCCTTCCTGTACCCCCGACGCCCGGACCTCGTCGATCACGTCACCCGTGATGTTCACGAACCCCATGCGCTCGCCGACGTTGAAGGTCAGGTACTTGGTGTGAGACTTCATGGCTCCTCCCGTCGAATCGTCGTCGGATCCCGACGCGGTTGTCAGATCTTCTTGAGCTTTGCGTCGACCCACTTGCACAGCACCTTGACCGCGCGATCGGCTGCTCGAAACACGGGCAGGCCCCAGTCCTCGAGTTGCTCGGCGAGCGCATCGAAGGGACGTCCCGCGTCCACGACCGCGACCACGGGCTTGCGGGACTCGGCTGCCGCGGCCGGCAGGACCCTGGCGATGGAGCTGTCATCGAAGATCGATTCGGCGTGGCCCTGTCCGGGGGCCAGGGTCTGAAGCGAGGGCGTCAGCGGCACCACTCCGACCACCACGACGTCTACCTGGTCGTTGTCGAGTACGTGGGCCACGATCTGCCCGTACACCTCGTCACTCGCCATGGGGGTGAGGTCGAGCGGGTTCTTGACGTCCACCAGACCGTCGAGCTTGTGCCGCGCGAGCGTCTCGTGGAGGGCCGCCGCCCACAGCCCCTCGAACGGGATCAGGCGCAGCTCGGCGTGTCGCTGCCTGATCGAGTCGGCCATTCCCACCGCCTCGAAACCGGCGTTCGAGATGGCCGCCAGACGGTTCCCGGTGACCCGGGTGTCCCGGAGGTGGAGGCAGAGATTGACCAGGTCCGAGAACTCGTCGAAGTCGGACGCGACCAACGCACCTGCCTGGCGCAGCGCGGACGAGAAGACGGCGTAATCGCCCGCCACGCTGGCGGTGTGACCCGCGGTGGCGGATCGTCCCTCGGATGTCCGACCGGCCTTGTAGAAGACCACGTCCTTGCCGAGGCCGACGGCGTCGCGAACGCCGGATGCCACGGCGAGGCCGTCGCCGGGTCGAAAACCCTCCATGTAGATCGCGAACACGTCGATATCGGGGTCATTGGAAAGGAAGCGGACGAGATCGCCCGCCGTGAGGTCGATCTGGTTGCCGATGGTCAGGGCGTAGAGGGGGTCCATCCGTGGCAGGCGGCTCTGGTTGGTGATGCTGAACGCGCCGGACTGGGAGATGAAGCACGCCGTGCGAACCCGCTCGCCGCGCGACCTGGCGAGCTTGGATTCCGGGATGAACGTGGTGTCATAGTGCCCCGGATGGGAGACGACCCCCATCGAGTTGCCGCCGAGAAAGAGCGGGCCGCCCCCCGGCCTCGCATGCGCGTCGCGAATCGTCTCGCGCAGCTCGGCCTCGAGGTCCTGGCTGCCCTCCTTTTCGCCGAGCCCCCCGGGTATCAGAATCACGGCGTTCGCTCGGTCGTGGTCGATCAGCTCCGCAACGACGGTCGGGACCTGCGCCGCACCGACCGCCACGATGAACAGGTCGACCTTCTCGGGCAGGTCCGCGATGGAGGCCACGCACCGCACCTCGTCAATGACATCCGCACCCGGCCGGACCACGAAGGCATGGTCGCTCGGGAAGCCCGCATCCAGGATGTTCCTCAGGATGATGCGGCCCATGTTCATCGCTCGTTCCGACGCCCCGAGAACCGCGATCGAATTCGGTTTGAGAAGGTTCTCGATCTTCGAGATGGGCCGCTCGGCGACCGGCTCGGAGGCGGGTCGGAATGCGCACACACCGTCGAGTGGCGCCATCCGGCCACTCGACATGGCGAACGGGTTCACCTCCAGCTCGACGACGTGATACCGGGCGTCCGGGTTGAGATCGGAAAAGTGGTTGGCGAGATCGATGAATGCCTGGAAACACTCCTCGAGCACGTCGTCGTCGACCAGTCGTCGCGAGCCGCGCATGGCGCCGGTCAGGCGCTGGTAGGAAAGCGTCCCCTTGAACAGCGACAGGAACCGAGCGCCGTCCATCGTCGCGGTCGGCGCGATGACCACGGCCGCCCCCTCGTGGGTCTGGCGCGCCAGGATCTCCATCTCCACGCCGCCCAGTCCGGCGGTGATGATGTGGCCGAACTCGGAGGTGTGGCGGATGCCGACGAACAGCTCGGTGGCGAGACCGGTGGCGTCGGTCTGGGCAAAACTGCACAGCAGAATCCCCAGAGTTCGTTTTGCCAGCCGCTGTCGAAGCCCCTCACCCTTGAGACCGATCAGCGCCGACGGAATCTCTCCAGTGTGGGACTCGAGGTACGCGGCGTAGGCCTCGGGCACCTCGCGGACCATGAGATCGAACGCCGCCTCCGCGGCGCCGATCTCCTTGGCCACGATGCGCACGCCGCGCGCCTCGGTCTTGTGGGTGATGTCGGGGGACACCACTTTGAGCACGACCTTGCTCCCGGGGATCGCCTCGAGATCGGCGGGTGTCGGCCGCGACCCCATGGGGATGAAGCGGTTCAGGGGAGCCGCCTCGGCGCCGGTCAGGGCCAGCAGTTCGTAGCACTCGTTCTCATAGAGGCTCGTCCGCCCGTCCGCGTGGATCGAGGCGAGCAGTCGGTCGATTCCGTCGTAGTCTACGGTGGTCATTCGTCATCTCCCGACGGGTCGTGATCTCAGTCTTGCCAAGATGCCCGACGGCTCGGGGGGCCCTGCGGATTCCCCGCTCCGAGCCGGAATGCCGGCGGGCTGCGTCACGCGAACACCGGTAACGATTCGCAGGACAGGCTCCCCTCGATCGACAGCAGCGCGCCGAGCTTGGCCTCGTCGCGGCCGATAGCTTCGGCCCACGTGCTGGCGTGCGCCGGATCGATGGTTTCCGGCGCGAGCTTCTGACACACCTTGATCGCGGCGAGCCCTCCCATCCCGCCGTCTACCAGGCCGCGGAAGAACAACCCGGCGGCTCGACCGAAGTGGAACGCTCGAGTGTTCACCTCCACCACGGAGGCCCCCTTGCCGGAGAACAGCCGTTCGACGGGGCGCAACAGCTGGTCGTCCTCGAAGTCGAGCAGCGGTGCCGCGGCGCCGATCACGGCCATGTTCTGGGCTCGGAGATTGCCTGCCGCCTTGGCGATCTGACCGGTGTCGACCATCACGATGTTGCCGAACTCGGCGAGATTCCCGAGGAGATCGTCCATCTCGGGATAGTCCGGGATGTTGACGTAGGGCGTCACGCTGGTGACGACCCAGCCCTCGGGCGACAGGGTGTGCCAGTACCTCAGGACCTCGAGTGGCTCGACGCTGAGCACCAGGTCCGTCTTGCCGGTGGGAATCAGGTCGGAGTGGATCTCGGTGTCCGAGTACCGCAGGTGTGACTGGACGGCGCCGCCCCGCTGTGCCATGCCGTGGACCTCTGCCTGCTTGAAGTGAAAACCCGCATCCAGGGCCGCATGGTCGATGACGTACGCGATCGAGAGGATCCCCTGGCCCCCGACGCCGGCGAGAATGATGTTCGTAGCCACGTTCAGCGGGCCCCTCTCTTCAGTGCTTCGAGGCAGGCCCGCCGTGCGATGACGACGCTCGGTCCATCGTGACCGAGCTCCTCGCGAAACACCTGCACGTTCGCCTCGTGATTCTTGGGGGTCGGTTCGATAATCCGCAGATGTTCCGGTTCGATTCCTGCCCCCCGGACGATCTCGTCCAGCGTGCCCCCGGTGGACATCGAGCGCTGCGCGCCTGTCATGCCTACCGTGCCGTTGTCGAGGACCACCACGTTGAGGTTGATCCCTTGCTGTACGGCGGAGAGCAGCGGTGTGATGCCGCCGTGGGAAAAGGTGCTGTCTCCGATCGCCGCGACCGCCGGGGTGTAGCCGGCGTGGGCGGCCCCTGCGGCCATGCCGATCGAGGCGCCCATGGCGACACAGCTGTGGACGGCCTCGAGCGGTGGCAGGGCGGCCAGCGTGTAGCACCCGATGTCGCTGAACACCTGTGGGCTGTCGAACGACGACAGCGCCTGGTTGAGTGCCTTGAATGTGTCGATGTGTGGGCACCCCTTGCACAGCGCGGGCGGCCGCCTGGCCAGGTGCTCGGACGGGGTGCGCGCGGTCGGGAGTGGGGCCATACCCAGCGCGATGCGAACCAGGTCCGGGTTGAGCTCCCCGGTCCTCGGCAGCTCACCGCTCATCCTGCCCTTCACCGTGACGTCGGACAGGCCGAACAGACCGCGCACCATCCCCTCCACGAAGGGGTAGCCATCCTCCAGCACCAGGAGGTCGTCCACGTGTTCCACGAGTTGGCGGATCTTCCCGGCCGGCACCGGGTAGTGCCGCAGGCGCAGCACGGAGTGATCGCCGTTGCTTTCGATATTCTCGCGGAGGTAGTTGTCCGCGATGCCGCAGCTGATGATGCCAGACGAGCCGGCGAGGTGGAGCTCGTTGTACTCGCTCTCCTCGGCCCGTTCGAGCAGCACGGGCTGCTTGTCGGTGAGGTGATCGTACTGGACACGGGCGTTCGCCGGGATCAGCGTCCAACGCCGGATGTCCTTGTTCGGTTCCAGCGCGTTCTGTGGGCGCGCCTCACGCGTCATGACCGGGGCGCGGCTGTGTGCGATTCTGGTCACCAACCGCACCATCACGGGGAGCTGCAGCTCCTCGGACATGTCGAAGGCCTCGATCATCATGTCGTAGCATTCCTGTTGGTTGCGCGGCTCGAGGCACGGAATGAGGGCGAACTGAGCGTAGTAGCGGCTGTCTTGTTCATTCTGCGAGGAGTGCATGCCCGGGTCGTCGGCGACGGCGAGCACCAGGCCGCCGTTGGTGCCCGTCACCGCCGAGTTCATAAACGCATCCGCAGCCACGTTCAACCCGACGTGCTTCATGCAGACCAGGGCCCTCTTCCCGGCCCAGCTCATGCCGAGGGCCTCCTCGTACGCGACCTTTTCGTTGGTCGACCAGAACGCGTGGATGTCTCCGCTCTTCTTGGTGCGGCGCTCGATGAACTCGAAGATCTCGGTCGACGGCGTCCCCGGGTAGCCGTACACACCGCTCAGGCCGGCGTGGATCGCGGCCAGGCCGATGGCGTCGTCACCGAGGAGTATTTCGCGATTCATGTTCAAGATCTCTCCCTTCCGAGCGATCGGTATTCTAGTACATGTGTTCACAAGGTGGAGATACTGGAGTGAGGATGCCCCCGACCGTCCACCCGCCCTCCGTTCTGTCGCTAGTCGCTGGTCACTTGTCGCTGGACCCCCACCCGCCCGATGCGTACACGCGAATCCAACAACGAGCGATCAACAGGGGGGAGGGCGGGTGGTCAAGCGACCAGCAGCCAGCGACCAGCGACGAGCGACAAGCGACGAGCGAGAGGTGGCTTCAGCCCCCAACAACCGGAGGCGCAGCCACTGAGTTGTGGATCAGGGGACACACTGGGATAATCCCCCGCATGGTCGAGCGACGCAGGATCCTCATCACAAACGACGACGGCTACACCGCCGAGGGCCTCCAGGTGCTGGCCGACGCCCTCGACGGGATGGCCGAGGTGTGGGTTGTCGCGCCGAACAGCGAGCAGTCGGGCGTGTCCCACGCCCTGACCCTCGATCGACCCCTGAGGCTCGAACGCCTCGGAGAGCGACGCTTCGCGGTCGACGGAACACCGACCGACTGCGTCACCCTTGGCATCTCGAGCATTCTCGACGGCCGGCCGCCCGATCTGGTCGTGTCGGGCATCAACTTCGGCGGCAACATGGGCGTCGATGTGCACTACTCGGGGACAGTCTCGGCCGCCTTCGAGGGCGTGATCCTCGGGTCCCCGGCGCTCGCGGTGTCGCAGGTCCGCGGTGAGGGTCTCTCTTTCCACCACGCGGCGCGGTTCGCGCGCGACCTCGCACTCTGGACCCTCGAAAAAGGCCTGCCCTCGGACACGCTCCTCAACGTGAACGTGCCTGTCGGCAAGCCGAAGGGCGTTCGGCTCACGCGGCTCGGTGTTCGTCGCTACACCGAGGGGGTGGTCGAACAGAAAGATCCGCGCGGTCGCCAGATCTTCTGGATCGGCGGCGGCGACCCGATTTGGGAGTCGATCCACGGCACGGATTTTCATGAGGTGGGTGAGGGTTACATCTCGGTGACACCACTGCACCTGGACATGACGCAGTTGGATTTTCTCGACGAGCTGCGACAGCTCGGCCTCGACTGGTCCGAGCGGTACGACGCGGCTGGAGGGTGATGGATGGCGTCGTCGGACGAGTACGAGTACCGCCGCGAGCAGATGGTGGAGCGGTTGCGCGAGCACGGCGTCCGGGACGAACGCGTGTTGGCAGCCATGACCGAGGTCCCACGCCACCTCTTCGTGCCTGAGGCCTACCGCAACCAGGCCTACTCCGATGACGTGTCGATCAACATCGGCGATGGTCAAACCATCTCCCAACCGCGGGTCGTGGCGTTGATGACCGAGGCGGCCAAGGTGTCGCCGAGTGACCGGGTGCTGGAGATCGGCACCGGGTCCGGATATCAGGCCGCTGTGCTGGCGCGCCTCGCCCAGTTCGTGTTTACCGTCGAGCGGATCCCGGGGCTCGCGCGGCTCGCGAAGGAGCGCCTCGACCTGCTCCAGGTGGAGAATGTGAGCGTCAAGGTCATGGACGGAACGCTGGGTTGGCGGGCACAGGCGCCGTTCGACGCGATCCTGGTGACTGCGGCAGCGCCGGAGGTGCCGGAACCGCTGGTCGAGCAGCTGAACGACGGCGGCAGACTGGTCGTTCCGGTGGGATCGCGTGAGACGCAGGTGCTCTGGGTCGCGGAGAGACGCGGAGGCCGCACCCGGGTCAGCGAGCTTCGCGGAGCCTGTTTCGTGCCGCTGATCGGTCGCCGCGGCTGGGAGGATGGTCCGCGATGAAGGAGCAGATCTTTGCCTGGATCGATCAGCTCGCGGCGTCGCCGCATCCGGGATGGTGGCTGTTCCTGCTGGCGTTTGCCGAGAGCTCGTTCTTCCCGGTGCCGCCAGATGTCCTGTTGATTACGCTCGGAGTGGCGACCCCGGAACGGGCGATCTGGTACGGCTTCGTGTGCTCGATCGGGAGCGTTCTGGGGGGCGGCCTCGGCTACGCCATCGGACTGTTCGGCGGGCGGCCGCTGCTGTACCGGTTGTTCGCCGAGCACAAGATCCACGCCGTGGAGAAGCTCTACGATCGCTACAACGCGTGGGCCACCGGGATCGCGGGTCTGACGCCGATCCCCTACAAAGTGTTCACCATCGCCGGGGGCGCGTTCAAAATCAACTTCAAGGTCTTCGTGCTCGCCTCGATGGTGTCGCGCACCCTGCGGTTCATGACGGAGGGCATCCTGTTGTATTTCTTCGGCGCACCGATTCGGGACTTCCTCTACACCTACTTCAACTGGCTTTCGATCGCCTTCGTGGTGCTCCTGATCGGAGGGTTCTGGCTGGTGCATCGCTACGGCCGGCGCGCCGCTGAGGCCACCGAGCCCGCCAGAGTCGAGTGATGGCAGAGCTCCGCCGCTATCGGGTCCGCGGCCGCGTGCAGGGCGTGGGCTTCCGTGCCTTCGTCTGGCGCACCGCGCGCGAAATAGGCGTCGACGGCTGGGTGCGCAACAGCCACGACGGCTCGGTCGAGGCGCTGGTGTCCGCGGAATCGGACGCTCACGAGCGGCTTCGGGAGGCGCTGGACCAGGGCCCTCGAATGTCGAGAGTGGATCACGTAGAGGTGACGGAGGAGGCGGCGACGGAGGACGTCCCGCGCGGTTTTGACATCCGGCACGACGCATGATTCGCCTATTCCCGGACGTGCAGCCCGCGGTCCGCGCCCCCCTGGAGAGCGTCCTCGGCCAGGCGCTGGCGGTCGGCTCCCCGCCCCCTGCGTGGGTCGCGATCGAAGACGTTCACGATGCATGGATTCGCGAGGCGGCGGCTGCGCCGCCGGGCGAGCGTGTCCGTGGCGTCTTTGCCGCCAGGACCGAGGTCGGTCTGGTGACGGCCGTGCGCCTGGGCATCGGTGGAGGACTTCCGCTGCCGCCGTCGACCAGGGCGGCGACAGCGGCGCTCGAGGCGGCGGCAGCGGCAGCGGGCCCCCCGAGCCCGGACCCCGGGCTGGTGGATCTGCTGGCAGCCGAATCATCGCGGCTGCTGGCGGTGGGCTGGGCCCGTCGGGATTTCTGGCGCAACCAGATCGGCGAAGCGGAAATGGTGGCGTCGCTCACCGACCTGGCCGTCGAGCTCG
>JBFELO010000187.1:0-8352 GCA_041552055.1 Candidatus Sulfomarinibacteraceae bacterium | reverse complement strand
GCTCGACGTCGACCACCGCATCGAGCACTGGGTCGTCGAGTACTGGGACGAGGACCGGCGGACCTGGCGGATCCTCGACGCCAACACGACCTTCCTCGGGGCGAGCAGCGGCCTGGACGTTGGCTACCACCTCCCGAGGGAGCACTTCGAGTACGCCTGGGAAGCCTGGCGGACGATGAGGGCTGCCGACGAGTTCAATCCCGATCGGTACGCCGAATGGCCGCAGGACGGCCGGTCGCACATCCGCTCGCAGCTCCTCTGGGACTTCTTCAGCCTCCTCAACCACGACATCGCCGGCAACGACACGGCCTCCTGGCAGGGTGAAGATCCAAACCCCTCAGAGCGCCGCGCTTACGCGTTCGTCAAGGAGAGGAACTTCGAGGAGCTGTCGGACGAGGAGCTGCGGGAGCTCGACCGGCTCGCCGAACTGCTCGCGGCAGAACCGACCAGACAGGAGCTGGTGGCGCTCTATCGCGAGACCTCGACGCTCCGACTGGAGACTCTGGAGTCAGATCCCTTCAGCTTCGCCCACGAGTAGGAGTGGGCAGATTCCGCGACCGCGCCGGGGCGGATCACCGAGGAACCGGGTGAGCCCGCCTGGGCTGCCGCAACAGCGACAGGTACGAGCTGTGGCAGCGCCAGGTGCCGATGAAAAGCGATCCGCCTCCGCAGTCGTCGCCTGCACAGGGAGATTGGCTGAAAGTGGGCACAGTCGACGGTGAACGGATTGGTGTGGAGAAGGCCGTGAAAGAGTGCCCGGATCCTCTACAATCGCCTGCCATGGCTGGTTGTTTTCCGTGACGCCCGAGATCGGTTTCATGCTGATCCTGATGGGACTCGCCCTGGTGGCGTTCGTCAGGGAGATCTTTCCGATCGAGGTCACGGCGCTTGCCATCGTCGCCGTTCTGCTGATCACCGGGATCATCGAAATCGACACTGCGATCGCCGGCTTCAGCAGCCGGGCCGTCGTCACGATCGGCAGCCTGTTCGTTCTCAGCCGAGCCCTCATCAAGACCGGTTTGTTGGAGACGGTGGCCGACGCCATTAGCCGTAAGGCCAATCACCGGCCGGGTTTGATGACCGTGGTGCTGCTCGTGGCGGTCGCCGTGGGATCGGGCGTCCTCAACAACACGGCGGTGGTCGCCGTGTCCATACCACTGGTCATGAAGCTGTGCCGTCGAGTCGCCCTCAGCCCCAGCAAGGCGCTGATGCCGATCTCGTACGCGTCCATCTTAGGCGGCACGCTGACCCTGATCGGCACCTCGACGAACCTGCTCGTCAGCGAGGTGGTCGTGGAGTCGGGTCTGCCGGCCCTGGGCGTCTTCGACTTCACGCCCATGGGTTCGGTCCTGCTGGTGGTCGGTCTGGCCTACGTTGTGGTGGCGGCGAGGCACCTGCTCCCTCAGCGCACCGCCACCGGTGCGCTGACCGAGAAGTACCGCGTCGCCGACTATCTCACCGAAGTCATCCTCGGCGAAGAGTCGACACTGGTCGGCACGACGTTGACGAACGCCCACATCAACGAGAAGTACGGCGTGACCGTCCTCGAGGTGATCCGCGGACCTTCGGAAACCCACGTCGGCGACGTCGACGCCATGTCGCTGCGTCGCGGCGACCGGCTCGTCGTCCAGGGAGCGCTGGAGGACATCCTCCGGCTGCGCCGCGAGCAGAACCTGGCGCTGCTGCCCGATGTCAAGCTGGACGACGCCGACCTGGCGGCCGGCGGCCAGGCGCTGGTGGAGGCGTGGGTCCGGCCGGGCAGCTCCATGATCGGCCGCACCCTGAAACAGCTCGACTTCCACTTTCACCTGGGCGGCTTCGTGCTCGCGATCAGCAGAGTCGGGGAGACACTCCGTACGCGTGTGTCGGACGTCGTGCTGCGGTTTGCCGACGCTCTGCTCGTCCTGGTGCCGCGGGATCGCATCTCCGACCTCGAGGAGACCGGGGACCTGGTGGTCCTCAGCGAGCACGACGTGCATCTCCGACGCGCCCCGTACTGGTGGCTGGTGCTTGTACTGCTGCCGATGTCGGTCGCGCTCGCGGCGTTCGGCGTGATGGACATCGCCGCCGGCACGCTCATCAGCTCGGTGCTGCTGCTGCTGTTCGGGGTCCTGACGCCCGTCGAGGCGTACCGCTCGGTCGACTGGTCGGTGGTCTTCCTGATCGCCGCCTTCGTTCCCCTCGGGCACGCGGTGACGTCCACCGGAACGGCTGCATTTCTGGCTCACAACTTGCTCGCAGCGAGTTCGTGGGCGCCGTCGGACATCGCGCCGTACGTCGTGCTGTCCCTGATCTATCTGACAACCGCCGTGCTCACGCAGATCGTGTCCAACAGCGCCGCCGTCATCATCGCGACGCCGATCGCGCTGAGTCTCGCCCCGGAGCTCGGGGTGGACTGGCAGCCGCTCGTGTTCGCGGTGGCGTTCGCGGGCTCCGCGGCGTTCATGACCCCGATGGGCTACCAGACCAACCTCATGGTCTACGCGGCAGGCGAGTATCGCTTTCTCGACTACGTCCGCTTCGGCGCGCCGCTCAACCTGCTGTTCTGGCTCCTCGCCACATTCCTGATCCCGTTCTTCTGGCCGTTTTGAACGGTCGCCGGAATCAGGGCCTTGCGTGACGCCTCCTCCACAAGGAGTCGCGGCTATACTGCTTCTCCGAATCGTAATCGTCGACGACCGCCGGTCGTATGCTCGACCGCGAGAGGGGAATCATGAGAATTCGACAACGGGTCTTTCTGGGGGCCGTCTGCGTACTCGCGTTGGCGTGCTCGACGCCGGAGGCGCCGGAGGTGCGGAACGAAGTGTCACCAATGCCGCCGGAAGCCGACAAACGCCCGGTCGAGCTCCAGCTGCACGGCGATGTGCGCGTCGACAACTACTACTGGCTCCGGGAGCGCGACGACTCGGAGGTGATCGCCTATCTCGAGGCCGAGAACGAGTACACGGAGGCGGTCATGGCGCCCACAGCCGATCTTGAGGGACAGCTCTACGATGAGATCGTCGGTCGCATCAAACAGGACGACGACTCGGTGCCCTACAAGAAGGGCGACTACCTCTATTACCACCGATTCGAGGAGGGCGGCGAGTATCCGGTCTATTGTCGAAAGAGAGGGTCGCTCGAGGGCGAAGAGGAGATCATGCTCGACGCCAGCCGGCTGGCAGAGGGACACGAGTTCTTCACCATGTGGGGTTTCAAGGTCAGCCCTGATGCCGAGACCCTCGCCTATGCCGTCGACACCGTCGGCCGGAGGTTCAACACCTTGCGTTTTCGCGATCTCGAGAGCGGCGAAGACCTTCCCGACGTGATCGAGAATGTGACCTACAACGGCGCCTGGGCCAACGACAGCAGGACCTATTTCTATACCAAGCAGGATCCGGTGACCCTCCGCTGGTCGCGGGTCTTCCGCCACGTTCTGGGAACCGACCCCGCTCGAGACGTTCTGGTGTTCGAGGAGCAGGACGAGGAGTTCGCGACCTCCGTCTCCAAGACGAAGTCGGAGCGGTATCTCGTCATCGGTTCGCGCCAGACGCTGGCGACCGAGATGCGGGTACTCGACGCCGACAACCTTGAAAGGGGGCTCGTCCTGATCGAGCCTCGTCAGGTCGATCACGAGTACCGGGTCGACCACGCCGGTGACCAGTTCTATATCACGACCAACTGGAACGCGCCCAACTTCAGGTTGATGACGGCGCCGGAGACCGCACCGTCCAGGGACAACTGGACCGAGATGGTTCCCCACCGCGACGATGTTTTCTTCGTCGATGCCGAGCTCTTCGACGACTACCTCGTGATCAAGGAGCGGACGGACGGCCTCCTACGACTGCGCATCAAGCCTCGGGACGGCGGTGAAGAGCACCCCCTCGACTTCGGCGAACCCGCCTACGATGCCTGGACGACCGACAATCACGAGCTGGACACGACGACGCTGCGTTACGCATACACATCTCTCACCACGCCGAAGTCGGTGTACGACTATGACATGAAGAGGCGGCAGAAGACCCTGCTCAAGGAGGAGGAGGTCGTGGGGGACTTCGACAAGGCGGACTACACCACCGAGCGTCTCTGGGCCACGGCCCGCGACGGCGTCCTAGTGCCGGTCTCGCTGGTCTACCGAACCGATCTCTTCGCAAAGGACGGCAGCAATCCGTGCCTCCTGTACGGCTACGGCTCCTACGGGTCGAGCATGGACGCCTCGTTCAGCTCGCCGCGGCTGAGCCTCCTCGACCGCGGCTTCGTGTACGCCATTGCCCACATCCGGGGTGGCCAGGAGCTGGGTCGGCAGTGGTACGAGGACGGCAAGCTGCTGCACAAGAAGAACACCTTCACCGACTTCATCGACTCGGCGAGATTCTTGGTGGTCGAGCGGTACACGAGCCATGACCGCCTGTTCGCCATGGGCGGCAGCGCCGGCGGGTTGCTGATGGGCGCGGTGACCAATATGGCTTCCGAACTCTTCAAGGGCATCGTCAACCACGTGGGATGGGTCGATGTCGTCACCACGATGCTCGACGAGGACGTGCCGCTCACGACAGCCGAGTACGACGAGTGGGGTGACCCGCGGGAGAAGGCGTACTACGACTACATGCTGTCGTACTCGCCGTACGATAACATCGAGGCTAGGGACTACCCGAACATCCTGATGACGACCGGCCTCCACGACTCGCAGGTGCAGTACTGGGAGCCGGCCAAGTACGTGGCCAAGATGCGTACCCTCAAGACCGACGACAACATTCTGATCCTGAAGACCAACATGGAGGCCGGCCACGGCGGCGCCACCGGCCGCATGAAGCAGCATCGGGAAACGGCCCTCGACTACGCCTTCATCCTGACGCTGGCGGGGATCGAGGAGTAGAACATTCGACGCGCTCGAGGCCGTGCCGGTCCGAGGCGTCTTTCCGGGCTACGCGGCCCCTGCGGCGAGCCGCCCCGGTTCGACCCAGGGAAGTGACCCACGAAAGACACAAGACGACGGCCCCCACGAGGAGTGGGAGCCGCCGGACTCTCGGGTCGCGCTTCGAATTACTGAATGGTTAACGTCGCGGTGGTCTCGACTGCGTTCCAGTGGTAGCCCGCGGCCGTCACCCCCTTGACGGTGACCGTGTAATCGCCGGCCGTGGTGCCGGGGTTTCTCTTGCCCGGGGCCTTGGTCTGCCAGGTTGCCTCGGCAATCCCGGCAGCGTCGCTGGGCCCGGTGGCCAGCGTCAGGCTCTCGGGGCCGGTGATCAGCAGATCCACCGTCGCGTCGGGTAGGGGCAGTCCCGTGACCCCATCGACCACAGAGGCGCGGATCACCACGCCGTCGCCAGGTACGAACAGGGTCTGCGGCGTGTAGGTCCTGGCCTTGCCCTTGCCGGTGTAGATGCCCGTTTCGAGCGTCGGCACACCGGCCGGATCGGTCGTCTGACCCTGATTGGTCGGGGTGGCGCACAGGATGTTGCTGAAGCCGGACTCGCACGTGCCGTCGTAGCCGGTGACCGTGTAGCAGTACTCCACGCCGTTCGTGAGGCCGCTATCGACGTAGGTCGTGGTGTTCCCGGCGTCGGCCACGAACTGCGCCTTGCCCGCCTGGTCGTAGTACACGTTGTACCCCGTCGCTCCGGCAACCGCCGACCAGTCCAGCGTCACCTGGGTGTGGCCCGGCGTGGCTGCGTTCAACGTCGGTGCGGATACTCCGCAGGGGGGGCCTGGTGGGGTGCCGATTGTTGCCTGAGTCATCAGGAACGGCAACGCGCCGTCGACGTTCATGTTGTGCGTCCACAGGTTCCAGATGGTGTCGCCCCAGGCCCTGAGCTGGCTGAAGAAGGGGTCGGTCTGGACGACGTAGGCGTTTGGTTCACCAGAGGGCGTCGGGCTGGACAGGGTCAGGTTACCGGTGCCGTTGATCTCGTCGCGCAGGAACTCGATGTACTCGCGACTGGTGGTCTGGTAGTAGAGGTTCACCTCGACGTAGTCGGCCCCGGCAGGGAGGGTCATGGAAACCCCGTCGTAGCCTCCGGCGTACTCTGCACCCGTGAAGTAGGCCGCATCTTCACTGCCGTGCCAGACTGGTACCGAAAGGCGACCGCCTGCGTTGGCGATGTCGAACCCCTTGGGCGGAATCCGGTTGTCCTTGTGGCGCCCGGTGGCCAGGGCGAAGTGGAAGGTCTTGCTCTCGCCCGTCAGATCGGTGCTGCTCGGCTTCATCTCGTACACCAGCTCGTCCACGTACGCCTCGCTGCCGACGAGCGGCTGGGGATCGGGCAGGCCCATCCCGGGCTGATAGGGATAGGACAGACCCTTCAAGGTACCGGCGTCGACGTCGTACGGGTTCACCTCGTAGATCAGAGTCCCACCGGCGTACGCCTTGACGTTGACGAACATGCGCCGGCCCTCGGGGAAGCCGGAGATCAGCTTGTGGCCGCTGTTGTTCTGCACCTGGAACGAAAGCACGCCGGTCGCCGGCTCATAGGTCAGGTTTTTGATCGTCGCGGCCAGCAGCAGCTGCTGCTTGGACCGCTCGGCCCCGGCCAGCAGCGCCAGCGGGTCGATACCCTCGCCCTGAGTCAGGTCGAGAGTCAGCACCGCCGGACCCTGGTTGAGCAGGGCGTCGTTGGTCGGATCGTAGTCCGCGTGGCCTGGGATCGCGCTCGCCAGAACGTAGGAGACCCATGCGTTGCCGCCGGTCAGGTCGTGCAGCGGCTGCCCGCTCTGCGGGTGCTCGACACTGTCGCTCGGCCGCACGACCGCGTTCCTCAGGTCGGCGCCGGGGCCGACCACGTCCCGCATGTGGCAGTCCTGGCACCTGGCGGCGTGGGTGATGTCCGGCGCGCCCTGGGCCTGGAACTCGGGGTTCGTCGCCGCCCCGCCCTGCTGACCGTAATCCGACAGCATGAACTCGGAGAAGGTGCGCTCGACGTGGAAGTAGGAAAATGCGGAGTCCCGCTCCGACGGCAACGGCTGTGACGGATCGGCGCCCAGGTTGGCAAGGATCGGGTTGGACACGTCGTGGCAGGTCGCGCACATGAACTTGCTCTTGTGGAACCGGCTGTAGAACATCTGATGTCGGGCCTCGGCGTCGGCGAAGGAGGCCCGCTTGGCGGCGTCGGGGCTGACGAAGTACTGGCCGGACGCGCCCTCGGTGTAGCCTGCCGGCGGCAGGTTGTCGGTGAAGAAACTCGCGCCGTTGAACTGCAGGATGCTCTGCGCGGTCGTCATGTCGTCCGCATAGGTGGCGTCGGCGGCCGGCTGGGAGGGTGTGCCGCTGGCGTTGGTCTCGTCCCAGTAACCCAGCCAGTCGTTCCCTTCTCGGGTGCCGGCGTGCGTCGTCTCAAAGAACGGGTCCCACATGCGGTGGCAGAAATCGCACTGGACCCCGTCATAGTCTGCGCCGGTCATCAGCGAGGCGTTGGTGGGGTCGGAGCGACCCTCCAGCCAGCCCTTTGGGAAGTGGCAGCGCTCGCAGATGTCGGTGGCGTTGGGCGTCCCCACGGCCCAGATCGAGTCCTGCGCACCGACCGTCATGCACGACCAGAACAGGAAGTCGCGCGCCGCCTGGGCCATCATGGAGCCCTCCCAGTTGAAACCCGGTTCCACCGCCGGGTCGTAGCCGGCGTGACAGTTCAGGCAGCGGGTCGGGGCCTGGAGCGCCACCTGGCCCGGCTGCGTGCCCGGCATGCGCACCAGCGGGTCGTCCACGACCGGGGCCGGTGTCCACGCGTAGACCACGGCAACCACGCCGATGGCTGCAGCGACGAACAGTCTTCGATACGTCATCTCGAACCCCTTTCTCGCGGTCAGGTCCCTGTTTTTGAGTTCGACAGTTATCTCATAAATGATGCTTGCAGTCAATGTACAGTTTCAAATTGTGACAAAATCTCGATAAATGCAGAATCACTCTACGTCGCGCTCGAAGTGGCGGGGAGGTCTGCTTCGAGGTGGCGTCATGTGAACATGGTCGCCGCCGACCGGTGCCAAAGATCGATCGAGGAGGAGTTGGAACACCGACAGACGCTCGAGCGACCAGCTCGAAAGACTCGAGGCAGCGCTCTGTGGCTGCAGAGCATGCCGATAAACCGAAGATGCATAGAGAGTTCGGCAGATCGCCCGTCGTTTCGCAGGTGCCGGTCAGGAGAACGACGCCCCGGTAAGATCGGGTCTCGTTCTTCGGCTCGACAACCGGAGAGGAGGCAGAGATGGAAGTCGACACCTTGTTCGAAACATCATGACCCTGATTCCCACGTGGGGGCTGCGGGTGGTCGGTGCCGTAGCCCTGCTGATCGTCGGTCGAATTGTCGCAGGTGCGGTGCGTCGCGGCGTACGGCGGGTGACGACGCGAGCCAACGCGGACGCGACCCTCATACCGTTCGTGTC
>JBFELO010000186.1:0-8420 GCA_041552055.1 Candidatus Sulfomarinibacteraceae bacterium | reverse complement strand
CCGGGGCCGCCGACAACCCGGAGAACGGCTTTCGCGCGTCGGTCGGACCCGACGGTATCCAAGTCGCCCACCCCGACGACGACTGGAACTTGGGTCTCACCGTCCGTGCGATCGGTTGTGCAAATGACCTCGTCCCGGTCGAGCCGGCCGGCCTCGAGCTCGACGGCCCGCGGGCCGAGCTGCACAGGGGGGCGGTGGTCGAGTGGTACGTCAATGACCACCGTGGTTTGGAGCAAGGCTTCACCGTACTGGAGCCCCCCGCATCGGGCGATCATGGAACCCTCTTCGTTGAAATGGCCGTTGCCACAGAACTCGCACCCCTGCTCGCCGCGACCGGGCAGCGGGTGGACTTCATCCCTCTCGGGTCTCGATTCCCGGTGCTGAGCTACGGCTCGCTCGCGGTGATCGATGCCGAGGGCCGGGCGCTGCCCGCCCGCATGGAGCTCGCGTACGCCGGAGAAGACAGTGCCACGATTCTGCGCCTCGTGGTCGACGCGCACGGTGCCGCCTACCCGGTGACCATCGATCCCCTTGTGACGTCGTCCGTGTGGTCCTCCACGGAGACGGACAACACGATCAGCGTGGCCTGGGGTGACGTGGACGGCGACGGCGACCTCGACCTCGCCGCCGGGAATTGGACCGGGCCCAACCGGGTGTACCAGAACACCGGCGGCACGCTGTCAACAGCTGCCGTGTGGTCGTCATCCGAGTCCGACAATACGGAAAGCGTCTCCTGGGGTGACGTCGACGGCGACGGCGACCTCGATCTCGCCGCCGGCAACTACGGCCAGCCAAACCGGGTGTACCAGAACACCGGCGGCACGCTGTCAACAGCTGCCGTGTGGTCGTCATCCGAGTCCGACAACACCGAAAGCGTGGCCTGGGGCGACTGGGACGGTGACTCCGACCTCGACCTCGCCGTCGGCAATTACGCCCAGGCCAACCGCCTGTACCGCAACGACGCCGGAACTTTGACGTCCGCCGCAGTCTGGTCCTCCACCGAAACGGACAACACCACGATCGTGGCGTTGGGCGACTGGAACGGCGACTCCGATCTCGACCTCGCGGTCGGCAACGACGGCATCAACCGGGTGTACGACAACACCGCCGGCGTGCCCACCCTCGACTGGTCGTCCACGGAGACGGATTCGACGACGGGCCTCGCCTGGGGTGATCGGGACGGTGACGGCGACCTCGACCTCGCAGTCGGCAACTACGGTCAGGCCGCCCGCGTCTACGACAACACCGGCGGCACGCTGTCCGCAGCTGCCGTCTGGTCCTCCACCGAGACCGACAACACCCTCGACGTCGCCTGGGGCGACTGGGACGGTGACGGCGACCTCGACCTCACGGTCGGCAACGACGGCCAGGCCAACCGGGTGTACCGCAACGACGCCGGGACGCTGACAGCCGCCTCATTCTGGTCGTCCACCGAGACGGACAACACGACCACTGTGGCCTGGGGCGACTGGGACGGTGACGGCGATCTCGACCTAGTCGCAGGAAACAACGGGGTCAACCGGGTCTACGAGAACACCGGCGGCCAGCTCGCCCTCGAGTGGTCGTCCACCGAGAAAGACCAGAACGAGATCGTCGCCTGGGCCGACTGGGACGGCGACGGTGACCTCGACCTGGCGTCCGGCAACTGGACCAACAACCGGGTGTACGAGAACACCGGCGGAGCCCTGTCTTCCTCGGCGGTGTGGTCCTCCACCGAGAGCGAGCGCACCTACACCATGGAGTGGGGCGATTGGGACGGCGACGGCGATCTCGACCTCGCCACCGGCGGCGACGGGCCGCCGGTGCGGGTGCACGAGAACACAGGCGGCAACCTGACCGCCGCCTGGGCCTCGGCCGACTCGCTGTACGTCCACGGCGTGACGTGGGGCGACTGGGACAACGATGGGGACCTCGACCTCGCCGTCGCCTACTACGGCTTCCCCAACCGGGTGTACGAGAACACCGGGGGCACGCTGACGACCACCCCGGTCTGGTCCTCCACCGAGTCCGAGCAGTCCTGGAGCGTGGCCTGGGGCGACTGGGACAACGACGGTGACCTCGACCTTGCCGTCGGAAACGAAGCCAAGGTCAACCGCGTCTACGAGAACACCGGCGGCACGCTGTCATCGTCCGGGGTCTGGGCCTCCGACGAGGCCGACAACACCTTGATGGTCGCGTGGGGCGACTGGAACGGCGACGGCGACCTCGACCTCGCCGCAGGGAACCGCCTGGGGGTGAGCCGAGTCTACGAAAACACCGGTGGCACGCTGGCCACGACCGCCGTCTGGTCGTCCACCGAGGCCGGCGTCTCTCACGGCATCGGGTGGGGCGACTGGGACAACGACGGTGACCTCGACCTCGCCATGTCGAAGCGCACCGGTGGCTCGCTGGTGTACGAGAACACGGGCGGCGACCTGGTGCTCGGCTGGACCGTGCCCGCACCCGACGACTCCCTCACGGTCGCCTGGGGCGACTGGGACAACGACGGCGACCTCGACCTCGCCGACGGGAGCTTCTCGACCAGCGAACCCCTCCGGGTGTACGACAACGGCGCCGTGCAGCGCCCCGGTCGACTTCCGGAGACCGCGGTGTCACCGGTCTTGGCGGATCGGCCGGGCGTGACCGACACCGCCTACTTCCACTCCTCCGAGGAGTGCCTGTTGCCGCCGGTGATGGTCGACTACCTCCTGGTCGACGACGAGAACGACCCGGCGCGCAGCGTCGTGGCAGAGTACTCGCTGGTCGGCGGCGGTCAGTGGCTGCCCGCGACGGCCCAGTCCGGAACGACGACCGAGGAGCTCGCCGCGAGCTCTGCCGGAACGCCACACCAGTTCGGGTGGGATGCCGACACGGACGCGGTGCCGCGGCCGTCCGACAACGTCGTGTTCCGGATCACCGTGCCGTATCAGGCTTCGACCCGGCTCGCTGGACCTGTCCAGCGCGCAGCGATGTCCGCCAGTTCGCCGCCGTTCAGGATCTGTCCGGAAGCGATCGACCTCGCGATCACCAAGGACGACGGTCAGACCGAGGCGGTTCCGGGTGACTCGGTGACCTACACCATCGTCGCGAGCAACGCCGGACCGAACGACGCCATCGGTGCGACGGTCAACGACCTCTTCCCGGCCGTCCTGACCTGCTCGTGGACCTGCGTCGCGTCGGGCGGGGCCACGTGTGCGGCCGGACCGGTGGCCGGGAACATCGCGGACACGGTGGACCTGCCGGTGGGAGGGTCGGCGACCTACACCGCGGACTGCTCGATCGACGGCGCGGCGAGCGGCACGCTCGAGAACACGGCGTCGGTGGCCGTGCCCCCGGGCATGATCGACAGCGATCCCGGTAACAACAGCGCCACCGACACCGACGTTTTGCTCGAGCTCGGGCCCTGCGGGTTCTTCAACTCTCGGAGCCTGTCCGGAACGGTCGCCGATCAGCAGACGTTCCAGGCCTGCATCTCGATCACGGCGAGCGATTTTTCGGTGGTGCCTCCGAGTGGGGACGTCACCCTTCGCGCGGGGGTGAGCGTGATCCTCGGCAACGGCTTCGTAGTGGAGCCGGGGCGGCTATTGACGATCGACATCGACCCGGCGCTCGCGCCCTGACGCAGCGGGCGCCGGAAAACCGAAGACTTCGATCCGGTCCGTCCATCGGATCGTCCGAGGCGCGCGGCTCAACCGCACGATTGCTCTCCCCTTGACCCAGGTCGAGCGGCGTGTCGTGCTGGTATCCATCCGGGTTCCGGGAAGGCGAGGGACTTCGGTCATCCCTTTTCTCTGACCAGAACCCAGGGGCTTCTGTGAACTGTCGGCAGGGACCGATCCGGTACGGGAACGGACGGAACTCGATTCTCGTGGAAAGGCATGGCCGACGTCACAGCACGAGCGCCCACACGATGTAGGACGGGAACGAGGCGAGCGACGACGTGACGATCGCGGCTCTCGCGAGCTCGGCGTCACCGCCCATGCCCTGGGCAATCGCCGCCGACACCACCGCCGTCGGAGCCGCGAGCAGGAACACTCCCACCAGCACGCCGGCGGGATCGACGTGGAGCAGCGACAGGGCGACCCATCCGAGGGCAGGCACAGCCACCAGCTTGAGCACTGCCACGATGATTGACGGCCTGAGCTCGGCGTGCAGGCCCTCGAGCTGGAGCTGAGCGCCCACGGCGAGCAGGGCACCGGGCAGGGCGAGTCCGCTCAGGATGTCGAGGAAGGAGTTGAACCACAGCCAGCCGGACCAGCCGGACATTGACCACAACATGCCCCCGCACACGCCGAGCACGACCGGGTTGAGCACCAGCACCCGCAGGAACGTGGTCGGCCTCCCGCTTCGGCCAGCCGCCAGCGCGACGATCGACACGAGGTTCTGGAACGGGATCAGCACGGCGGCCGTGACCGCAGCGAGACGCAGAGCATCCTCGCCTCCGGTGGCGAGGATAATCGGGAAACCGATGAACGCCAGGTTGCCGCGGACCGCGGCCTGCACCAGCACTCCGCGTCGCTCCGGAGCGGAACCGGTCCACAGCGCGCCCAGCCAGGTGACCAGGCCGACGACAAGCGTCGCCGCCGCGCACGCCGCCAGGAGCGGCCCGGACAGGCTTTCACCGAGCTCGGTGGGCCCGATCAGGCGTACCAGTAGCGCCGGGATGGCGAGCAGGTAGATCACTCGGTTGAGCTGAACGACGAACGGCTCGTCGATCCAGCCCATACGACGGGCGAACACTCCGAGGCCGATGATCATGAACACCGGCACGATGCCGCTGAGTACGGTCAACGGTTCTCCGTGGTCGGCATGACGTACCAGCCTCCACCTGCGCCCGGCCCCTTCCATCGACGCGCCCGTCGGCGCCGCAACACTACGGTCGGGCTCACCGGGCGCCGGGCACTCCGCGTCCCGGTGTCCACGGCACGCCCGCAGCGTCGAGGCTCTTCTGCAGCGCGGGGAGCTCGACCTCGAGCAGCCGATCGAGTTCGGCTCGCACTTCCGCGAACTGCTCGGTTGCGATCTCCAGGCTGCGTCGATGGGTCGCGGTGGGCCCGTACGTCGAGACCTGATTGCCCGTCAGGACCACTTGAATCCGCCGCTTGATCGAAACCGGGCCTGGATCTCCCATTTCGGAGCGACGCTCGTCACCGATCAGACGGAACTCGAGTTCCGCGAGCTGCCGCTCGAGAGCCTGCACCTCGGCATCGAGGCTGGTGTCGGCCGCCGTCGAGCGCATGAGCGCCTGTTTGATGCCTTCGAGGCGGACCTGCGCCTCATCGATGGCGGCGCCGGCCGCGAGCACGTCACGCTCGAGCTCGGCAACGTCGGTCATGAATGCGACCCGCTCGTCGGGCGACGATCCGGCAAGGGTCCCCTGACGCATCCGGATCACCTCGAAGTCCTGCCTCGCGCCGAGCTCGGTCGCCGCGCCGTCCTGCCATTTCGCGAGACTCACGGAGTAGCTCCCCGGTGCCGCCAGGATGCCACTCGCTGGCTGTTCGTCCTCCTCGCTCGGCTGATCCTCCACCGTCACCGGGTCCAGCAATGGGTACCGCAGATCCCACGCGACTCGGTGGAAGCCGGCGGTGACTGGACCAACGAGCCGCCGCACCACGTCTCCGTCGGCGTCCCGGATGAACAGCAGGATGGCCGGACCCTCGGCCAACTCCTCCTCGCGCAGCGCCTCCCAGCCCGGGTACGGGGTGTCGCCCCCTCGCTCCTCGATCTCTTTCTCCCGCTCTCGCCGCTGCGCCTGCAACGACTTCAGCTCGTCGCGGAGGTAGTACGTCACGACAGCGCCAAAGGGCGGGTTGGAGGCGGTAAAGAAAGCATCCCCCTGCTCCGCCTTGTCGCCGCCCCCCAGTGGGCGACGTGGGATGTACCACCGGGCGTCGCGGACCGGAAACAGGACCGCCTCCTGGTCGAGCGCCTCGGCCGATGCGAGCCGAAGCGGGGAGTAGTCGTCGAGGATGTAGATGCCTCGGCCGAACGAAGCCCCCACCAGGTCGTTCTCCCGGCGCTGGATGGCGAGATCGCGGAACGGGATGGTGGGGACCCCGCCTGACAGCTGGGCCCACTTCCCCCCGCCATCGGTGGTAAAGAAGACGCCGAACTCTGTACCGACGAACAGCAGTCCGGGATCGACGTGGTCCTGGACGATGCGCCACACGATGTGGCGCTCGGGCAGGTCGCCGGCGATGCTCCGCCAGGACAGTCCGCGGTCGCTGCTCGCCAGCAGGTAGGGTGAGAAGTCGCCCGTCTTGTGATTGTCGACCACCAGGTACACGGTGTCGGCGTCGAAGAGATCGGCCTTGATGTCGTTGACGAAGAAGAACTCGGGCACGCCGGGCAGGCTGTCGATCGCACGCCACGTCGCGCCGCCGTTTTCGGTCACCTGGACCAGCCCGTCGTCGGTCCCGGCGTAGATGACGTCCTCGTCCAGGGGCGACTGCGCGAGCGACGTGATGGTGCCGAACTTGGACATCGCATCCAGGTCCCACACCGCGTCGAAGCTCCAGACCCGACCCATCATCGGCAGGGTCAGGCGATCGAGGCCGCGGGTCAGGTCACCGCTGATCGGCCGCCAGCTGTCGCCGCGGTCATCGCTGCGCCACACGCGCTGGCTCGCGTAGAGGAGCGTCGCAGGGTCGTGCGGACTGATCAGGATCGGCGCGTCCCAGTTGAACCGGTCCCAGGGCTCGTCCGCCTCCGGCTGCGGCTGGATGTAGACGACCTCACCGGTCGCGCGGTCGTAACGGACGAGGTTCCCCTGCTGCCACTCCGAGTACACGATGTCGGGGTTGGTCGGATCGACCGCCGGCTGGTGGCCGTCAGCCCACACGGTAAGGAACCAGTCGCTGTTGCGGATTCCGTGTACGTTGTCTGTCCTGGATGGGCCGCCCTGAGTGCTGTTGTCCTGGGTGCCGCCGTAGACGTTGTAGAACGGCTCGTCGTAGTCCACCGCCACCTTGTAGAACTGCGTGACCGGCAGGTTGGCGACGAACTTCCACGTCTCCCCGAGGTCCCAGCTCTCGTACAGACCTCCGTCACAACCGACGAGCAGATAGTCGGGGTCGTTGACGTCGAACGCGAGCGCGTGGTTGTCGACGTGGCGGTGCTCTCCCTGGATCACGGTCCAGGTCCTGCCGCCATCGGACGAGGTGTGCAGCCGAACGTCCATCTGGTAGATGCGGTCGAAGACGTGCGGGCTGGCGAAGATCTCCTGATAGTAGTGCGGTCCGGTGCCGCCCGCCATCCGATCGCTCGTCTTTTCCCACGACTCGCCTCCGTCCTCGGACCGCCAGAAGCCCCCCTTTCGATGGGCCAGCTCGATGGTCGCGTACAGCACATTCGGTCGCTGGGGCGAGATCGCCATGCCGATGCGGCCCATGTCTTCCTCTGGCAACCCCTTCTCGAGTTCGCGCCAGGTGGCGCCGCCGTCGGATGACTTGTGAATCCCGGACTCGGGGCCACCGTTGATCAGTGCCGCCACCGTGCGGGAGCGCTGGTGGGTCGCGGCGAAGAGCACCTCCGGATCGCGCGGATCCATCACCAAATCGGTCACTCCCGTGTATTCGCCGCCGCCGAGGATCTGCTGCCAGGTCGTGCCACCGTCGATCGTCTTGTACAGACCGCGCTCGCCCCCGGCCGACCACAGCGGCCCCTGGGCCGCGACGTAGACGACGTCCGAATCGCGCGGATCGACCACGATCTTGGCGATGTGCTCGGACTCCTCCAGTCCGACGCGCTCCCAACTCGCACCGTCGTCCCGACTCCGGTACACGCCGTCACCGTAGCCCACGTGTCGACCGCCGACATTTTCTCCCGTGCCGATCCAGACGACCTCGGGGTGGCTCGGGTCGATCGTCACGCAGCCGATCGAGTAGGACGCCTGGTCATCGAACACCGGCTCCCAGGTCGTGCCCGCATTCTCGGTCTTCCATAGATTGCCGCTTCCGACCGCGACGTACCACGTGCTCTGGTCGGCGGGATCGATCGCGATGTCCGCGATCCGACCCGACATCAACGCCGGTCCGATTCCCCGCCACTCGATCCCCTTGAAGGTCTCGGATGTGATCCGCGGGGAGTCCTCGCCCCCTGCGTCCTGAGCCGAGACGGCACTCGTCACGGACATCGAGAGCAATGCACAGCACAACAGCGACAGTCCTGGCAGCGATCGCGTGGGAGTCATCTCTCCTCCTCCAGACATGGGAATCCAGCTTCGATGGGTCCTCGCCCGGCGGACCGGGCGATCGCAGATCCATCCGGCTCGTTGCGAGCCTAGCATGAAAATCTAACACGATCCTTGGACCGTTGAAGCCGGCAATGAGCCGCCTGGCGCCCACCATCGGCCGAGCGGCGCACTCGATCATCTGCGAAGAGTGGCGCTAACCTCCGCCCCGATGCCCCCGCGAGCCCCCACCCTGACCACCGGTCTG
>JBFELO010000185.1:0-8516 GCA_041552055.1 Candidatus Sulfomarinibacteraceae bacterium | reverse complement strand
CCGGTGCCTACGGCACCTGGGGGTGAGGGGATGAGGGGCGACCGGTGCCTATGGTCTTGATGATCGATATCCCAGAACATCTCGCGCCGCTTCAGCTGGTCTTCCTGGTCTTGATCAAACCCGCGAGTGCGGCTGCGGTCCGGCTCTGGATCTGGCACAATCCTGTCATTCCGTTATGCTCGAGGTAACCGAGATCGCGGAAGAGTTCGATGTGGTATCCGGTCTCGCGCACTGATCCGAAAGCGATATCCAGGAAACGAAATCGATCCGCTTCAGATCTTCGGCCATGCCCTTCGACGATGTTTGTCGCAACGGATACCGCGCTTCTTCTCATTTGACTGGTGATTCCGTAGAGTTCATCGCGGGGAAAATCGTGCGTCGCCCGATACACCAGAAGGACCAGTCTGTGCGCCAGCCTGAATGCGTCGAGATTGCGGTGATCTCTCACGATCCTCTCCAGTGCGTTGAAGAGTTCATGTGCCCCCAAAAACGAACAAGGACCATTAGCGACCGCAGTGCAAACGGGCGCCTTCACCGGAGTCAGTTGCCCGCGCGTCCCCTCATCCTGACCCGGGTGGGGGCCAGGCCCTCATCCCCTCACTCCCCCATCCCCTGGGCGGGTGGTGGTCGAGCTACCAGCGACAGTCGGGGGCTGGGGATTCCTTGCGATCTCGAACCCGCTGATGTTCAGCGGCCGGTTGAGAAGGACCCATCCGGATAGGGGAACCGGCGTTCCTCCTTGACCTTTTCGAACTCCTCCTCGCCACCCATGGCCTTGAGCTGGTCCGGTGTGGGTGTCGGGCGCAACCGCTCGTCGGCCACGTTGACGGCCTCGCCGTTGGGCATGGGCTCACCGGGCCGTGGTTCGTAGAACGGCAGCTGGAAGGGCCACGGGAGCTGCTCGAGCCCGGGCAGGCGATCCCCGCACGCTTCGGTCGGCTCCGTGCCGTCGAGGAACGCCTCGAGGATGATCTTGTCGTGGTGCGCACACCGGGGTATGGCACGCTCGCCGGTGATTCGATCCACCGGAGAGAAGACCACGCCCGGAGGCACCGAAAAGTCCTCGGCCTTGACCTCCTCATCGACGGTGTCGAGGTAATCGGCCATGAACCGATTCCAGATCGGCTGCGCCGCCCTGGCCCCGGTCATCCGCTTGGCGATCGGCGCCTTGAGGTCGCGACCGACCCAGACACCGACGGTGATTCGTGGCGAGAATCCCACGAACCAGGCGTCCGAGTAGAGATCCGTGGTTCCGGTCTTGCCCGCGAGGTTCGCCTCGAGTGACGCCGCCGAGACGCCGGTTCCCTCCTGGATCACCCCCCTCAAGAGGTGCAACATCAGGTATGTCACCGGCGCCGGCATCACTCGCTCGGTGCGTGGGAAGAAGCGCTCCTCCAGCCGACCATCGCGGTCGTAGATCTCGGAGATGAAGTACAGCTCCGGCAGTTCGCCGAGGTTGGCGATTCCGCTGTAGGCGCGCACGAGATCGATCAGCCGCACCTCGAACGACCCGAGCGCGAGTGAGGCGTACGGATGGAGCTCGGTGGTGATGCCGAACCGTTTGGCCGTGTCCACCACCGCCTCGCCACTGACCAGCTGCTGGAGCTTGACCGCAGTGGCGTTGTAAGAGGCCTCGAGCGCGCGCCTGAGTGTGGTGATCCCGTAGTACCGATCGTAGTAGTTCTTGGGGCAGTAGGTCAGCTGGCCCTCGGCGTCGGGCAGCAGAAACGGCCCGTCGAACAGCTGGTCGGACGGCGTGTATCCCTGCTGGAACGCGGTCATGTACACGAACGGCTTGAACGCGGAGCCGCATTGCAGCGCCGATTGGACGGCGCGGTTGAACTCGCTGCGTTCAAAGTCGAACCCGCCGACCATCGCGAGAATGGCGCCGGTGTTGTTGTCGATCGCGATCAGCGCACCCTCGATCTCGGGTTCCTGCAGCAGCTCCACTTGGAGAGGCGGGTTTTGCGCTTCACCGTCGCCGCCCGCCTCTTCGGGAGTGGGCAACGGATCGGGCAGCCGAACCAGCACCAGGTCGCCCGGTACGAGGATGCGGCCGAGAGATCCGACCTTGGTCCAGGCTGCGCCGGCCAATGTGAGGCGGGCCGGAAAGTCGCCGATGCGGAGCTGTGCCTCGCGGCGCGACACCTCGTGGACCACCGCCCGCACCATGGCCCCCGGCTGGAGAACCAGCTGGCGCCATGAAGAATCTTCGTACTCGGCAGGGGAGGCAGCCAGACCCTGGTCGATCACGTTCGGTGGCGGGCGGAAGCCGATGTTCTCCATCTCGAGCGTGACCAGACCCTCGCGAACGGATCGTTCGGCGAGATCCTGGAGATCGCGATCCATGGTGAGATGGACCTGGAGACCCGCGGTGTACAGTGCGTCGGTACCGTAGCGCTGTTCGATCTCCTGCCGGACCATCTCGAGGAAGTACGCGCCCGAGTCGATCCGGTCACGGTGGAGCTCCACCCCCAGCGGCTGCTCCACGGCGGAGTCGTAGGCTTCCCGATCGATGAAGCCGAGCTCCAACATCCGATCGAGCACTTTGTTGCGCCGCTGCAACGCGGCCTGCGGTCGTTTGAACGGGTTGTAGCGGTTGTTGGCACTCGGGATCATCCCGGCGAGCAGGGCCGCCTCCGGGAGGGTCAGCTCGCTCGCCGGTTTGTCGTAGTACAGAAGAGACGCCGCTTCCACCCCGTACGCCCCGTGGCCGAAGAAGATCTGATTGGCGTACATGGTGATGATCTGGTCCTTGCTGTACCTCTTCTCGATGTCGATCGCCAGCAACGCCTCCTTGACCTTGCGGCTGATTGTCCGTTCGCGCTTCAGGAACAGATTGAGCGCCAGCTGTTGGGTCAGGGTCGAACCGCCCTGGGTGATGACCCGGTCGCTACCGGAGACCACATTGCGGAGAGTGACCAGTGCCGCCCGGAGTACGGCGCTCGGATCGACGCCCCCGTGATCGTAGAAGTCGGCGTCCTCGATGGCGACGATTGCGTGCTTGACATGATCCGGGATCTGCTCCGGCCTGAGCTCCACCCGGCGCTCGAGGGCGAACGAGGCCACCTGCTCGCCATCGCCAGCGAAGATGTGCGTGGTCGTCGCCGGCCGAAACGTGGCCAGCTGGTCGACCTGCGGGACGTGGAGAGACTGCGCGATGATCCAGCCTCCGAGTGCCCCGAGGAGGATCCCGGCGACGGCAGCCCAGAGGGCAAAGGTGAGGACTCGTGCCAGGCGCGCGTTCATACCCAAAGGGTAGCAGATGGTGTCGTCGGATCGTGTGGCCACAATGTGGCGACATGGGGGAAGCGGCCTTCAATCTTCATGCCCTCACCTGTAGTCTTGCCGTGAGGGTTGATGGACGTCGTACTGGGCCTCGGGGGGAACCTCGGTGATCCGCCGTCAGAGTTCGGGAGCGCCTGTGCTCGGCTCGCGCAGCGGCACCGAGTGGTGACGGTGTCTTCACTTTTTCGCTCGCGGGCGATCGGTCCCTCGCAACCGGACTTCTTCAACCAGGCGGTCCTGCTCGAGGTCGAGCATCACCCGGTCGAGGTACTCGAGGAGTGTCAGGAAATGGAGGCGATTGCCGGTCGCGATCGCGTGAGAGAGGTGAGGTGGGGCCCTCGGCCGCTCGACATCGATCTGTTGCTGATCCGGGGGGTGATCCACCGAGGCCCTCGCCTCGAGCTGCCCCACCCACGGCTGGTGGAGCGTGCGTTCGCGCTGGTTCCCGTCGCCGAGATCGTTCCCGACTGGATCCATCCGCTGAACGGGACGTCGATGGTCGAGCTCGCCGAGGCGGCGTCGAACACCGACCCGGGCGCGGTGTGGAAGCTTTGACGCGAACCGTTTGTGCGAACGTCTGACGAGGCTGTGCCCGTGCCCTTCTCCGGGTCCGAAAAAGCCGTCCAAGGTATGTGAGCTCCCGGATACGGAGAAGGGATTGCGCGCTATCGGTTGGTTGTGCGGATTTCTATCTCATCGAGCTGCGTTGTTGACACGCCCTCAAGGCCTCAGAGCCTCAAGGCCTACCTCACCGGTCGCGATCCCGGTTTCTCGATCGGGATGCCGCCGCTGCACAGTGGGCACTCGTTCGGCTGCCAGGTCGGGAACGTGACCTCGACCAGGGCCGCAAAAGCCAGCGGCGCGAACGGATTGGCGGTTCCCGATCGATTGACAAGCGCACCGATGCCGACCACCCGTCCACCGTCCCGATCGATGGTTTCGATCACCTCACGCACCGAGCCCCCGGTGGTGATGACGTCTTCCACGACGACGACGCGCTGGCCGCGTTCGATGGCGAAGCCCCGACGAAGCGCCATCGCACCATCCTGATCGCGTTCGGCGAACAGGAACGGAAGGTCGAGCGCACTCGCGGTCTCGTGGCCGATAATGAGGCCGCCGATCGCCGGCGAGACCACCAGGTCCGGCGTCCCCATCACCGATCGAATGGTCCTTGCCAAAGTTCGGCCGGCGTGCCGTGCGCGCCGCGGCACCGCGAGATGGAGCGCCAGCTGGAGGTAGTCCGACGAGTGCAGGCCAGACGACAGTCGGAAGTGTCCCGAGCGGTGTGATCCGCTGGCGGACAGGTCGTCGAGGGTCACGCCGGGCATCAGGGCTCCTGCCGTTTGATGTCGTAGGCCTGCATCTTCTTGTACAGGTTCGACCGAGGGGTTCCGATGGCGCGTGCGGTGGCGGCGACGTTCCAGCCGTGCCTGTCGAGTTGGTGCATCAGGTAGGCGATCTCGGAGGCGCGCTGGAAGTCGGACAGGGTCGCGGCGTCGAGCAGGTCGTCGAGGCCTCCCGAGGTCGGGCGTGCCGCGAGCTCGATGTGACCGATGGTGTCGTCCAGCTCCATGATCACTGCACGCTCGACGACATTTTTGAGTTCTCGGATGTTGCCCGGCCACGGGTGGCGCTGGAGCTTGGCGAGGGCCACCTCAGCCCAGGTCTTGGGGCGACGGTTGTACTCCAGGCAGTAATGATCGGTGAAGTGCGTCACGAGCAACGGGATGTCGTCCGGATGCTCGCGCAGCGCGGGTGTGTGCAGCATCACCACGGCGAGGCGGTAGTAGAGATCCTCACGAAAGCGCCCCTGCTGAACCTCGGTCACCAGGTCCTTGTTGGTGGCCGCGATCACCCGCACGTCCACCCGGAACGGTGTCCCGGCGCCGACCGGCTCCACCTCGCCGTCCTGGAGGACCCGCAACACCTTGGCCTGGGTTTTCAGGCTCATGTCGCCGACCTCGTCGAGGAAGATCGTGCCGCCGTCCGCCTGCACGAACTTGCCCAGCTGGCGACGGTGGGCTCCGGTGAACGAGCCCTTTTCGTGGCCGAACAGCTCGGACTCGATCAGCTCCTCGGGGATCGCCGCGCAGTTGACTCGGATGAACGGCCGGCGGGCGCGGTCGGAGAGGTGGTGCAGACGCCGCGCCACCAGCTCCTTTCCGGTGCCCGACTCCCCGTCGACCATCACGGTGGCGTGGGACGGTGCGACGCGGGCGATCTCTTCACGGAGACGTCCGATGTGCGCGCTCTCTCCGAGCAACGGTGGCGGCTCGGGCACCGCCTGGAGCTCGCGCGCCACCCTGCCCTGCGCCACCGCGCCGCGGACCGCGAGCAGCAGGTCGGCGCGATCGGGGGGTTTGGTGAGGTACGCTGCGGCGCCGGCGTCGAGGCACTGCTGAGAGGTGAACTCGTCCCCGTGACCGGTGAGAACCACGATCGGGATCTCCAGACCCCGCTGGCGGAGATTGTCCATCAGACCGAGACCGTCCATGCCGGGCATCTTGATGTCGAGCAGGGCGGCATCGGGGGGCTGGGCGTCGATCAGGTCGAGCGCCTGGAACGCGTCGCCCACCTCCTGCACCGTGTACCCGCCCCCGGAGAGGATCCGGTTGAGCACCTTGCGGACTCCAGGATCGTCGTCGACGATGAGGATGTGGCCTTCCATGGCGGACATGGTAGCAGTGAGGGGGTGACCGGTGACTTCGGCACCTGGGGATGAGGGGATGGCCGGCGCCTACGGCACCTGGGGATGAGGGGGTGAGGGGATGGGTGTCTGGCGCTCGACGCCTGAGTGTCGAGGGGCTGATACCCGATGGCACACGTCGTAGCCCTGCTTGCGACTGCGTTACCCGGTTTTCCTTGTTTTGATCAATCCGGCAAGCGCGGCTGCGGTGCGGCCCTGAATCTGGGTCAACTCCTTCATTCTGTTGCGATGGAGGAATCCGAGATCGAGTGAGAGTTCGATGTAGTACACGATTTCGCGGATTGACACGAAGGAGAAATCCAGGAATCGGAAGCGGTCCGCGTCAGATTTCCGCCCGTGTCCTTCGACGATGTTCGTCGCAACGGACAAGGCGCTTCTCCTCATCTGATTCGTGATTCCGTAGAGTTCATCGCGGGGAAAACCGCGCGTCACCCGATATACCAGGAGGACGAGTGTGTGTGCCAGTTTGAATGCGTCAAGATTGCAATGGTCTCTCGAAGTTCCATCCATCACGTCGAAGTCCGCATCTGCCTTCAACTTGAATAAGGACCATTAGCCACCGCATAGCAAAACGATGATCGAACAGGACTTTCTCATCCCCTCATCCCCGCACCCCTTCATCCCGATCCCGGTGGGGGCCAGGCCCTCATTTCCTCACCCCCTCAACCCGACGTGGGCCGTCGAACCACGGTCGTCCATTCAGTCGTTCATCAGCCGCCGCGATTGCGTGGCGGGCATCACTCCACGTCGAACTCCACGCCCTGGGCCAGCGGGAGATCGGGACTCCAATTGATCGTGCACGTCTGGCGGCGCATGTATGCCTTCCAGGAGTCGGACCCGGCCTCGCGGCCGCCGCCGGTCTCCTTCTCGCCACCGAAGGCGCCGCCGATCTCCGCGCCGGAGGTTCCGATGTTGACGTTCGCGATGCCGCAGTCCGAGCCCTCGTGGGACAGGAATCGCTCCGCAGAGTAGAGGTTGGACGTGAAGATAGCCGAGGACAACCCCTGCGCAACGGCGTTATGGGTGGCGACCGCCTCGCCCAGATCGTCGTACTCGAGCACGTAGAGGATCGGGGCGAAGGTCTCCTCGCAGGCAATCGGGATCTGCTCGGCGAGCTTTACGATCGTCGGCTCGACGTAGTACCCCTGGCGGTCGACAGCGCTGCCACCGCAGACGACAGTCCCGCCCTGCTGCCCTATGGTCTCCAGGGCCGCGAAGTGGTCCTTCACTGCGCGCTCGTTCACCAGCGGTCCCATCAGCGTGGTCTCTTCGAGAGGGTCGCCGATCGTGATGCTGGCGTAGGCCTTCGCGAGTCGGCCGACGAAGGTCTCGGCGATGCTCGAATGCAGGAACAGGCGGCGCAGCGAGGTGCAGCGCTGGCCCGCGGTTCCCACGGCCGCGAACAGCACCGCTCGCAGCGCCAGGTCGAGATCGGCGTCGGGCTCGACGATGATCGCGTTGTTGCCGCCCAGTTCGAGGATGCTGCGGCCGAACCTCCTGGCGGTCGCCTCGGCGACGTGGCGTCCCATGGTGGTCGATCCGGTGAAGGAGACCAGCGGCACGCGTGGGTCGTTGATCAGGCGTTCTCCCACCGTGCGGCCCGGGCCGATGGCGATGTTGAAGATGCCCTCGAGCCCGTGACGTTTCATGACCCGGTTGCAGATATGCTGCACCGCGATCGCCGTCAGCGGAGTGTCCGACGACGGCTTCCACACCATGGTGTTGCCGCACACGGCGGCCAAGGCCGCGTTCCAGGCCCACACCGCGACCGGGAAGTTGAACGCAGTGATGATGCCCACCACACCCAGCGGATGCCACTGCTCGTACATCCGGTGCCGGGGCCGCTCCGACATCATCGTCGGTCCGTACAGCTGGCGAGACAGGCCGACCGCGAAGTCGCACATGTCGATCATCTCCTGGACCTCGCCGAGGCCCTCGGACAGGATCTTCCCCATCTCGAGGGACACCAGCCGTCCCAACGGGTCCTTGGCGGTGCGCAGCTCGTTGCCGAGGTCGCGCACGACCTCGCCGCGGACCGGTGCTGGAACCATCCGCCAGTCGGCAAACGCCCGTGACGCGGTTGCGATTACCTCGTCGTAGGCAGCCTCGTCGGCCTGGTTCACCTGCGCCAGCGGCGCGCCGTCCGCGGGATTGACGGAGGTCAGCTCCTGACCTTGCGACGACTCGATCCACGTTCCAGTGCAGGCACCGGTGTTGATCTCCTCGAGTCCGAGATCGGCGAGCACGCTTTTCACGTTGGACATCGAACCTCCTCTGGCAGCCGGTCGCTGCGCGCGGGAGTGTAGCGCGGTGCACCAGGGCTGCCAAGGTGGGATTGAGGGGGTGAGGGGGTGACCGGCCGCTTCGCGGCCTGGGGATGCGGGCTTGGGGGCTTGAGGGCCTGAGGGGGTACTCCCCGCGACCCGCTCCGTTCAATCCCCCACGCCCCCACGCCCGCAAGCCCTCGAGCCCCTCCTTCAGTCGTCATCCTGCCGGCCGCTCGAGAAAAACTCCTCCCACT
>JBFELO010000184.1:0-8529 GCA_041552055.1 Candidatus Sulfomarinibacteraceae bacterium | reverse complement strand
GACGCCGACCAGGACCTCTCCACCTTCGAGCAGCACTACGACCTCATCACCTCGTCAGACCAGGTCCAGATCTACGAGCCGATCATGCTGAACACAGACGGCGAGGTGACCTACACCCTGCTGAGAGCGGACTCGTACGCCAAGGACAACCGCCTGCTGCCCGCCGGCTTCGACAAGGCCACTGCCCTACCCGACTTCGCGGTTTATGGGAGCGCCTTGGGTGATGTCGACTTCCAGGGAGGATCGGATCGGGTCGTTTACGAGATCATCGGCATCGGAGAAGTAACCGGGCCCTTGCGCGTCACGGCTGAGCTGCTGTTCCAGAGCGTGTCGCCCCCGTTCGTCGCCGATCTGGCGGAGACCGACACCGACCTGGTCAACCGGTTCATGGGAATGTACGACCCGGCGGCCAACACGGCGGAGTTGCTCGCTCAGGTTCAGCAGACGGTGCCCTGACCGGGCTCGGCGACGGCCGCAGGCGGGCACGGGTGGAGCGAGGCCATCGACCGACCCCCGCGTTCTGAAAGGGCCGATGCGACGCACCGTGCTCGCGCCTCCACCCACGAGCGCCGGAGCTCGGGGTCTCTGGTCGTCCGTCCGTCCTCGAAATCGACGATGCGCACTTCAGAAGCGCCGCGCGCCGCGCTCGAGGAGCCGGCGTTCGATCACCAGGTCGTCGCCGTCGAGCGACGAGTGAACCGAGATCGGTGCGCGAGCACCGATGAGGTCGCACGCCTCGTCCGCGATCGGGTACTCGAGCCGGCTCGCGCGAGGCGTCTCGGGTCCCCAAGCCCCGGATCGACGGGAGGGTGTCACAACGTGTGTCCGTGAGAACTGTGCCATGATCCAACGAATCCCGGCCCCGGCGCGACGTCGGGAAGACCTCGTCCATTTCCTGACTCGGGCGGTGCCCGCCGCCGCCGCCGGAGGCCCGCGGCCTCGCCGTTGCCTTGTCCTGACTGGGTTCTCAAGGGTCAGATGCGCATTGAAGCGGTTGTCTCGTGTCGCAAGATCGAAAGCGGACAGATGCGCGGTTTCGAGCGACGACCCTGCTGGCACGGATCGTGCGTCTCGAACGGGCGACCGTCGGCGCGCCACGCCGACGTGAAAGGAGGGATTCGTCATGTCATGCGGTGGAAGAGGTCTCGTTGCCATCTGTGCGTGCCTTCTCGTCGTGTGTGCGGTCGCGGTCGACGCCCAGGGTGCCACGGGGGACCACCAGTCGGCCAGCTGCAAGCAGGTCTTGCGTGACCGGTTCGAGGAGCTGCACCAGGACGCGGAAGCTTTCGATGAGTTCGAAACGGCAGGCGTCGTGAATCTCTGGCTCGAGGAGTACCTGGCGTACGAGGTGTACCGCTCGTTCCAGGACCTGTACTGCGACAACCTGCTCGAGGTCGAGGACACGTGCGTCTTCGCAAACCTGGCCAACGCCGAGAACCAGCACCTGAAGCTGATCGACAAGCTGATCAGGGAGTACGACCTGCCGGCTCAGGAGCCCCCCGCTCTCGACTCAACGTGGTGGGATGAGGAGTACGGGCCCGTGGTCGATCAGGGAACCACCCTCATCAGTGCCCTGCAGGCGGGCTTGAAGGTCGAGGGGGAGCACGGCGAGCTGTGCGTGCTGAACGACGTTCTCGGGTGGTCCGACCCGACGGCCAACGGGACTGCGCACGCCGACGTGGCCCTGATCGCGCAGAACCTGGCGGCGGGCGATGAAAACCACCTGCGGGCGCTGGCGTGGGCGCTCGACAACCAGGGAGAGGACTACGGCGACGTGTCGTGGTGCATGTCGGAAGTCGAGGTCGAGGAGATTCTCACCACCGAGATGGAGCGGCACGTGGTGTACGACGAGTACGGAGAGGAGCTCGCGACCTGCGGCGGCTCGTCCCGGCGCGGCGGGTTCTAGTCGAGGGGTCCGAGCTTCCGGCTCTCCTTTACTCCTCCTTCCGGCGCAAGACCGGAACTTGCGGTCTTCGCTCGGCCCACGTCCCGCGACGTGGGCCACTTTTCCTGCCGGAGCCACCCGGTCGCTGTGCCGCGGCACACTGTGGTGTGGCGTCGGGTGTGGCGAGACACAGGCCCGGGGCTCCCGAAATGCGTACGCTGCCCCCGGCTGTAGATGGCGAAGTCTCTGCAAAAAAAATATTTGTGAGCCTGCTGTCCGGCAGGCTGCCGTCCAGTCTGTTGCTGGCACGAAAGTTGTACCCGGTTGCCTTCGCGCATTCAACACATACCGGGGAGGCGGGGGAAACAACTCACGGCCGCCGGGGGCAGACGGGGATCGCCGGACGCCCGAGAACCGTCGAGCCCCTGTCGATCGGGGAGCCGGGATCGGAGGCTGCTGACGGGCGTTTGCGCACTATCCGGACGGAGAAGTAGATCGACAACGGGCTTGGTGAAAAGGAGGAGAGAACATGAACACGAAATTGCGTCCAATTCGGCTGGCGGCGGTGCTCGCCCTGGCCGCGGCGGTGGCCGTGCTGGGCGGCACGGCGGCAGAGGCGGCGAAGAAAGGCGGTGGGCGGCCCGGCGGGGAGGCCGCGGGCAACAACCTGTCGTTTCCGGTGATCTGGAGCGACGGCGTGACCAAGGTGCTGCGGGGCGCGCCTGGAGTGGAGAACCTGAACGGGGCGATGTGGTACTGGTGGGGAACCGATCTCGATGGCAACCCGGAGAGCTGCCTCGCCGACCCCGATGACCAGGATTACTGCGACGATGGCCTGACAGGGGAAATCATCGGTCCTGCGCCGTGCGCCGACCGCACCGATCCCGACTGCATGGCGGTGTTCCAGCAGCAGGACTCGATGAGCGACTGGCAGGCCGAGTCGGCGAACTGGGGCGACAGCTCCGAAGCACCGGACGTGAACGTGCACTGGATCGACTGGGGCGACAACCTCGAGTCGGTCGACTGGTACACGCGGTCCAAGGTGCGCACCGAGGTCGTGCTGATCCAGGATCTCACGACTCCGATGCTGCAGTACGGGATACGGCACCTGGAGGGCTGGGGGATCAGCGAACTGTGGGGCCTGGCCACCGTTGGGCTCGTTTGGGATCCGAATCCCGATGATGAAATCGACGAAACCGTGTACTATACCTACGCGGAGAAGTTCGACGGGTACCAGGCCACGGTGTACTCCGGCTGCGCGCGCCTGACCATCCAGAAGCTGCTCCTTCAAAGGGACGACGCTTGCCTCGAATACCTCGAATGGGACGAGGATTTCGGACATTGGACATCGCCCATTTCATACCCCGAAGGAGTCGACTGTCCCGGTGACGTGGTCAACGGGAGTATATTCAACAAAGTGGTATGGGAGGGCGGCGACGGCCCGGGCTTTTACTCGGCCGAGATCAACGTCAAGGGCAAGGTGATCTACGGCTACACCTGGGACGTCAAGAACCTCAACGACACGACCCCGGTACCGCCCGCAACTAAGCCGTCCGCCGCGGGCGACTACCGGGTCACCTTCAGCCTCGACTCATTGAACTGCCCGGTCGTGCTCAACACGTTCTTCGACGCGTACACGCAGGTCCAGGAGCCGGCCGAGGAGGAGGCCCTCGAGGCGGAGGAGGAGCCCGGCGGCGGCGCCGTGGGTGTGATCGACGTCGTCAACAACCTGACCTACATGGACGTCCGCATCCTGGAGCGCAGCGGAGGCAAGAAGCCCAGATAGCCGTCTTGATGAGCGGCCGGACCCGCAGCGCACCGCGATTGACGACGACGGCCCGTGCCCGGCCCCGTCCCCGGGGCCGGGCGTTTTTTCGCGCCGCGGGCAAGCGTTGGCCGCACCGTCGCGTCGGGAGCGAGGTTGGCTCCCGTGCCGCGCTCGGGCGTCAATCCGGAATGCCGTGCTGCTTGAGCTTGCGGTACAGGGTCCGGCGGCTGATGCCGAGGCGGCGCGCCGCTTCCGACTTGTTGTAGGAGCAGTTCCTGAGGGCCCCGCGAATCGCGCGCGCCTCGGCGGACCCGAAGTCGGCGTTGCCGGGGGAACGCTGGCCGGTGCCGTTCATGAAGTCCGCCGGCAGGTCGTTGACGCCGATCGTGTGATGGGGGCAGACGACAAACGCGTGTTCGAGTGTGTTCTCGAGCTGGCGGACGTTGCCGGGCCAGTGGTAATACCTGAACAGCTCCATGACCGAGTCGGATACCGAGTGGATCGGTTTCCCGAACGCCTTGCCGAACTTGGCGAGGAAGTGCTGCACCAGCAGCGGGATGTCCTCGCGACGCTCCCGGACCGGTGGCAGGCGGATCTCGACCACCTTGAGCCGGTAGTACAGGTCCTCCCTGAACTCGCCGCGCTCGACCCTCGACCTGAGGTCGCGGTTGGTCGCGGCGATGACGCGGACGTCCACCCGGATCGGGTTGGAGTCGCCGACCCTCTCGAACTGCCTGGTCTCGAGCACCCTGAGGAAGCGCAGCTGCATGCTAGGCGTGATCTCGCCGATCTCGTCGAGGAAGAGGGTGCCTCCGTGCGCCTTCTGGAAGCGGCCGACCCGGTCCTTGATCGCGCCGGTGAAGGCGCCACGCACGTGGCCGAACAGCTCGCTCTCCAGCAGGCTCTCGGAGAGCGCGGAGCAGTTGACCTTGATCAGAGGCCGGTCACTCCTGGGTCCGGCCCCGTGGAGAGCGTCCGCGACCAGCTCTTTTCCGGTCCCGCTCTCGCCGGTCAGCAGCACCAAGCTGTTCACCTCCGCCAGCGCTTGGATCATGGAGAGCACGTTTCGAATGGCCTTGCTGTTGCCGACGATCCGGCTGAACTCCCGCCGTTCGCGCAGGCTCTGCTCGAGCTCCACCAGGCGGGTCTCGTCCCGCACCACGAGGACGCCGCCGCAGGATTTGCCGTTGCCCCGGCGAAGCGGCGTCGCGGTCGCGCTCGTGACCTGTGCCGCGTTGTGGGCGGCGTTGCATTCGATGAACGGGTCCTCGACTGACTCTCCACGGGCCACGGTTTCGTACAACGAGGCCAGGCACGCGCCGCTGCACGCGTGGTCCCACTCGGAGAGCGGTCGGCCGACGGACTGCTCGCGCCGGATCGCGCACAGCTTCTCGGCAGCCGCGTTCACCTCGACGACGTGGAGATCTTCGTCGACGGTGATGATCGCGTCCCGGACGCTGTGGAAGATCGCGTCGAGATTGAGTCGGTACTCGTCCTTGGCCTCGCGCAGGATCTTGTGGTCCAGCGCCCTGGCCGCGGATCGAACCAGCGCGTCCCTCCGTACCGGCTTGACGATGTAGTCGAGGGCGCCGAGACGGAGGGCGTCCGACGCGCTCTCGACGGTCGGAGCTCCGGTGATGATGATCACCTCGGTGTTCGGAGAGCTCTTCTTGACATGCTTGAGCAGGTCGATCCCGGAGCGCCCGTCGAGGATGATGTCGATGTAGATCACGTCGGGGTCGGATTCGGCGATCGCGGTGACGGCGTCGGTGTAGCCGACAGCCGTCGAGGTCTGATATCCGGCCTTTTTCAGAAAACTCTGAAAAGTGAAGCGGATGCTCTCCTCGTCGTCAACAACTAAGATGCGGCCCTTGGTCATGGCTGTCACTTTCCGCCGCTGACGGTGCCACGGGGAGCCGAACTGCGACCTTTGTGTAGTCGCCCTCTCGGCTCTCGATCACGAGGCGACCTCCGTGCGCGGCGATGATCTCGTGGCTGATGGTCAATCCAAGGCCGGTGCCGTACCCCTGGGGCTTGGTGGAGAAGAACGGGCTTGTCACCTTGTCGATCAGATCGGCCGGGATGCCACTTCCGTGATCGTGGAAGGCGATGGTGACGAATTGGTCGTGATCCACCTGCTCGATCTGTGCGGCGATGTCGAGGATCTTGTCTGGCCCACCCAGTGGGTACTTCTGATTGAGTGCGTCGCGGGCGTTGTTCACGAGATTGACAAAGACCTGCTGGATCTCCTGGGGGACGCAGACGATTTGCGGCAGGTCGTCTGCGATGTCGACGTTGACCGTGATGAAGCTGCTGCGGAGCAGAGCGTTGGTGATCGTCAGGGTGTCGGGTAGCAGCTGGCCGAAGTCGACCGCGATTCGATACTCCGAGTCTCGACGCGAGAAGTCGAGCAGGCTTTTCACGATCTTGGCGACCCGCTCACCCTCGGAGACGATCATGTTGGCGAGCTCGTGCACCGTCTCCAGTTGAGGGTGTCCCTCGATGAGCAGCTCAGCGTAGTTGAGTACACCGTTGATCGGGTTGTTGATCTCGTGGGCGACGCCGGCCGCGAGCTCGCCAATGGCGGCCAGCTGCTCGGAGCGGACCACGGCAGCTCGGGAGGCCTTTTGGTCGGAAATGTCTCGGAGCAGGACCAACACCTTCTCCTCACCGTTCGCGTCTCGGAACGGCGTGTAGGTGTGCTCGTAGACTCGCTGGGCCGAGGTGGTGAACTCCCGTTGCTGGGGTCTGCCGCTGGAGAGAGCCTCGTGCATCAGGCACGACGGGCATGGAACGGTGTTCTTCAGGAAGGCCGAGTAGCACGGTTCCCCCTGGAAGTCCCCGATCTCCTCGGTGAGCGCGCTGTTCTGGTACTCGAGGGTGAAGTCGCGCCGGACGATGCCGACGCCCTCGAACTGCTGGAACAGGATGGACCGCAGCCTGTCGCGCTCGGTCCTGAGCTCCTCCTGGACGGATTTCAGCTCGGCGATGTCCTTGAACGACTCCACGATTCCGAGCGGAGCGCCGTCCGGCGCGAGGAAGGGCCGCGCAGTCAGCAGACAGGGCACCGGCGTGCCGTCGCGGTGGAGTTTGTTCACCTCCAGATCGATCTCCGCCTCGCCGTCGAGTACTCGATTGAGCGGGCACTTGTCGCTGTGACAGCAGTCGCCGGCGAACACGTCGTAGCACTTCTCTCCGATTGCATCCTCGGCGGTCACGCCTGACAGGGAGGCGAAGGTCTGGTTGACCTTGAGGACGTTGAATTCGTTGTCGATCAGCCTCATGGCGGACGACGCAGTCTGGAATATCTGGTTGAGTTCGGCATGAGCGAGCGTGAGGTTCGTCTCGGCCAGCTTGCGCTCGGAGATGTCCTGCCCGATCGCGAAGTAGAGCGGTGGGCTGTCCTCGAACCGGACCGGTGCGACGTTGAGCAGAAGGGTCTTCATGTGGTCGTTCACAGAGTGTTCGACCTCGTATGACATGGGGCTTTCCTCTGGAACGGAAGGATCACGTCGTCTCTCGGCCGTGGAGAGGCTCGCGAGCTCCTGATATCTGGTCGACAGCAGATCTGAGCCGCTACACTCGAAGAAGCCAAGGGTGGCCTGGTTGTACTCTTTGAATTGACCCTGCTTGTCGAGCACGAAGATTGGATTCATGGCCTCCTGAAACAGGGTCTGGTACTTCTTCTCGCTCGTCGCGCGTGCCGTTTCGGTTCGTCGCAGGGCGTTGATCCCGCGCTGGGAGGACAGCCCGAACGCGATCAGGAGAGCGGCGACGAGCAGACGCTTCCAGAGCTCGTGGGGGTCGGTGGTCAAGAGCTGAGAAAAATAGCTGCCGTAGCCGAGCGCGAAACTGTGTATTGCCGACTCGACGAACCAGTAGAGAGTGGCTAGGAAGATCCCCAGCCTGACGTAGGAGAACTTGTTGGACGATCGAGCCATGAGCCGCGAGCTCATCTTGGATCCTCTTCCCAGGAACCCGGAGGCGGCACCGCAGTGCCGCTGAGGTTCCCTGGGCCGAGTGCCCACGGCCGTTGTGCTTCGAGGGCTCATAGTCCAATCGCGAACGAGCCTGTATTACGATAAGCTTCTTGTACCTCAAACATATGTCGAGAGAGATTCAATGTCAAAGTCTGACGGAGTCGAGACCGAATGACGAAAACCGCCGGGCCACAAGAGCCGCTCGCGGTCATTCCCTCGGCAGGCGCGGCGGCTCCTGAGGACCCCTGTTGCAGCCCCGCGGTCGAGGGTGGCGGAATCGGTGACGACCGTGCCGATCCGCAGGCGTTGGACGTGCCGACCATTTGGTCCCTCCAGCGATCTGAGCTACGGCTCGATCAGCGAACGGGAACCTGGAATCGTGGCCGTCACGTCCGGTCGCTCCCGTTCGCCTAGTGGCGCGCTGCCGGGCTGGTAGCGCCCGGCAGGCACCACGTTGGCTTCCGCGTTGACGAAAGCGCCAGCTCAGAACTCGTTCTTGCTCTGGTCTCTGGCGTCCTCGAGGTTCCCTCCATCCACGATTTCCCTGAGACTGACACTCAGGAGATAGGGGATCTCGACCTCAGTGGTGGGAGGACCCTCTTCGACGTGGGGCGATGCGTTGCCCATACCGCCAGCCATCACCCTCAACGTGTAGTCGTCCTCGAACTTGATGACGCAGATCAAGCGGGGATCACGCTGCCAGCCGGGAAAGTTGGGCCGACCCGCATGACACACCCTGCCCCCAGAGGAGTTGAAAAGCTCCAGCTTGACGTGGAGCGGCCCGCCGTCCGAACCGGAGCAGTTGGTCATCCCCGAACCTGAACCTTCCCTTGCGGCCGTTTCGGATTCGGCTCTGCCGTCGATCGAGACCAGGGAAGAAAGCGAGGCGGTATCAT
>JBFELO010000183.1:0-8611 GCA_041552055.1 Candidatus Sulfomarinibacteraceae bacterium | reverse complement strand
TCGTCGTGCGCTCGCGTCGGTCCAGGAAGATCCCCTCCCGCCGCTCGTCGCCGAAGACTCGCTCCATCCGGTCGATCCCTGCCGCGTCGCACGGTCTGACCCCGAACAGCACGGTGGGGCGATCGTCCGCCGTGCAGTCGGACACCTCGATCCCGCCGGAGCTGCGGCTGAACCGGAACACCGGCTCGGTCCGCGGCAGCAGGTACTCCTTCGGCGGCAGGGTCGTGTTGACGTACTCGCGCTTCATGTGGCCGATGTCGGTCACCGGCTCGAAGGTGAGACGTTCGCCGAAGCGGACCGGCGCCACGAGCCGGTCGCCACCGGCAACTATGAGCTCGAGAAGCTCGTCCAGTCGAGGGCGGTCGATCGACCAACGGGTCATTGATTTCTCTCGGGCGACGGCAGAGTGAAACGACCGTTCATCTGATGAACTCCTGTGGATCGTCGCGTGTGAATGTCACCAGGGGTGCCTTGGCATCGGGATCCTCACCCGCGACGAAGCCGAACAGGTCGGCGACCTCTTCGGCCATCTTCTGGTTCAACACATCGAGCGGGATCTCCACCGGACACACGCGTGCGCACTCGCCGCAGGAGACGCACCGGCCGGCGAGGTGAAACGCTCGGAACAGGTGGAATACGAAGTTCGCTTTCGCAGTCTGGCTCGACGAGGTCCACGCCGGCCGACTCTGCTCGACGAAGCACCGATCGCAGTAGCACAGCGGGCACACGGCTCGGCAGGCGTAGCACTTCAGGCAGCGCTCGAGCTCCGACTGCCAGTACTGCCACCTGGCCTCGGTCGTCAGCGCCTCGATCCGCTCCAGGGCCGAACGATCGGGCGGGAGCGGGGTCCGGGCCGGCCCGGGGTCGCCCACCAGATGGTCGACACGAGGGGGTGTGGTCACGGTGCAGCTGTCACACTTCGGCAGCAGGCGGGTGCCTTCGGAGCCGTGGCTGGAGTCGACGACACCGTCGCAGACTACGCCGACGACGACGACGTCGTCGCGAGCGATCTGTTGCTCCCGCACGAGGACGTCGAGCGTAAGAGCGTCACACCCCTTGACCACGACGGCGGGACGTCCGAGCTGCCGGATTTCCGGGCGCGCCAGGTACACAGTGAGGTTGTTGGCGCAGTGTCGGTTCCAGACCAGCTGCTGGGTCGCCTCGGGCGAGGTCGCGAAGTGCGGTCGGGTGGTGTCTTCCCAGATCCCGTCGCGATAGCCGATCATCACGTCGACGTCGCCTTCGACGAGAAGCTTCCGGCTCAGGGCCCGGAGCTCACGCGTGTGTTGCTTCGCGGTCTCGCTCATCACCGGTCCCGTCTCCTGCACACATCTGGTGGTACTCGCGGTACGGGCCGAGCTGCCGCACCTCGTCGGCGAGGTCCGACACGAGGTCGGCCCACTTCATGCCTTCGGCCGCCGACACGCACGCGAACTGGACGCGTCTCAAATCCACGCCGAGGAATTCGAGCAGGCGGCGGAACAGCCTGAATCGTCGACGTGCGTGGTAGTTACCGTCGGAGTAATGGCAGTCGCCCGGATGGCATCCCGAAACCAGCACGGCGTCGGCGCCTTGCTCGAGCGCCTTGACGATGAAAAAGCAGTCGATCCGCCCCGAGCACGGCAGCTTGACGATCCGTACGTTGGCGGGATACCGCAGCCGGACGGTGCCGGCGAGATCGGCGCCGGCGTAGGTGCACCACTTGCACACGAAGGCGACGATCCGGGGTTCCCAGGGGGGAGGGTTCAGTTCAGCCACCGTGTCCTCCACCCGGTTTCTCGGCCGACGTCGTGCTCGTCCACCGAGAACTCAGCGCCTCGATCTGGCTGAAGAGCTGCGAGTCGGTGTAGCCCTCGAGGTCTGCGGCGCCGGATCTGCAGGTCGCGACACACAGACCGCAGCCCTGACACAGGCCGTCGTTGACCGTGGCGACCGTGTCGAGGAGCTCGCCCCTGCGGTCGCGGATCTCCTTGACCTCTATGGCGCGCGACGGACAGACCTCGCGGCAGTCGAAACAACCTGCGCAGATGCCCTCGTCGATGTGAGCGATCTCGGGCTCGCGCTCGAGGTGGCGCGCCGAGAACAACTCGAGCACCTTGCTCGCCGCTCCCGAGGCGTGAGCCACGCAGCTGCCGATGTCGCGAGGAGCCTGACAGGCACCGGCGAGGAAGATCCCCGCGGTGCTGGTCTCCACCGGTCTGAGCTTGGGGTGGGCCTCGGTGAGAAAGCCGTGGTCGTCGGCGCCTACGCCCAACAATCGGGCCACGTCGAGCGCACCGTGAGCCGGCGTCATGGCCAGCGCGAGCACCACCGCGTCGGCCGGGATCTCGACGTTCATGCCGCTCAGGGTGTCGGCCCCCCAGACCACGACCTTGCCGTCCTGGGGGAAGATGCGGGAGACCCTGCCGCGCAAGTACAACACACCGTACTGCTCCGCAGCGCGTCGGATGAACTCCTCGTCATCCTTGCCCTGCGCCCGGATGTCGATGTAAAACACGTAGGCTTGGCCGTCCGGAACCCGCTGCTTGTACAGCATCGCCTGTTTTGCGGTGTACATGCAGCAGATCCGCGAGCAGTAGGGCATCCCGTGCTCGCGGTCGCGGGACCGCACGCACTGAATGAACACGACCTCGCGCGGCACCGCGCCGTCGGACGGCCGTCGCAGCTCGCCCCCTTCCGAGGTCCGCAGCAGCTGCTCGAACTGGAGGCTCGTCAGGACGTTTGGAATCGAGCCGGAACCGTACTCCGGGATCGACTCGAGCGGGTACACGTCGTAACCGATGGCCGGCACGACCGCCCCTACCTCGACCTCTACGGTGCTCTCCTGTCGCTGGCGCTCGACCCCACGGGGGAACACCTCGTCCGCCAGATCGAGCCCCGCTTCGGCATCGGTGCTCGGTCGCGTCTTGATGGTCGCCTTGAAGTTGCCGACGAATCCGGTCAGCTCGACGACCTCGCTGTTGGTGAGCAGCCAGACGTTGTCGTGGCTCAGCAACTGGGCCAGCTTCGGCCGCAGCAGGAAGCGAGACCTCTCCATTTCCGGAAACGTGGCCGACAGTTGTGCCATGTGGCCGCCGACGTACGCCTCCCGCTCGACCAGCACGACATCGTAGCCGCCGCGGGCCGCGTCGAGCGCCACCTGGATTCCCGCGATGCCGGCGCCGATGACCAGCACGCGGCGGTTGACGGGAATCCGGATTGGCGTCAGAGGTCGGCTGTGCTTGACCTTCTCGACCGCGACCCGCGTCAGCTCGATCGCCTTCTCGGTGGTGGCCGGCTCCTCCGGATGGACCCACGAGCAGTGCTCGCGGATGTTCGCCATCTCGCACATGTACGGGTTGAGCCCACCCTTCTCGCAGGCGATGCGGAACGTCCGCTCGTGGAGCTGCGGCGAGCACGCGGCGACCACCACGCCGGTCAGATGCTGGTCTGCGATCGTCTGCGCCACCTTGAGCTGGCCAGGGTCGGAGCACATGTAGGTGTACTCCTCGGCGTGCACCACGCCCGGGTGCTCGGCCAGAATCCCGGCGACCTCGGCCACGTCGACGGTGCCGGCGATGTTCCGCCCGCAGCGGCAGACGAAGAGCCCGATCCGCGCCATCGCTCCTCAAGCCTCCGCCAGCATGGGCTCCGGGACCGCCCTCTTCGGTTCGGCTGCGAACAGGGCGCACACTTTGGCGGCGGCGCCGCTCGCCTGCGCCACGGTCTCCGGGATGTCGGTCGGTCCCTGGCAGCAACCGACGAGGTAGATGCCGGGAACCGAGCCGCCGACAGGGTCGGCCTTCCCGTGGGTCGCGGTGAAGAACCCGTGCTCGTCGGCCGCGAGATCGGTCACCTGGGCGACGCTCTCGTAGCCGTCGTTGGGCACTATCGCGGTGGCCAGCACCACCAGGTCCGCGGCGATTTCGATCCGTTTGCCGACCAGGGTGTCCGCCCCCCATACGACGATCCGCCCGTTCTCCTCGAAGACCTTGGACACCCGCCCGCGGAGGTACATCACGCCGTCGTTTTCCATCGCCCGCTGCACGAACTCCTCGTAGCCCTTGCCGCCGGCTCGGATATCCATGTAGAAGACAAACGCCTGTCCGTCCGGGACCCGGTGCTTGTACAGCATCGCGTGCTTGGCCGTGTACATGCAGCAGATGCCGGAGCAGTACGGTTTGCCTCGCTCGGGATTACGGCTGCGCACGCACTGGATGAACACCACCTCCTTCGGCTCCCTCCCGTCGGAGGGTCGCATCACCTTGCCCATGGTCGGGCCCGAGGCGCTCAGCAGGCGCTCGAACTGGAGTCCGTTGATGACGTCGTCGTACTTGCCGTAGCCGTACTCCGAGACGTCGCCGTAGCTGTACATCTCGTAGCCCGTGGCCACCACCACGGCGCCGACCTCGATCTCCTCGGTGACCGGCTGCATGTCGTAGTCGATCGAGCCGGGCTCGCACACCTGCTCGCACTTGCCGCAGGCGAGCGGAAACAGTCCGAGGCAGTGTTCGTCGTCCAGGGCGAAGATCGACGGCACGGCCTGGGGGAACGGCTGAAAGATGGCCTTGCGCCAGCGAAGTCCGGTGTTGAACTGGTCGCACACCAGCACCGGACATGCGTCGACGCAGTCGCCGCACGCAGTGCAACTGTCCAGGACGTAGCGCGGTTTGCGCTCGATCTTCGCGGTGAACCGCCCCAGTCGGCCTTCGAGGCCGGTGACCTCGGAGGTGGTGAGCAGCCGGACCTTCGGGTGGCGCCCCACCTCGGCCATCTTCGGGGTCAGGATGCACTGCGAGCAGTCGAGCGATGGAAAGGTCTCGGACAGCTGGATCATGTGGCCGCCGATAGACGGCTGCCGCTCGACGAGGACCACCTCGTGGCCCGAGTTGGCGATGTCGAGGGCGGCCTGGATGCCACCGATGCCACCCCCGATCACGAGCGCGCGGCGGACGACGCCGTGGTCGGCCTCCTCGGGGACCAACTCCAGTTTGTCGCTCGGCAGTTCGAGGCGATCGAGGAGCGCGAGCGCGCGATCGACCGAGTGTTTCGTTCGTGCCTTTACGTTCTCGTCGCGGCTCGACGACACCCGCAGATCGAGGTTCACCGTTTGTCCGGGACCCAGTTCCGCCTTTTCCATGATCGGCCGGAACGCCACGTCGTAGAGGTCGTAGGCGCAGGCTGCAACGAGCACCGCCCCCAACCCCTTGCCGGCGAGGGATTCCTCGATCAGGGCGAGGCCGGCCTCGGAACACAGGTGAGGGTGGGGAATGACGTCGACGACGTCTGGATGCTCCTGCAGCCTGCTCCCGAGGACCTCGAGGTCGATCCTCTCCGAAAGCTCGCCGTCGCAGTCACAGACGAAGATCCCGATGCCGGCCATGGCGTCAGATCCCTCCCACGGTCTGCAGCACGGGCAGGGGGTCGACGGCGTGCCGTTCCCAGGAGTACACCTCCTCCTCCACCTCGAGTGCGAGCGCGAGGAGTTCGGTGAAGTACATCACCGGGACCTGCCGGAAGCCGCTGAAGCGCTGGTGCATCTCCTCCTGCCGCAGGTCGAGGTTGTAGGCGCACAGCGGGCAGACCACGGCGAGCACGTCCGCCCCCAGCCTGCTGGCTGTGTGCACGATCTCGTACGAGTTCTGGAGTGCGATGTCCGGCGAGCTGAGGCCGAGGTAGGAACCGCAGCATTCGACCCGATGGGGGAAGTCGATCACATCGCATCCCAGGGCGCCGAGCAGATCCTCGAGAACCGTCGGCTCGTCGGCGTCGTCGAGCCCGATCTCCGATTGCGGCCGCAGCAGGAGACAGCCGTAGTAGGGGGCGACCTTGAGATTGGTGAGCGGCCGCGTCACCTGGGCGGTAACCGACTCGAATCCGACCGTGTCGCGCAGCACCTCGAGCAGGTGGACGACCTCGACCTCACCCTCGTACTCGTCGTACTCCTGGCCGGCGCGGACGAACTCGTCCTCGAGGTACGCGTTGATCCGCATCCGCTCGTCGCCGCGGTTCCGCACCGCGTAGTTGGCCCGTTTCAGGACGTTGTAGCAGAAGCTGCACAGCGTGAGCAGCTCTTCGTAGCCCTCCCCCCTCGCGTTGACCAGAGTGCGCACCGGTGCCACCAGGCCGACGATCTTGCGGTTGGTGAGCGGGAAGGTCGTGCCGCAGCAGGTCCAGTCAGGCATCTCGACGAGCTCGACGTCAAGTGCTCGCGCAGCGGCGCGACCGCAGCGGTCGAAGTTACGAGCCGTGTCGACGAGCGTGCATCCCGGGTAATAGAGGTATTCCATGGGCCGTTCTCAACCGCCGAATTTGCGGAACGCACTGGCGAGGCCCTGAGGAGGCGCCGAGGCCGCTACTCCGGGCTCTATCTGGTCCGGTCCGAATCGGTCGGGCGCCTTTCCCCGCCGCAGCGCGAGGTGGCGGATCGACTCGTTGATGCGCGACAGATCGACGCCGCGCGGACAGCGGGTCTTGCACGTCAGGCACGACGTGCACAGCCAGATGGTGTTGGCGCGGAACACCTCCTCCTCCTGGCCGAGGTGGAGCAGGCGAATGATCTGGTTCGGCAACAGCTCCATGGCGAACGCGAGCGGGCACCCAGCGGAGCAGTTGCCGCACTGGTAGCACGACCACACGTGCTCTCCGCTCATCTCCTCGACGTCGACCAGGAACCCGCTCTGAAGAGAAGCCTTTGAGATCTTCACCCTCATCGTGCGCCGTCCGTTTCTCGATCCCTGCGAGTCTTCGGGAACGCGTTGGCCTCGGCTGGTTGATGGTGGTGCGCTTGAGACAACGGCTGACCCGCGAGAGATCGCCGGCGTGCTCGTGTTGACTGCCGCCGTCCCTTTCGGGTCCTCTCTCGCGAGTGGGGCAGTGGGCCGTGGTGCACCATCAAACCTTGGATCCGCTCCTTGGGTGGACGTGAACGTGGTCGAACCAGAGCTGGAAGTCGTCGACCATCGTGTTGTACCGACTCTTCAGAGCCGCGAACATCTGGGCGTTGCAGATGACCAGGGAACACTGGTCGCCTATCGCCAGCATGAGTTGCTTCTCGTCCTCGGAGAACCGGTAGGGGTGGTGGGTGAACAACGTGAGCGCACCGATCGGCCGGCTCTGGCTGGTGAGAGGGACCAGCAGCATGGATCCGACCTTCTCGCGCGCGACGTCGCTCTGGAGCACGACTCGGTCATCGTGAGTGGGGTGCAGGATCGCCGTGCATTCCCCGGCCAACACGGCGGTGATCGTGGCATCGGTCACCAACTTCGGTACACGCTCAACGAATCCGCGGCGCAGTCCGTAGGCGGCGCGCGGCTCGAGCTTCGAGGTCTTCGCGTCGTACAGCTGGATCGCGCAGCCCTTTGCCCGGAGATCCTCGCTGACGATACGGACGAAGCTGTTCAGGACTTCGGGAAGTTCGATCGACGACCGGCCCGCCTCGGTGATGTGAGCCAGAATCTGGTGGAACATCGCGTGGATCACCGCGCTGGCGCAGAACACCGCCACCACCTCGAAGAAATCGATCTCGTCCTTGTGGAATTCTCGCGCCTCGGCGCTGTAAAGGCGCATCATTCCGATCACCTGTCCTCGGGTTTTGAGGGGCACCGAGAGCAGCGATGTAATCCCCTCGGAGGCAAACGCGTCGGGATATTGGATCCGGGGATCCGACGTGCAGTCGAGGATCATCACGGTGTTCCCCTCGAGCGACTCCACCACGCTGCGCTCGGCGTCGACGGGTCCCTTGTCGAGGAAATTCTGGCTCACACCGTGGACTGCGACGCTCTCGAGGATGCGCTGGTCTCGGCTGAGCAGCCGAAACTGACAGCCGTACAGGTTGAACTGTTCGGTCAGCGTCTCTGCGACCAGCTGGAGCACGCTCGGTGCGTCGAGTTGTTCATTGAGGGCGCCGCCGATCACGTTGAACACGTCGCGGCACTGCCGGCACACAACCATGGACTCCTCCCGTTCTATCCGCCCGGGCGCGGCTCTCGGCGTCGTGTCGTGAGCCTCGATCCGGGCTGTTCGACGATCGGTAGGAAGTGTCTCCGCGTGGTGTGAAGCGTCGGCGAAAAAAAGGATCCGCCGCCCTATTTCAGCTCTGCTGTCGCGTCCACTGGAACAACCAGTCTCAATATAACACTCCTTGGAATCAATATGGGGTCAATTGCACACTCAGTCAATGAAATCGCGAATAATTCCTAATGAGCGGGCTCGGGAGGGGGTAGATGCGGCTCACCCGTCGCATTCCCTGCCAACTTTCGAGTCCAAGCCGGCCACGCGCGACCAGTTCTGCTTGCGATCGCGGTGTATCTCTCTCGTGGCGAATGGGCTAGAGCTTCCGGGAGGGATCGCGTACAATGTGCCGCTGCAAGATGGGGGAGGGGAGATCCCTCCCTCCGGGTCGGGACGTAGCGCAGTCTGGTAGCGCACCTGAATGGGGTTCAGGGGGTCCGGAGTTCAAATCTCCGCGTCCCGACCAGCTTCATCTCCAACGCCGCCTCGATGGCGGAGTGTTCGATTCGCTGGTCGGGCCGCTTCGATTCGACGCAAGCCCGCCTGCGTGTGGCTGTAGGCCTCCAGCCCGCCCACTCCGGCCCTTCGGGCCTGCGATCCCCTCGGCCACAGCCACCTA
>JBFELO010000182.1:0-8712 GCA_041552055.1 Candidatus Sulfomarinibacteraceae bacterium | reverse complement strand
TCTCGCAACAAAGGAGTACACGGAGACATTGGTTACCCCCCTCGCGCTTGACTCACCATTGTGCCAACGCGCGTACACAAAACCCTTTGGGTACTCAGGGGATTACCAGGTGATGCTGTATTACTACAACGATGACCTAGAAGGCGGCACTGCGTATGGCAAGATCATCCACAAATTCGGCTGTGAACACCCGTTATCGGCGGGAGTGAGGACCCGCAAAGACTTCATTATTAAAATTTTAGAAGAAGAGCACACCCGAGTTATCTCCAGGAACGACGATGGCACGAGCTTTCGTGTGGTCAGCCTCGGTTGTGGTCCGGCGAGAGAGGTGTCCGACTTCATTGCGCGGAACCGGACCTGGCCAGGAAACGTTGTGTTTACCCTCATAGATCAAGAAGAGGAGACGTTGAGTTTCGCCTATCAGGCTAGTCGCCGAGAGATCGGGAAGTGGGACTGCGATGTTCATTTGAACCTTCTGAATCTGTCCTTCGTACAGATGATCAGTGAGGGGTTACCGCTACGGGAGCCAAACTCCCAGCACGTCATATTTGCCACCGGCTTGTTCGACTATATTCGCGAGTCCAGAGCTCAACACCTCATAAGAGCGATGTATGAGGTGCTAGAGGACGATGGAATTCTTGCGATAGGCAACGCGGTCGCGCCAAACGAGTTTTTCTGGGAGCCTGAGTTCGTGATGGATTGGACGATGCTCTACCGAACTCGTGACGAAATGTTGCGTCTGGCAGGCCTTCTTCCAGAGAACGCCGAAGTCAGTGTTGTCCTGGAACCAGGGGGCGCCTACTACTTCCTGCTGGTCCGAAAACACCAGTAGTGTGTTCGAAACGAGAGCTCCCGCCGTGGATGCGGTTTCTTGGCGCGGAGTTGTTCGATCCTGATACTATTTCTCCATGGACGACACCATCCTGTACGTGGATGACGACAACTCGAATCTGGTCGTCCTCCAGGCCACGTGTGCCGATGATTTCAACGTGATCACCGCTCCCAGCGGTCAACGGGCCCTTGAGATCCTCGAGGGGCAAGAGGTCGCAGTGCTGTTGGTGGATCAGAGAATGCCCGGGATGACCGGCGTCGAGGTTTTCGAGGCCACCAAGGATCTCTACCCCGACACGATCCGCATCCTGATCACCGCCTACACCGACCTGAATGACGCGATCGATGCGATCAATCGCGGCAAGATCCGGCGCTACCTGCGCAAGCCGTGGGAACCGGCCGAGCTCAAGGCGGTCCTCAGGGAGGCGGTCGAAACCTACCAGACGCGCAAGAAGGTGAGCCAGCTCGAGACCCGGCTACTCGAGACCGAACGCACCTACGCCCTCGGGGTGGTGGCGGCCGGGGTCGCACACGAGCTGCGGAATCCGCTGGCGGCGATGGTCATGGGGCTCGACTTGGCGCAGCTCCGGCTCGACAAGCTGACCACCGAACTTCGTACAGGCGAACCCGTTCGGCCGGAGCATCTCGACGTGATCTCCAAGGCCCGACAGCAGGTGACCGATGCCACCGCAGCGGTCGCGCAGGTCACCGAGATCACCAAGGGCCTCGAGTTGAGCCACCGACGGCGGGACGAGGAGGTCTCCGCCGACCTCTGTGAGATCGTGAACCTAACCCTGACCTTCGTCCGGGCCGCACTCCTGAAACGGGCGCAGCTCGAGACCGATCTGGCGGAGGTCCCCAGGGTCGCCGGCTCCCCGACAAAACTCGGCCAGGTCATGACCAACCTGTTGGTCAACGCCATGCAGGCGATGCCGGATCGACGGCGCGCCGACAACCGAGTGACGGTCGTGTTGAGATCCGAGGACGAGTGGGTTCGGCTCGACGTGGAGGACAACGGTCTGGGGGTTCCTCCCGACGTCGCCGAACGGATCTTCGATCCGTTTTTCACCACCAAGACCCAGGGTGGCACCGGGCTGGGTCTCGCCATCTCGAAGAGGATCGTCCAGGAGGCTGGCGGTACGATCTCTGTTGCCAGTGAGCCCGGGGAATGGACCCGCTTCACGGTGCGTTTGCCGTTGGCGGATGGAGCGGAATCGGAGACTCGACGGCGATCCTGAGCGTTTTGGCGCAGCCGACTCGGTATCTGACCTGTAGGGAGCCAATTCCGTGGTATCATTTGAGACAGATTCTCGGTCTACAGGAGGGAACGCATGATCACGCTGAATGTGGTTCCCGCTCACGGTCCGCCGTTCGAGTACCGGCCCGAGGGCGAGGAGCAGGTGATCGGACGGTCTTCCAAGGCCGATCTCGTGATCGCGGACCGCTCTCTCTCGCGCCAGCACGCCCGGCTCCTGCACCGGGATGAACGATGGCTGATCGAGGATCTGGGTTCACGCAACGGAACTCACGTCAACCGCACACCGATCAGCGAAGCGACGGTTCTCCACGACGGTGACATCATCGGCCTGGGTGCCAGCACGGTCACGGTGCAACAGGTTGGCGGTGCGGAAGCGCGCGCCGGTGAGAGCGACTCGTTCGGGGAGCATACGTTGTTCCGCCCGGCGGCCGAGTTGCTCGAGTCGTCGGTCGTGCATACACCCGTGGTTGCCGTTGCCGACGCCGACGCGGAGACTCTGAAGCGGTATGCCGAACGGCTGCAGATGCTCAACCAGGTACACCAGGCCCTCGGCGCTACAGTCGCCCTCGACGAGCTCCTCGATCTGATTCTCGACCGCGCGTTCGAGCAGCTTGGCCCCGAGGAGGGAGCGATCTTTCTTCGCATGGATGACGGCAGCTACGAGTGCGCGGCCAGCCGCTCGCATCGTGGCCCGAACCACCGTTGTCTCTACTCCCGGTCCCTGATACGGGAGGTGGCGGAAAAGGGCCTCGCCGCGCTGGTCCTCGATGCCCAGATCGACGAGCGATTCAATCAGGCTGCCAGCATCCTCAACGCCGGTGTGCGCAGCCTGGTTGCCTCACCGCTGCAGACTCCGGACGGACCGCTCGGAATGATGGTCGTCGGGTCGACGCTGAGCGTGCGCCAGTTCGCCGAGGAGGATATGGAGCTCCTGACATCGCTCGCGTCGGTGGCGGCGATGCGGATCAGCAACGTGCGACTCGCCGAAGAGTCCGTGGAGCGGAAGAAGCTCGAGCACGAGGTCGCCCTGGCTCGAGAGATCCAGGTCGCGGCGCTCCCGGACCACCTGCCCGAGCCCGACGGCTACGACCTGTACGGAGTCAATCTGCCGTCGCGCGGCGTCTCAGGGGACTTTTTCAAGGTCGTGGAGCGTGGGGACGGTGGCGAGTGCGTGCTCTTCCTGGCCGACGTCTCGGGCAAGGGAATCGGTGCCGCGATGCTCACCACCTCGGTGGAGGCGCTGGCCGCCGGTCCGATCGAGGGGGGAGTCCCGGCCGATCAGGCGTGCGAGCAGGTCTCACGTCGGCTGTTTCGGCGGACGCCACCCGAGAAGTACGCGACCGCATTCATGGCGGTGCTCGAACCCGAGAGTGGTGTGGTCCGGTACGCCAACGCCGGGCACAACTCCGGACTCGTCGTGCGGCGCGACGGCAAGACCGAGTGGCTGGAGTCGACCGGGCCGCCGCTCGGAATCCTCGCGGATGGCGCTTTCGAGGCGGGGGAGGCCGCGTTGCTTGCGGGAGACACTCTGGTTCTGTACACCGACGGCATCACCGAGGCCGAGAATCCCGAGGAAGAGGAGTACGGCGAGGACCGGCTCGAGGCGGTGTGTATTCGCAACCGCGAGCTGCCGCTCGGGGGATTGGCGGCCGCCCTCGAGGTGGATCTCGAGGCGTTCGCCAACGGTGTTCCGTTCGCGGATGACCGCACGATCGTCATGGTCCGGCGCGAAGGGTAGCCGCCAACGCCCGGTCTGGTCCGCGCTCGCCGACCTCTTGTCCGGCCACGATACAATCCCCTCCATCATCTTCCACGAGCTCACGTCTTCGTGAGCGCCGGCGGATGGATCGACTCGGGGGGCCGATGTTTCGCAAACCGATCTTCTGGCTCGTGTTCGTTGTCGTGTCACTGACGTGCGTGTGGTTCGCGGCGGTCAACTTCCCGCGCGCGTTTCCGCTCGTGCAACTCGATCTGGAGATGAGCCGCCAGCAAGCGCTTACGGCGGCGCGGGCTCTCGCGGAACGACACCGGTGGGGTCCCGCGGACTACCGGCAGACCGCGAACTTCGGTCTCGACTCCCAGCTGCAGAGCTATGTCGAGCTCGAGGGAGGCGGCAAGGATGCTTTTGCGGAGATGCTGACCGGTGAGCTCGTGTCGCCCTACACCTGGGAGGTGCGTCACTTCCGGGAGTACGAGACTAACGAGACGCGGATCCGCTTCACCCCGGCGGGTGATCCGTACGGGTTCTTCGAAAAACTGCCCGAGGACGCGCCGGGTGCATCGCTGGAGACCCAAGACGCCAGGCGGGTCGCGGAGGACGCCGCGGCCGCCGACTGGGCCGTCGATTTCGCGCAGTTCGAGCTGGTCGAGGGGTCCCACGAGGTGCGTCCCAGCGATCGGGTGGATCACACATTCGTCTACCAGCGTCCGGCGGCGACTGTCGGAGAGGATGGCCGCTACCGGTTGCGTTTGACCGTCAGCGGCGACCGATTCACCGAGCTCACCCATTTCGTGAAGGTCCCCGAGGCTTTCTCTCGCCGATACGAGGAGATGCGATCCGCTAACAACGGCATCGCCATCGGTGCCAGTATCGCGATGGCGCTGGTGTATCTGGTCGGCGGGACGGTGATCGGCCTGTTCCTGCTGCTCAGAGGGCGGTGGGTCGTGTGGAAGCCACCCGTCAAGTGGGCCGTGGCCGTCGCGTGTGTGTGGCTCGTGTTGGCGCTGAACCAGTGGCCGTTGTCGTGGATGGGTTACGACACCGCCGTGTCGGTCTCGACGTTCACCGTACAGCAGCTCGTACTGGCACTGGTGCAGGCGGTGGCGATGGGCGTGCTGTTCGCGGTCACGGTGATGGCGGCAGAGAGTCTGACCCGCAAGGCGTTTCCACACCACGTCCAGCTGTGGCGGAGCTGGGCGCCGGAGGTCGCGGGCACACGCCGGGTCGCGGGATACACCGTCGCCGGTTTGCTGCTGGTAGCGGCCTTTCTGGCATACGAGGTGTTTCTCTATGCGTTGGCCAATGAACGGCTGGGGTGGTGGACTCCGTCCAGTCCTCTGTTCGACCCCAACATCGTGGCCACGTACTTCCCCTGGCTCACCTCGATCGCGATCTCGTTGTGGGCCGGCTTCTGGGAGGAGTCGGTGTTCCGCGCGATCCCGATCGCCAGCGCCGCGCTGCTCGGCCGCCGGTTTGGCGGACAGAGGTGGTGGATCATCGGTGCACTGATCGTGCAGGCGGTGATTTTCGGCGCAGGTCATGCGAACTACCCCCAACAGCCGTCCTATGCGAGGGTGATCGAAATCTTCCTGCCCGCCGTCGGCTTTGGTCTCATCTATCTGGCGCTGGGCCTGCTCCCGGCGATCGTGCTGCACTTCGCGGTCGACGTGGTGTTCATCTCGATGCCGGTCTTTGCATCGGAGGCCCCCGGCATCTGGCTGGACCGCGCGCTGGTGGTCGTGCTCGCCCTCGTGCCGCTCTGGGTCGTACTGCGCGGCCGGTGGAAGTCCGGCCGCTGGGGCGAGGTCGCCATCGAGGACACCAACGGGGCGTGGCAACCGCCTTCCGCGCCCGTGGTCGAGCCCGTGGTCGAGCCCGAGCCGCTGACGGTGGGGATCGGCAGGACCCTCCGAGGTGTGGTACTGATTGCCGGCGTACTCGCCCTCCTCGGCTGGTTGGTGGTGAATGACTTCAAGAGCGACGCGCCGCCGTTCGAGGTCGGGCGCTCTGAGGTCGTGGCGGCTTCGCTCCGCGCGTTCGAGGAGCGAACCATCGAGGTCCCCCCGACGTGGCGTGAGCTGACGACCGTGACGGCACGTGTGGACATCGCTCACCGTTTCGTGTGGCAAGAGAGCGGCGAGGAGGCCTACTCGGATCTGCTCGGTTCGTATCTCGAGGAGCCTGCCTGGTTTGTACGCCGGGCATTGTTCGAGGGCGATGTTGCCGAGCGCGCCGAAGAGTATGACCTGTGGTTCGGAAGCGACGGCCGGCTGCTCCGCTTCCGGCACCAGCTGCCGCAGCAGCGAGCGGGGGCCGAGCTGACGGAGGCCGACGCACGGACGATGGCGCGGGCGGCCCTCCTGTCCGTCCACGGTCTCGATCCGGAGAGTCTCGAAGAGGTCTCGGCCGATGCGGAGCAACACGACGAGCGGCGTGACTGGAGGTTCGTGTACTCGGACCCCGGCGCCTCCGAGTTGTCCGAGGGCGACACCCGGATCGCTATCCACATCGCCGGGGATGAAATCGTCGACAGCTACCGGTTCGTTCATGTGCCCGAGAGCTGGGAACGATCGGAACGCGACCGCCGCACGCTTGCCCAGGTGGTCCAGATCGTCTGCACCGTGACCATGGTCCTGGTGTTCCTCGCCGGGGCGATCTTCGCGATTGTGAGGTGGAGTCGTGGGCAGTTCTCGGTCGCGAGCTTCGTGATCTGTTTCGTGGTCCTGTTCGGGCTGGGGGTGGTCGAGGTCCTGAACTCGTGGCCGGCCATGACCGCCAACTTCTCGACCGCGCAGCCGTACTCGCTGCAGTCGTCGATCGCCCTCGTCGGGTCGTTGCTCGCCATGCTCGTGATCTCGGTAGCGGTGGGACTCGGCGTTGGAGTGGTTCCCCGGTGGGCGCCGGCCGGACCCGATGACGGAACCGGCCGATCACTGATGCTTGGGGCCTCCTTGGGAGCAATCGTGGCCTGTGTCGCCGCAATCGCCGGCTCGGTCGGGGCGCCGCTCGAGCCCGATTGGGGACCCTACCAGGCCGCTGCCAGTGTGGTGCCAGCGCTCGCGACGGCACTCGGTCCGATCAGCTCCTGGATCACCACCTCGGCGCTGGTGCTGCTGGTGCTGGCCTTCGTGCACGCAACGAGTCGCGGTTGGACACGGCTCAGGTCTGTGATGGGTCTCGTGCTGGTGATGTTCGGTCTGATGATGGCCGGGGTCGGTGGAGTCGCGACGGTGCCCCGTTGGCTGGGAGGCGGTGTCGGCGTCGGCCTGCTGCTTCTCGCGTGTTACGTGCTGATTCTCCGGCACCACGTGGCCCTGGTCCCGGTCGTGGCAGCGGTTGTGGCGATCCTCGAGACGGCGCGCGAGGGGATCCTCCGGCTGTACCCGGGTTCGCTGGCGGGGAGTGCGGTGGCCGCGATCCTGATCGCCCTCGCCGCCACGTATTGGCTTCAACGGTTCACCAGGGAGTCGGAGACCGCAGCAGATGCTCGGTGAGAACTGAGGGTGCACTCACCGGTGGCTGACCCGGTAGAGCACGTACCGGTCGTCGGCCGCCACCTCTGACAGGTTTTCGGCAATCCACGCGGTCATGTCGTGCCGGACCTCCGGATCGATTCGCCATCCGCGTTTCTCGAAGGTCACCTGGCCCCAGTCGTTCGGACAGCGGTCTCGACGAATCACGACGAAGTCGACGTCGCCCGCGGCCGACGTCAACGCGGCCGGTCCCTGCTCGCCGAGAATGGCCAGACCCGCCGGTGGACCGTAGGGGGAGTCCGGTCGTGTCCACCGTTCGAAGTAGAGGACCCGGTCCTCACACCAGGTCCACAACCTGGCCTCCTCTGGAGTTTCGGACCGGGCCACCTCCATGACGGGAGTGACAACGGCGCGACCGCGAAGGTAGTCGTCTCGGTTGGTGAGCCCGATCAGGTAGTTGGGGACCGCTGTGCCTCCGGTGACCAGAAGCTCATAAGCGGCCAGAGGGACCGATACCACCGCCGCTACAAGGAGAACTGCGATGGTGAGCGCTCGGGCGCCTCGAACGCCATCCAGAGGGCGCAGCAGCAGCGGGATGAACATCGTGTCCAGCACCAGGATCGGCAAGTAGATGCGTGGCGCCGGCTGGAACGGCAGCAGTGCGAGGGTGGCACCCAGCACCGTCCACCATGGGAGCTCGTGCCGCCACCGCCAGCCCGCGACGAGAATCGCGAGGTGGAGCACGATCCACAGTGGGTGGAGGCGGTGATCGGCGATCGGATCAGCGGTTGCGTGGTACAGCCACGGAAGCCAGCGCCACATCCCATCGAGATCCGCGTACCGGCCGAGATCGCCGGCCTCAGTGGCGGATTCGCCGATCCCCATCAGCCCGCCGAGTGGGTAGATCGGGTCTCCAGTGGCGGACCAGTTGCGGACGAACCACGGGGCCGCCACTACCGCGAGGGCGATGACGAGTGCGGCGCCGGCCGGGGCGGCACGTCGCGGCCGTTCGCGGTAGCAGGAGACGAGCCAACCGACTGCCAGCAAACCGATGAACAGGAGGGCCGTGTACTTCATCCCGGTTGCGACCGCCCACGCCACCGCAGGCACGGCGAAGGTTGCGCGAGTAGGCAGACCATCGATGCGAGTGCTCATCCAGCCGAGGACCATGAAGAACACGAGCGGCCACTCCACGTAGCAGACTGCTGCCGAGGTCAGCGCCATTGGTGTGATGAACAGGCACACCAGGCTCGAGTCGCGTATCCATCGCGGGGTCCCGCTGCGGTCGATCCAAATCCAGAGAAGCCCGACGGTCATCAGCGCGAACACGAGAGTGAGGAAGCGCGGTGCAAGCGGGCCGCCGGTGGCCGCTGCCCACGACCAGATCAGCTCCGCGTTGCCGGGGAACATCAGGTGGAAATTCTCCGACG
>JBFELO010000181.1:0-8714 GCA_041552055.1 Candidatus Sulfomarinibacteraceae bacterium | reverse complement strand
GTAGAGTTCCACCCTAGAGTGAGTGCCTCGTGGGGACTCTGATCCTCACTTCGGGGGGAGCATGGGACGTCGGATAACGCGCAAGCAGCTGAAACAGGATGAGTTCGTCTCGACCGTGGATACGGTGATCCAGTGGGGTACGGGCTACTGGCGGCCGATCGCGGCGGGCCTCGCCGTCCTGAGCGCGATTGTCCTGCTGTGGTGGCTCGGCAGTCGGTGGAGTGCGTCGCGCACCGATCAGGCCTCGTACCTGCTGTACGAGGCGGTGACGGTGTACGAAGAGCAGCTCGCCAGCGGGATCGTCCCGGCCGAGGGGGACGACGCCGAATCCAGGTTGCGAGAGGTTGTCGATCACTACGGTCGGTTGGAACAGGCGGACATGGCACGCGTGTATCTCGCGAAGAAGCACGTCGAGCGGGGAGAGACCGAGGCCGCTCGGGGCCTCCTCGTGGAGGTCATCGATCGCCATTCCGACGACGCGCTGGCGCGCCTCGCCACCCTCGATCTGATGCATCTCCGAGTAGCATCGGGGGAGCATGCCGAGGTGGCGCAGGAGTTGGAGGCGATGGTCACGGGCTCCGATCGCCGGCTGCCGCCGGACACCGCCCTTTACGCGCTGGGTGAGCTCTACGTCGCTCAGCGGGACACGGATCAGGCGCGGGTGTATTTCCAGAAGCTGACAGAGGAGTTTCCCACCTCACCCTACGTGAGTCGAGCTCGCCAACGGCTCGCCGAACTGGGCTAGACCCCGTGGCGAGTCCTCGGGCGCGGTGCACGATGGCGGCCCCCCGGATGCGGATCCCCGCGTGAGCTTCGTTGAAGCGATTGTTCGGAAGCGCGACGGGTCGGCGCTCGATCGTTCCCAGATCCACGCGTTTGTCAGCGGTGCGGCCGATGGCAGTCTGCCGCCGGAGCAGCTGGCCGCGATGTTGATGGCGATCTGCTGGCGTGGCATGGACGATCGGGAGACCCGCTGGCTCACGGAGGAGATGCTGCAGTCGGGCGCGAAATGGCAGCTGGCGACCGACCTCCCGGACGCGGTGGACAAGCATTCGACGGGCGGCGTCGGTGACACGGTGTCGCTGGTACTTGCTCCTCTCCTCGCCGCCTGCAACGTTCCGGTCGCCATGATGGCCGGCCGTGCGCTCGGCCACTCCCAGGGGACGCTCGACAAGTTGGCGGCGATTCCCGGGTTCCGCACGCAGTGGAGCCGAGCCGAGGTGTTGCGACTGATCGACACCTGCGGAGTCGCGTTCATGGCTCAGTCGGACCGGGTGGCACCGGCGGATCGGGTGCTGTACGCGCTGCGCGACATCACCGGTACGGTGCCGTCCTTGCCGCTCATGGTCGCCTCGATCATGTCCAAGAAGCTGGCGTTGGGCGTCGGCACCCTCGTCTTGGACGTCAAGTGGGGCCGTGGCGCCTTTCGCTCCACGGTGAAGTCGGCCCTCGAGTTGGCGGCGTCGTTGCGAGCGGTGGCGCGCGACATGGGAGTTGCGGCCGAGGCCGTCCTTACCGACATGAGCCAGCCGCTCGGGCCGGCGCTCGGCACTGCCTGCGAGGTGCGGGCCGCGCGAGACGTGCTTGGCGGCGGCGGTGGAGACGATCTGAGGGAAGTGACGCTGCGGCTGGCGCAGCAGGCCATGGTGTTGCGCGGCCGGCCGGCCGACCGGGCGCGTGATGATCTGGAATCCGCGATTTCCGACGGCCGCGCGTTGGCGGCGTGGGACAGTCTGGTGCTCGCACACGGTGGCGATCCCGATCCGGATCGGCTGACCCTTTCCAGGCGCACCGCTACCGTGTCGGCCGCCGAGGCCGGCTGGCTGGTGGGCGTCGCGACCGACCGCCTCGGCCGGGTCGCCGGCGAGCTGGGAGCCGGTAGGACCCACCGGGAGCAGGCGCTGGCGCACGGCGGTGGCATCGTAGTCCACTGTCGACTCGGCGACCGGGTCGAGTCCGGGCAACCGCTGGCCGAGATCCTGGTGGGTGAGCGCGAGGTCGACCTGGACTCTCTGGTGACGCGGGTCGCGTCGGCGTTCGAAATCGGGCCCGAGCGCGTCGAACCCCCACGGCTGGTGCTGGGGACGGTGGATGAGGTCGCAGAGCATCAGGGGTCAGGGGACGGGGAACCGGAAACAGGGCCCCCCACCCACCCAGGGGATGAGGGGATGAGGGAGTGAAAGACCACAGCAGACCCCTCTGCGAGGATTCCGTCATTGCCTCACCCTCAGCACGGCACTCAGCACGCGATTACCTGGCCTGAAACGAGTGGTGCACTCAGCTGCTCGGTTGCCGCTCGCTCATCGACGTCGCGATGGCTGAGTGCCGGGCGGCCACACCCTCATCTCTCCTCCGATGTGCTAGCCTCGAAGCTCGGAGGAACAATGAGCGACGGCAAACGCGCGCTGGTGACCGGCGGTGCGGGATTCTTGGGATCTCATCTTTGTGATCGCCTGCTCGCGGAGGGAATCGACGTCGTGTGCATGGACAATCTGATCACCGGTTCGATGGCCAACGTCGAGCATTTGATCGGTCACAGCGGGTTCCGTTTCGTGCGGCAAGACGTGACCGATTACATCCACGTGCCGGGTCGCCTCGACTACATCCTGCACTTCGCGTCGCCCGCATCACCCATCGACTATCTCAATCTGCCGATCCAGACGCTCAAAGTCGGATCGCTCGGGACACACAAGGCACTGGGTCTCGCCAAGGAGAAGAACTCCAGGTTCCTGCTCGCCTCCACCTCCGAGGTGTACGGTGACCCGCAGATCCATCCACAGCCGGAGAGTTACTGGGGGAACGTCAACCCGGTAGGGCCCCGCGGAGTCTACGACGAAGCCAAGCGATTCGCGGAGGCGATCACCATGGCGTATCGCCGGCACCATGGGATCGAGACCCGGATCGTGCGGATCTTCAACACCTACGGGCCGCGGATGCGCGCCGGCGACGGTCGGGTCGTGCCCACCTTCATCAATCAGGCTCTGGAAGGGGCGCCGCTGAGCGCCTTCGGCGACGGCTCCCAGACACGATCATTCTGCTACGTGGAAGATCTGATCGATGGCATCTGGCGGCTGCTGATGGGTGAGTATGCCGAGCCGGTCAACATCGGCAACCCGAACGAGATGACGGTGCTCGAGTTCGCCAATGAGGTGTTGAAGCTCACGGAATCGGCGTCCGAGATCGTATTCAAACCACTGCCGATCGACGACCCGAAGGTGCGCCAGCCGGACATCTCTCTGGCGCGCGAGGTTCTGGGTTGGGAGCCGCGGGTGCCACTCGAGGACGGGCTTCGCGAGACGATCGCCTATTTTTCTGCGCGCCACGAGGCTGCAGTAGACACCTCGTGAGTCGTGCCGGCTTTGCCATTCCAGCTTGCTGAGACGACTCTGGCTCACTCAGAGGTTTCATCTGTCCGAACCGAAATCCGTCTCCGTGCCCGATTCACCACGGAAAGGTGCAGGAGGCTTCGGATACGGAGACGGAAAGGGAGACGGGCACGAATCCTCTCCTTGAACCGAGCAACTCGCAGGATGCGTCCGCTCTCTCGCCGTCAACCATCGGGTGACGGATCGCCCCCGCCGTCCTCGAATTCGAGCCGAGGTTGGTCCTCGTCCGGGGTCGTCCGTGGTCTTCGGGGCGGTTTTCGCTTCTCTGTCGTGCGCTGCGGCGGGGTTCCGGCGCTGGGCCTCAGGAGGCCCCGAAGCTCCTCCATGAACTGCTCGATGTCCTCGAATCGTTTGTAGACACTGGCAAACCGAATGTAGGCCACCTGGTCCAACCAACGAAGTTGGTCGACCACGGTTCGGCCGATCTCCTCGGAGGTCATTTCGCGCACCTCGCAGGCCGCGATCACCGACTCCACCGCGTCGACGATCGCCACCAACTCACGGCGGGGTACCGGACGCTTCTCGCACGCCTTCAGCAGGCCGGTCAAGAGCTTTTCGCGATCGAAGCTCTCGCGCCGCCCATCCCGTTTCACCACCGTGGCCGGGAGTTCGTCGACCCGCTCGTAGGTCGTGAACCGCCGGCCGCAGCGAGTGCACTCCCGCCGACGCCGGATTTCGGCGCCCTCCCGCACCTCGCGTGAGTCGACGACACGGTTCTCGGACTCGCCGCAAAACGGGCACATCATGGCTCGTCAGCCTCTGACGCGAGATCGTCGACTTCGCGGAACCGCACTCCCGCCAGGGGGAGGCACAGCAGGCCGATCAGGGTGATCGGCAGAAAACAGATCGCGTGGTGGATGATGGCGATGGCGGTCGCGTCGTTCAGGTCGACGGCGAAGAACGCGGTCAGGCCCACCTGCATGGCCTTGTGGAAGCCACCGACACCCCCAGGGGTCGGGATGGCGAGGCCGATCACGCCGACCGCGACCAGGAGGTAGGTCGCCCGCAGCGGCAGATGAATGTCGAAGGCAACCAACGCCGCCTGCACCTGCCAGTAGATGATGTACCAGAGCAACAGGGAGGCGCCCACCGTGACCGCGAGGTCGCGCGGCCGCTGCAATACCCGGAGTCCGTCGAGGAAGTGGTTCAGGAAGTTGGCCACCGGCTCCTGCCAGACCGGCTTGATCCGCGCCACAGGGCGGGTCACGAGGTCGACGAAACGCTCCTGGTAGCGAAACAGGCCGACCAACACGAGGGTGCCGAGGACCAGACCGACGCCGACGGCATAGCCGGTCAGGCGCAAGAGATGGAGATTGGACCGAGCGGCGTCGTCGAAGTTCGCCGCCTCCGGCGGCCAGACCAGGAACGCGAGGAAGTACAGCACCACGGTCCACAGGTCGAGGATGCGCTCGGTGAGCATCGAAGCGAGCGTGGCCGACAGGGGAAGGCGATCGCGTCGCGACAGCACGATCGGCCGTACGAGGTCTCCCATCCGGGCCGGCAGCAGAGTCATCGCGGCGTAACCGACCGCGATCGACAGCACCGCACTCGAGTGACGAACCTTGCCGGCGGGACGCAGGATGATCTGCCAGCGCACCGCCCGGAACCAGTAGCTGAACAGCGCGAGCGCGACCGCGACTGCGATCATTCCGGGATCGGCGCGTTCGAGGGCCTCGCGAACCTCGCCAAGGTCGACGTTCCAGAAGAACACTGCCAGCAGCACTGCCATCAGCAGCAGCGATATCGCGATTCGGAGCGAGCGCTTCGCCATGAACCTAGGGTAGTATGATGCCCAGGTGTCCACAACAGACCCGTTGCGTGGCAATCCTCCGGCGGTCGCGGTTCGCTCCCACCCACAGTGTTTGCAGCACCGGCCCCCTGCCGGGCATCCTGACACTCCGGCGCGCGTTGAGGAGATCCTGAAAACCCTCTCCCCGCAAGGTGGTGAGGGTTGGGTGCTCGATCCTCACAGCCCATTGCCGCCCGACGACGACACAGTCGGCGTGCTGGCGTGGATCCACGACAGGGACCACATCGATCGCGTGCGAACGGTAGCGGATGGAGCTGACGGCTGGCTCGACTCGCACGACTGCGCGGTGTCGGCCGGGACCTACCGGGCGGCGGTTGCAGCGGCCGGGCTCGCGCTGCAGGCCGCCCTCGATCTGGTCAACGGACGAATTGTACGGGCGTTTCTCGCCATCAGACCGCCGTCGCACCACGCCGAGCGCGTTCGTGCACACGGGTACTGCTTCTTCAACTCGGTGGCGGTGGCGGCCGAGGTCATCGTGCGGAGCCTCAACGCACCGGTGTTGGTCGTCGACTTCGACGCGTTCCACGGCAACGGAACGCAGCTTCAGTTCTACGACCGCGGCGACGTTGGGTACCTGTCGGTTCACCGCTACCCGTTTTTCCCGGGCACCGGGGGGGCGGACGAGATCGGCGAGGGCGCCGGCCTCGGATCGACGCGAAACATCCCGCTCGCCGCCGGGGCGGACGACGACGTCTTCTGCACGGCGCTCGAGCACGGGCTCGAGGAGATGGGGGCAAGGCTGCGACCGGCGGCGATCGTGGTGTCTGCCGGGTTCAGCGCCTTCCACGGTGATCCGCTCGGTGGGATGAGACTCACCGAGGATGGGTTTCGCAGGATGACTGCCGCGGTTGTGACGGCCTCAGAGGCGTGGTCGAACGGGCGCGTGCTGTCGATTCTGGAGGGTGGCTACGAGCCGACGGGGTCGGCGAGGTGCGCGTCAGCGCACATCGACGAATTGGCGGCAGAACATCGGTGAACAAGAATACACGGAAAGCTGCTCAATTAGTGGCCCAAAGCTTGCAAAAAAAATACAGCAAAAGTCCGCGATTTGTGAACACAATTCAATCGGTTGAGCCGCGTCACATTTTTACCCAAGTGGCTGCTTCCAAGGGCGATCCGGAACTGATGCCTGATTGACCACTGACTTTCCTGTGGTATAAATGATTGTGAAGGGGTACGTCCGCGTCGAACTGTTGTTCATGAGGAGGGTGGCTATGCGACAGAAAGTGATCGCCGGAGCACTGATCCTGGCACCGTTGTTGTTCCCGGTGAGCGCGACAGCCGAGACGGTTTTCTGGTTGGATACGCCGGAGGATGGGGCCACTGTTTTTGGCCTGGTTGAGGTCAAGGGGTTCGTGGTCGACGACGGCAGCGAATGCGGCCCGCAGTGGACCTGGAATCAGTGCCGGTGGGATACCGCCTTGGTCACTGCCATCGACCTCTACGTCGACGGTGACTTCGTGGCGACCGCCGATCTCAACCAGCCGCGCTACGACGTCCTGCTCGCCTATCCGTGGTACGCAGGAACGCCGTACGAGCGTCCCGGGTTCAGCACATCCTTCGACTCGCGGGATCTCAACAACGGAATCCACACGCTGTACCTGAAGGTGACCTACAGCGACATGGCGGTCGACAATCTGGGCGAGCGCAGTTTCAACGTGGACAACGAGTTCAACCAGGCGCCGTTCGGCGAGCTCGAGCTGCCTGGACCCAACCAGCCGATGAACGGCGTCTTCCCGATCACCGGCTGGGCGCTCGACGACGGCAGCGTGGCCACCATCGAGGTGCTCGTGGATGGACTGGCGGTCGGTGACGCGGTCAGCGGCATCCACCGCCCCGATATCGGCCACCGCTTCCCGTCCCACCCGGACGCCGAGGCCGCCGGATTCGTGCGCATGCTCAACACGACGGTGTTCCAGAACGGAGTCCACAGTGTGGCCATCCGACTGACCGATGACGAGGGAGCCTCCCGGATCATCGGACGCCGTTTCGTGCAGACCTTCAACACCGGCTACAACCTGCCGCCGTTCGGTGGGATCGACTGGCCGATCTCCAACCACATCCTGTACGGCAAGGGCTGCGTGGCCCCCGGCGACCCCCCGATCTCGACGCCGCCGATCGAGTTCGAGGACCCGGAGTTTGTCGAGTTCGTCACCGGCTGGGCACTCGATGTGGGGTCGCGGACCGATGCCGGCGGAGTCGCCTATGTCCAGCTTCTGATCGACGGCGTCATCGTGGCCGACACGATGGAGAACAGTGTTTACTGGCCGCTTCTAGACATGGACATGAACTACTACGGGCATCCCAGGATGGACATTCTCGAGTGGTTCGTCGACGTCCCCAACGCGAAACAAGCTGGCTTCTCGTTCCTGATCGACCCGTCGTACCTGATGGTCACCCAGGGCTTCACCCAGGGCCTGCACTATCTGAAGGTGCGTGCTGGCGACATCGAGAACTACGTCGCCGACATCGCCCAGATTCCGGTGATCTTCGACTGCGACGACGACCGCGACCGGCCGGGATGGGGCGACATCTACACCCCGGCGCACATGGAGCGGGTGGCCGGCGTGGTCGAGGTGACCGGCTGGGCCATCGATCAGGACGGCACCAGCAGTTCCTACTACCCCGAGATCTGGGTCGACGGCGTGTTCATCGACTATGCGGACGAGTACTTCCTGCCGAGCCCGGAGGTCGAGGAGGGCTGGCCCTGGCTGCCGTCCGGCCTGACCCGCAACGCTGGCTTCAGCTACGACCTCGACACCGAAGCCGAGGGGCTTGGCGACGGCCCGCACGTGCTCGTGGTGTGGAGCGTGGACCGGTTCGGCCGCCGCTCGATCATCGGCGAGCGGACCTTCGTGCTCGACAACGCGAGCCCGTAGCCGTCAGCCGACGTGAGATCATTCGCCCACCCCGCTCCGGCGGGGTGGTTTTCTTCTGGGTCGGCAGGGCCGAAAGGGTCGAAGAGTCACAGGTCGGGCGGTGGAGGTCCAAATGCCCTCACGAGTTCTTGTTGACGTTTCGACCCTCAGACTCCTCGACCGGGGCGGGTGAGGAATCCGGCTTGCGGCTTCGCTCTTCCGGTTTCGTCCTTCGGACGACGCCGTGACAGGGCGAGCTGCGCCGTCACAGGCCGCCTGCGGCTTGCAGCTTCGCTTCGTCCTTCGAACTACGCTAGGACAGGCCGAGTTGTGCCGTCACGGGGCACCGTGACAGCTCCAGCGTCAAGCATCGAGCATTCGGGATCGGGTTTTGGTCGATGACGATGGCGATGGCGATGACGGAATGCCACCCCCCATGCCCTCATCCGTTCATCCCCTCACCCCCTCCTTTGGTAAGATCGTGCGCGCCGCGCGACGTGGCGCGTCGAGCACGAGCGAAGCATTACCCGATCCCGGAAGTCGGGGGCAAGGGACAGCAGTGACACGAGTGGAATCGGAGCTCCCTCCAACACGAATCCTGGCGCGTCCCGAGCACACACTGTCACGCCGGAACATCTCCAACGAAGCAATCAAGGTTCT
>JBFELO010000180.1:0-8786 GCA_041552055.1 Candidatus Sulfomarinibacteraceae bacterium | reverse complement strand
TCTATGTCCCTGATCGGCGGCTCGTCATCGTCGGAGTTCTTCGCATCCTCCATCAACTTGCGGAACCGGTCCTCCATGATCCGGGACTTGGATTTCTCCATGCGCATGGCTTCCGCCATCCGGTTCGACGCACGCTTCTTCTCGTCCTCCATCTGCTTGAGCCGGGCGTCGAAGTCGGCGCTCTCTGTGGGCACCGCCGGTGGTGTGTGATCGATCACGACCCCGGCTTCGCCGTCGATGTTCAGATTGGAGCCGCAGTGCGGACACGTGATCGAAATCGGATCGCTCATGGGCCGCCCCCAGTGGTACCGTTCCTCGACCAGGGGCATGTTACCACCGGTCGGCCGATCGCCGATGGTATGCTCGCGGTGACGGACCAGGGACGAAGGGAGCGAGCCATGAAACGATGCCTGCGGGCGTCTGGTGCGCTGTTGATCGCGGGATGTGCGCTGGTGGCGCTGGGGTGTGAGAACACCACTCCGTCGCCCGAGGAAAGAGCGGCGGTGGAGACCGCGGTCAGCGAATACCTGAACGCCTTGGCATCCGCGTACTCGACGTTCGATCTCGAGCCGCTCGAAGGGCTTGCCGCGCCGAACGAGATCGCCGCAGTGAGAAAACTGATCCGACAGCTCGGCACCACCGGCGACCGGCTCGACTCGCACCTGCTGTTGTTCGAGATAGATGACATGGAGATCTTCCGCGAGATCAACGCCACAGTACGTTTGGTCGAGGTGTGGGACGTGCTGCGCTACGATGCGACCACCGGCGTGGAGAAGGGCCATACCCCGAACTCCATCCAATACAGTTTGTTGCAGCTCCGGGAGGTCAGCGGCCGGTGGATCGTGGTCGGCCGCAGTGTGCTGCGTCGTGAGACGCCGGCGCCGCCATCCGAAGGCGAGCAGGGCACGTCGGCGTGAGTCATCAGCCGGTCGTGGTCATCGTCGGCCGGCCCAACGTCGGCAAGTCGACCCTCTTCAACCGGCTCACCAGGAGCAGGCGGGCGTTGGTGCACGATCTGCCGGGAGTCACCCGGGATCGGATCGTGGGCGAGGCCGAGGACCGGCGTGGGGGACGGGTGACGGTGATCGACACCGGCGGCCAGATCCTGGGAGAGGAAAGCGGTTTTCTACCGCTGATCCGCTCCCAGGCCCAGACGGCGATTCGCGACGGAGACGTGGTCGTGCTGCTGCTCGACGGAGAAACCGGTCCGGTGCCGGAGGACCGAGCCATCGGTGACTATCTGAGATCCCTCGACCTCCCCGTGGTTCCGGTGATCAACAAGGGAGACCGCGGCGGTGTCGAGTTGGCGGCGCAGGAGTTCTTCAGCCTAGGTCTGGGAGAGCCGGTCGTGGTGTCGGCGGAGCATGGGACCGGGCTCGAGGAGCTGTGGCAGGCTCTGGAGCCATTCCTCGAGCGTGCCGACGACACGGTCGACGAGCCCTCGGCACGTGGCGACGAGATCAACGTCGCGATCGTTGGCCGACCCAACGTCGGCAAGTCGTCGCTGCTCAACCGATTGGTCGGCATGCCACGGGCGCTGGTGAGCGAGGTGCCGGGAACCACGCGGGATGCGGTCGATGTTGTCCTGGAGCGTGACGATGCACGGTTTCGGTTTGTCGATACCGCCGGCATCCGGCGAAAAGGACGGACCGATCGTGGCCCGGAGGTGCTGTCCGTGGTGATGGCGAGGCGCCATCTCGAACGCGCCGATCTGTGCCTGCTGCTCGTCGACGCGACTGAAGCCGTGACGCGACAGGACGCCCACGTGGGCGGCTACGCGTGGGAGGCGGGACGGGCCGTGGCGCTGGTGGTCAACAAGTGGGACCTGGTGGAGGACCGCGCCGAGGCGCGAAGCCGAATCGAGGACGAGGTGGCGAGACACCTGAAGTTCATGCGTCACGCCCCGACGGCTTTCCTGTCGGCGAAGACCGGCCGGGGAGTCCAACGCCTGTTCCCCATCATGGCGGACCTGTCCCGAGCACACCGCCTGAAGGTCGGCACGAGCGACCTCAACAAGATCCTGCACGATGCCTGGCGGCGCCGACCGCCGCCGGGCGAGGGGCGCAAGGAACCGAAGCTCTACTACAGCTCCCAGGTGCGCCAGGCACCACCCCACTTCGTGCTGTTCAGCAACCTGACGCGCCAACCCCATTTTTCCTACCAGCGATACCTGGAGAACACGCTTCGGGCCGCCCTCGGTTTGGAGGGTGTCCCGATTCGGGTTATCATCAAAGGGCGTAAACGCTGAGGGCGCGTCATGGTTTTTTTCAACTACGCTTTGCGAAAACTCAACGCCAAGATCGTGTACTACGGTCCGGGTCTGTGCGGAAAGACCACAAACCTGCAGTGGATTCACGACCACTTCGAGGGCGGGCAGCGCGGCAAGATGATCTCGTTGTCCACCGAGGGTGACAGGACGATCTTCTTCGACCTGCTGCCGTTGGACATCGGGACTATCCGGGGAATGGACGTGACGCTCCAGCTGTACACCGTTCCCGGCCAGGTGCACTACAACTCGACACGCCAGCTGGTGCTCCGCGGTGCGGACGGCGTCGTCTTCGTCGGTGACTCACAGGCGACGATGCGGCAATCGAACATCGACTCGCTCGATAACCTCAAGGAAAACCTCCTGTTGCAGGGGGTCGAGCTCGGGAAGTTCCCTCACGTCATCCAGTTCAACAAGCGCGACCTTAACGATCTCATCACCATCGAGGACATGGACGGTGGGTTGAACCCCTTCAGCGCGCCGTTCTTCGAGGCCATTGCCACGGAGGGAGTCGGCGTGCAGGAGACGCTCGAGGGCATCGTCAAGCTGGTCATGAGATCGCTCCGCGAGCGCTATGAGCCCGTTGCGGCTGCGACCGATCTCGAGGCGCCCGCCCCGCTGCTGGACGATGAGGCGCCGGCAGCGTCGGAGCAGCCGCCGCCGGTGTCGCCCGTGATGCCGCCGCCAGCGGCGGCTGCCGAAGCGGGACCGCCACCTTCGCCTCCACCGGTGGCCGCGTCTCCGGCCGGCGACGAGCCGAGCCCGTTCCAGTTCATGTCGAGTCCGGACGAGATCACGACCGGTGTGTACTCGATGGGGCCCAACTCCGGGGTCCCGGAAGACGAGGCCAACAAGACGACGGTCGGTCGCCCGGGCGGCTTCATCTCGAGCGCGATGGCGGCGGCCGGCGAATCAGAACGCCCGACGCTCCCCGACGAGCCCACCAGCGTACGCGAACGTCCGCTGCAGCCGTCCCCACTGGACCCGCCCGTGGCTCGACCCCCGGAACCCGTGCCCCCGCAGGTCGCCAACATTCCGGACTTCGAGTCGGAGGTGGGAGGGGCGACGCCGTTCGCTGACGAGCCGACGGATGTCGATCGGGTGGCGGCATCCTTCGACGGCGCGATCGACGAGGACTTCGCCTTCGGTGTTGACTCTGACGTCGCCGAACCGGAGAAAGGCCCCCCGGATCTCGATCCGTTCGAGGACGCCGAGCCCAGCGCGCCGGAAGGTGCGCCTGCAGGCGGCGAGGCGGTGCTCCCACCCGCCGCGCCGGCGGATCCTCACGAGGCCGGTTATGGCGCTCAAGCGGCTGCCGGGGTGACGCCGCCGGCTACCGAGGCGGGTCCCGCTTCCCGGGTCGGCAGCGTGGATGCACTGATGGCGAAAGTGTTGGGCCGCAGGGCCCCCGAGGCGGACGAAACCGGGGCAGCGTCCCCGGCGTCTGGAGACGAAAGTGGGGAGACTGTCAACACCGAGCTCCCGGAACCGGCGGACGCAGAGCCCGTTGTCTCCAGGCTCGCGACTCCGAAACCTGCGACGCCGACCCCTGTGGGTCATCGAGAGGTCTCCGGTGCCGGAGTGCATGACGGTCCCTTCTTCGACGAGCCGTCCGACCGAATACCGGTGACGATCGGCCGGGGCGATCCCTTCGCGATCGCAGAGCCCGAGGCGAAGTCGACCGCCGTTCCGGTGCTGGCGCGCGCCGAGCAGCCGCAGGACGGTATCGTCCGGGTGGACGACAACCAGCTCCATCTGCGCCTCCAGGGCACCGGAGCCATTGCCGAGTCCGGACAAGTACGCGCGCTCGACATCGAGGTTCCCGTACCGGGTTCCTGGGTGGGCAACCGCCGTGTTACCCTGCAGCTGAGATTGACGCTCACTCCGGCGTCGGAGGACGAGTATGGCGGACCAGGCGGCAGTTCCTGAGGATCAGGAGTTCTTCAAGCTCAACGAGGTGTGCAAGGTTGCCAACGTGCAGCCGTACATGCTGCGCTTCTGGGGCACGGAGTTTGCCCAGCTGGAGGCGGCGAAGAGCGGGACCGGTCAGCGGCTCTACTCGCGCGACCAGGTGGAGGTGATTCTCGAGATCAGGCGGTTACTGTTCGACGAGGGTCTCACCATCGCGGGTGCCCGCAAGCGGATCAACGCACTCCAGGACGAGGGCAAGCTGCCGACACCGAAGGTGCCGACTCTGCCCGATGAGGAGGCGGCGAAGACTGCTGAGAAGAAGTCGTCGGCCGACAAGGGGAAGGCGGCGCCCGCGGCCAAGCGCAAGACCGCCGCGAAAGCGGATAAAACCACCGCCGAGCGCGGCGGGCCGTTGCTCACGACGCTCAAGGATGTCCGCGAGGAGGTCGCCAAGATCATTGCCGACCTCAACCCGGAGTGATCCACGAGAGTTTGGGCTGACTCGACTCTCGGGGAGTTCCCGTCTCCGTCTCCGTGCCCGTCTCCGTCTCCGATCGTCCATACCCATGAGAACGGAGTTTCGGGCACGGAGACGGAGACGGGTTTTCGCTCTGCCTACCTCACCGTCCCGACGTACGACGTGGTGAGCTGGCGGTCCCGAACCTCGGGGTTGGAGTAGTCGGGCAGCAGCATCGGGGCGACGCGATCGGTGTTGATTCCCTCTGAATCGAGCTCGTCGTGGTAGCGCTGTACATGGTCCAGAGTGAGCTGCCCGTCACGCCATGACCCGACAGCGTACTCGCCCGCCGTGCGTCCGGCGATTCGTCCGAAGACGAGGATGTCGAGCAGCGAGTTTCCCATGAGACGGTTTTCCCCATGAATTCCGCCGGTGACCTCGCCCGCGGCGAACAGCCCGGGCACCGCGGTCTCGCCCTTGTTGTTGAACTCGATGCCGCCGTTCTGGTAGTGAAGCGTGGGGTAGACGAGCATCGGCTCGGCCGCGATATCGATCCCGTAGCGGTTGAACAGGGTCCACTTGCCGGGAAACTCTCGTCGGACGGTCCCTTCGCCGAGCACCAGGTCGATCATCGGGCTGTCAAGCCAGACGCCGACCTTGCCGGTGGGCGTCGGGACGCCTTTGCCGATCTCGGTGCACTCGCGGATGAACGACGCACTCTCGACATCGCGCGGCTCGCGCTCGTTGACGAACTGCTCGCCGTCGACGTTGAGGATGTTCGCACCGGCGCCGCGGAACTTCTCGGTGATCAGCAGACCTTCGGCCTGCTCGGGAAACACCGCCCCGGTGGGGTGGTACTGGACCGTGTGCAGGAAGTTGAGCTGCACTCCGGCCCGGTAGGCGAGGATCAGGCCATCGCCGGTCGCGCCGTAGTGGTTGGTGGTCATGAAGCCCTGGAGGTGGAGACGGCCGGAACCGCCGGTCGCCAGCACGACGGCCTTGGCTCGGACGACGAAGTACTCCTCGGTCTCGAGGTCGAACAGGAGCGCTCCGGCACAGGCACCGTGCTCGTCGAGGACGAGCTCGACCGCGGGTGAGAACTCGAGTACCTTGACGCTGCAACTGCGGGCTTCGTCGCGCACGGTGCGCATGATCTCGGCACCGGTGATGTCGGCGGCGTAGTGCATCCGGCGGCGCGATGTGCCGCCTCCGTGGAGGGTGGCAAGGGTGCCGTCCGGGTGCTTGCTGAACATGGCGCCCAGATCCTCGAGCCACTTCAGGGCCGACGGGGCCTCGGTGACGAGGGTGTAGACGAGCTCCGGATCGTTCTTGAAGTGCCCGCCCCCGAGGACGTCGAGGTAGTGGTCGTACGGCGAGTCCTTCCATCCCTTGGTGGCAGCCTGGATGCCGCCCTCGGCCATCATGGTGTTGGCGTCGCCGTGCCTCAGCTTGGTGGCGATCAGCACGTTCGCGCCGGTGTGGAGCGCCGTCAGCGCGGCCGAGGTGCCGGCACCGCCGCCGCCGATGACCAGGACGTCGGTCTCGTGGTCCCACCGGGAGAGATCGACACGGTCGGGGTCGACCCGGCTCCGAGCCTCGAGTAGCGAGACGATCTCGGGCGAGATGGCGTAGCCCTTGCTCGGACCGACGCGGATCGGCGTGCGGGAGCCCTCCTTCGCGTCCGGATGGAAATCCTTGAGGCGACTGTCGCGCTCATCGAGCGACAGGCTCGGGTACTCCTCGCCCTTGCGCTTGCGTTCCGCGCGCGCGGGGCGGGTCCTCTCGACGACCCTGATGAGTTGCTTGAGGTCGGACGTGTACGGCATGGCAACCTCCGGTCTCTGATCAGTTCCCGAGCTGGCCGGTATCGTCCGGAACCCAGTCCTCGGGCGCGGCCTCGGGCTCGATCTGGCGTTCTTTGTACAGCTCGCGCAGCCGTTCCTTATCCATCGCCATGATCTCGCGCAGGCCGGTTTCGAACGCTCCCGCCTCGATGTTTCGAACCTGTTCCTCGAGGTGCTTCGCCCGCGGCACGATGTACTTCCCGTACAGGCGTCGGCACAGGATGGCGACGTTGTACTGCACGGTCTCCCCAGGGCACCGCGCCGCGCAGATCCCGCACATCACGCAGCTCAACGTCAGATTCGCGGCGGCGGTGATGTCGCCGCGCATGGCCCGGGCCATGTACTCCATCACGTCGATGTCCATGGGGCAGCTGCGGGTGCACGTGTTGCAACCAACGCATTTGAAGATCTCGGGATAGAGCTCGGCCACGGTCGCACCAAACGGCTTGAGCTCGTCGAGACGGTAGTCGGCCCGGTTGGCCGGAAAGAACGGAACCTGCGTGAGGTACATGTCCGGCTCGACCACGGTCTGGCACGCCAGTCCGACCTCGACCTTGTGACTGTCTGGCCTGCGGTAGACCGTCGCGCAGGCACCGCAGATGCCCCCTCGGCAGCCGCAGCCGCGAATCAGCTGGTAGCCGGCAAACTCCAGCGCCTTTTGTATGGTCAGGCTCGAGGGCACCTCGAACCGGCGTCCCATGACGAAGATCGGGACTGTGTCCGGCGCCAACTCCGGCGTGCTCTCGATGTCGATCGTGCTAGTGGCCATCGCGACCCCCTCGTTACAGGTCCGCGGGAAGTGCCTCGAGCTGCGCCGCCGTGACAACGGGGCCGTCTGTGCACACGTACATCGGCCCGACGTTGCAGCGTCCACACTTCCCCACGCCGCACTTCATCCGGTTTTCCAAGGTCGTGACAATCTGATCGCGCTCGAAACCGAGCTTGTCGAGCGAGATCAGCGTGAATTTCAACATGATCGGTGGGCCGCACACGATCACCACGGCGTCGTCGGTGTGCGGCGCCATATCCTCGAGCACCGGAGGGATCAGCCCGACGCGACCGTCCCAGCCCGGCTCCTTGCCACCAGGGTCGACGGTCTTGACAACTCGCACGTCGTCGCGCCGCTCCCACTCCGCCGACTCCCGCTTGTAGACGAGATCGGACGCCGTGCGGGCGCCGTTCAGGATGGTCATGTCGCCGTACTCGTCCCGATTGTCGAGACAGAAGTCGACAATCGACCGCACCGGAGCCATGCCGATCCCTCCGCCGACGAAGACCAGGTTCTTGCCCCTCATGTCATCGACCGGGAACCAGTTGCCGTACGGCCCCCGAAAACCGATCAGATCCCCGACGTCACACTCGCGCAGGGCGGTGGTGACCTTGCCGACGAGCTTGAAGCTGCACTCGAACTGAGGGCCACGAGTCGGCGACGAGCAGATGCAGAACGTGCACTCACCCTCACCGAAAGCCGAGAACAGACCGAACTGACCCGGTTTGAACGCAAAGCTCTCGGCAACTTCCGGTTCGACGAAATCGAGCCGCAGCGTCCGGACGTCGGGGGTCTCGTCCCTCAGCTCGGCGATCCTGACCAGGCGAGGGAGGTAGGGATTCTCCATCGCCTACGGCCTCTCCGCCGACTGCGCGTCGTGCTGCGGCGCCACGAGCTCCGCCGCGGACTCGTACAGATCCTGGCCGACCGGGCACAGCAAACCGCAGCGCCCACAGCCGACGCACATCGGGACCCCGAACCGGTCCGGGAAGTAGCTCAGTTTGTGCAACACCCGCTGGCGATACCTGGTCGGTTGGTCGGGCCGCGGGTTGTGGCTCGAGGCGTGAACGGTGAACGTGGGGAAGGCGCAGCAGTCCCAAAGCCTGATGCGGGAGCCCGACGAGGGACCGCCGTCGTCGATCAGATCGAAGCAGTGGCAGGAGGGGCACGAGTAGGCGCAGGCCCCGCAGCCGAGGCAGACTCGGCCGATCGCCTGCCAACACGGGTCGGCAAACGTTCCCCGGAGACGTGCCCCGACCCCGGTGAGGTCCATCGATCGCGTCAGCGCCGCTTCCGCCGCCTCCGTTACCGCCGTTGCCGCCTGCAGTATGGAGTCGTCGGCCTCCTGGAACAGGGATGCGAACCGATCGACGAGGGCTCTCCCCCTGTCGCTGATCGCCTCGACGAGGAACTCCTCAGGTTCGACCTCGGTGAGCAACACGTCGCTGCCGTGCCTCGAGGTCGGCCCACACCCGACGGCGGTGCAGAAGCAGGACGGTGCCGGGCGGGTGCACGCCACTCCGACGATCGTCGTGCGCT
>JBFELO010000179.1:0-8844 GCA_041552055.1 Candidatus Sulfomarinibacteraceae bacterium | reverse complement strand
TCGTCGTACGCCTCGATCGTGCCGAGCGCGGTAAACTCGGGCCAAGGGCGACCACTCAACTCCTCTACGATCCGACGGTTGACGCTCAGGTTCTTGTGGCGGGTGTCGGCGAGAGTGCCGTCGAAGTCCCACAGGATCGCAGTCAATGGCGGTCGGTCATTCATCCGGCCGGGTACTCCGGCAGCCCGGTGTGGGCGATGGCCTGCCAGGACTGTTCGACGTGCGGGTCGATCTTGTGGGCACGGGTCTCGCGGTTGACGATTCTGCGGAGTTCGTCCTCGGCGTGTCCGGTGGGGGTCACGAGTCTCCTCCCAGCGCGGTGTCGAGCGCGAGCGATATCATCTCGTGGAAGCTCGTCTCACGTTCCTCTGACGACAGCGCTTCACCGGTGCGGATGTTGTCACTGACGGTGCAGATCGCGAGCGCCTGGACGCCGTGCTCGGCTGCGAGGGTGTACAGGCCGGCGGTCTCCATCTCCACGCCGAGGATGTCGTACCGCTCCATCAGGTCGAACATCGCCGGCTCGACGGTATAGAAGAGGTCGGCGGAGAAGACGTTGCCGACGTGGAAGCCGAGACCCTTGTGCTCGGCGGTTCGCACCGCACGTCGTAGCAGTCCAAAGCTGGCGAGCGCCGCCAGGTCGTGGCCGCCGAAGCGCATCCGGTTGACGCCGGAGTCGGTGGAGGCACCCATGGCGATCACGATGTCGCGGAGCGCGACCGCCGGATGGACCGAGCCACAGCTGCCGGCGCGGATCAGCCGGGAGACTCCGTAATCCCGGATCAGCTCGGTGCCGTAGATCGACACCGACGGGATCCCCATGCCGTGGCCCATCACCGAGATCCGGCGCCCACGGTAGGAGCCGGTGAAGCCGAGCATGTTGCGGACGTCGGTGACCTGCTGGGCGTCCTTCAGAAACGTGTCGGCGATGTGCCGCGCGCGCAGCGGGTCGCCCGGCATCAGCACGGTGTCGGCGAAATCCCCTGGTGCGGCGTTCATGTGCTTGGTGGCCATGGCATCTCCCCTTGACCGGCCTCTGGCTCCGGAGGTTCGAGGCGGGCGAGAAGCCTGGGCCGGCGGAGCCTGTGTGCGGTCACCACGGGGCAGGATTGTACACATCGTGGGTGCCTGTGTGAAAACGTGAATCAGGCGTACGAGAAGTGTTGGCATTCGGTCAGAGAGTTCTGCTATTCTCAGGTACGGCAACATGTCACGGAGAACAACACGGGAGGAGGACCCCATGACGTACCTATCAGGTGGACGTGTGTTCGGAATCATGATGCTTGTCCTGCTGATCGCCGCAGGTGGAGGTCCTGCATTCGCGCAGGACGCAGAACAGCAGGAAGGAGAGAGTGGGCAGACGGAGCAAGAGGCGGCGCAGCAGCCAAAACAGCGATTCATCGAGGAGATCGTCGTCACCGCGCAGAGGCGCGAGGAGAACATCCAGGACGTGCCGGTGGCGATCTCGACCCTCGACGGCGAGGACCTCAGCCTCCTCATGACCGGCGGGCCGGACGTCCGCGCGCTGTCGGGCCGGGTGCCGAGCCTGGTCATGGAGTCGTCGTTCGGCCGCGCCTTCCCGCGCTTCTACATCCGCGGCATCGGCAACCCGGACTTCGACCTCAACGCCTCGCAGCCGGTCTCGATGCTGATGGACGAGGTCGTGCTCGAGAACCCGATCGTCAAGGGCGTGCCGCTGTTCGATCTGGACCGCGTCGAGGTGCTGCGCGGGCCGCAGGGCACCCTGTTCGGCCGCAACACCCCGGCCGGCGTGGTCAAGTTCGACACCGTCAAGCCGTCGCAGGAGTTCGACGCCTATGTCCGGGCGTCGTACGGCACCTACGACACCATCGACATCAACGGTGCGGTCGGCGGGGCGCTGACCGACACCCTGTCGGCCCGGTTCTCGGGCCTCTACCAGTCGCAGAGCGACTATGTGGACAACAGACACACAGGCGAAAACGACGCCCTCGGCGGCTACGAGACCATCGCCTGGCGCGGCCAGCTGCTGTGGGAGCCCAACGACCGGTTCAGCGGCCTGCTCAACATTCACGGCTGGGAGGTCAACGACGGCACCGCGCGGATCTTCCGCGCCAACGTCCTCAGGCCCGGCGAGGGCGGTCTGGTCGACGGCTTCGCGTTCGACGAGGTCTATCACGACGGGCTGAACACCCAGGAGATCAGCTCGCTGGGCGGCGTGCTGCGCCTCGAGTACGCCTTCGAGTCCGCCACCCTGACCTCGATCACCGGGTACGAGAGCATCGACGACATGTTCAGCCGCGGCGACATCGACGGTGGGTTCGGCGCCGTCTACGCGCCACCCTACGGACCCGGCTTCATCCCGTTCGCGGCCGAGTCGGCCGACGGCCTGCCGTACCTCGACCAGTGGACCCAGGAGCTGCGCCTGGCGAGCAACGGCGGCGGCAGCTTCGACTGGCTGGTGGGAGCGTTCTACTTCAACGAGGACGCCCAGATCGATACCTACAACTTCGATTCGCTGTCTCCCGGCAACCCGAACGACGGGTTCTCTTACGCCCAGCAGGATGCCACCTCCTACGCCCTGTTCGCCTCGCTCGACTTCCACCTCTCCGACGCCTGGGACCTCAAGGCGGGCGTCCGCTACACGAATGACGAGAAGGACTTCGCCGCCGACCGTCCGATTCCGGTGTTCCAGCCACCCTTGACGCAACCGATCACCCGCGCGACCGACGACGACAACGTCAGCTGGGACCTCAGCGCGGTCTACAAGGCGAGCGACACGCTGAACCTGTACGGCCGCGTCGCCACCGGCTTCCGGGCGCCGTCGATCCAGGGGCGCATCCTGTTCGCCGAGGACTTCTCCGACGGCCAGGACCCGGCCACGAACGGCGTGTCCGTGGCCGACTCCGAGGAGATCCTCAGCGTCGAGGCCGGCGTCAAGTCGATCCTCGCCGGCCAGCGGCTGCGCCTCAACCTGACCGGCTACTGGTTCGAGATGAGCGATCAACAGCTCACCGCCGTCGGCGGCGAGGTCAACGTCGCCACGCTGCTCAACGCAGACAAGACCGAGGGCTACGGCCTCGAGGCCGACATCGAGTGGACCCCGACCGGCCACTGGCTGATGACCTTCGGCGCGAGCTACAACCCGACCGAGATCAAGGACTCGACCATCCGGTTGCCGCAGTGCGGCGGCGGCTGCACCGTCACCGACCCGATCGACGCAGACGGCCTGGTTATCATCGACGGCAACTCACTGCCCCACGCGCCGGACATCGTGTTCAACGGCATCGTCAACTGGTGGTCCGACCCGGTGTCCAAGGGGTTCTTCGGCACCCTGGACTGGGCCTACTACTCGGAGAAGAACTTCTTCCTGTACGAGGCGGAGGAGTTCGAGGACGACAGCTTCGAGGTCGGCCTACGGCTCGGTTACGGCTGGTCGCAGGGCAAGTACGAGGTCGCGCTCTGGGGACGCAACATCCTCGACGAGGAGATCGTCCGCGGCGGCGTCGACTTCATCAACCTGACCGGCTTTGTCAACGATCCCGGGAGGATGCTCGGCCTCGAGTTCCTCGCACGGTTCTGAGCGCAGACGGGACGGATGCAGAATGGGCCGCCCTCCGGGGCGGCCTTTCTCGTACTATGAGTCATCGCTGACGGCGTGGATCAGATCGACGTACGCGACGTCGACGAGGTGTGCGTGGGTGATTCCGAGCGTCGCCATCAGCTCTCGGGCGATCCGCTCGCCGTCGGTGGTCGATTGCCGGTCCTCGAGCACCACCTCGAGCTCGAGGAACCAGCCCAGCCGCTCGACCTCGTCGAGGTGGATCCGGGTCGGGCCGGCCAGGTACACGGTGCGCCGTTTGCGCACGCGGCCGAGCACCCCGAGCGTCGGGCCGAGGACAGCCTCGAGTAAGTCCGCGTCGGCGACAGGGGCCTTGCAGAACCGTGACTCCCGCGGTCCCGCCGTGTCCTCCCTCCGGTAGGAGATCAGCTCGGCCGCACCGTCGCCGAACCGGCGCAGCTTGAGCCGGCCTGCCGGACAGACGAAGAACGTGTCCTCCTGCTCGAGCAGCTCGGGCGGTCCGTCCGCGAGCGCCGCTGCCCGCACGCGAACCTCCTCCGGTTCTGCGAGTCGCGCCTTGATCTCCACGTTTCGGCCCACGGTGTCCTCCGATCACAGCAAACCAAGCAGCAGAGCGCCGACCGCGGCCAGCGCCGCCAGGCAGCCGCAGCCGACGCAGCCGCCGCCGCGGCCCGCCGCCGCGCCGAACATCGCCCGCCCGGCCGCCTCGCCTACCACCGGCATGGCCGCGATCGCGACCCTGGTCGCGGCCTGACGCCAGCGGTCCATCTCCTCCTGTTCGAGCCGGTTGCGCAGGATCTGCTTCTGCACCGCGACCCGCTCGCGGTACTTCATCTCCTCGCGGGTGCGGACCACCTCCAGCTCCTCCGCCTCGGGGACGAACCGCAGTTGCGAGCCGCACCAGCCGCACGGCGCCTCGACCTCTCCGAGGGGGACCTCGAGCGGTGCCGAGCAGTTGGGGCAGTGGTGGCTGTGGGCCTTCATTGCTCGTGGGTGCACGGAGTGTAGCAGTCCCGTAGGAGGCCGAACGTCGAGCGCGACACCCCGGTCGCGCACGGTCGCGGAAAGGGGTACGCTTGGCCGGTCGTGCGCGTCCTCCTGATCGACTTCAACCCGTTCGCGGCCGCGGTGACGCCGATCTCGCTCGGCTCCCTCGCCGCGGTGCTGTGCCGCGACGGCCACCGGGCAACGGTCCTCAGCCTCGGCTCGGACAGCGCGTTCAGCGTGGCCGGGCTCGCCTCCTGGCTGAGGGAACTCGAGCCTGGCGTGGTCGGGTTCGCCGCCTACCAGCGCAACCTGGTCCACGTGCGCGGGCTGGCGCGCCTGGTCAAAAATGTCGTGCCGACGGCGCGGGTGGTGCTCGGCGGCCCCCAGGCGATGTTCATGCCGGACGAGGCGCTCACCGCTCTTCCTGAGGTGGATTTTTTGGCGCGAGGTGAGGGCGAGCTGGCGATCACAAAGATCGTCGACGCCCTCGAACGGGGTGCCGCGGCCGAAGCGTCGATCCCGGGCGTGACGTCACGGATGCCGGACGGCAGTGCAGTGACCGGCTGCGCACCGGTCCCGCCGACGGACCTCGACGCCTACCCGTCGCCCTGGCTCGACGGCGTGCTCGATCCGGCCGGGTGGCCGGAGGCGATCCTGCTGACCTCGCGGGGATGTCCCTACCGCTGCCTGTTCTGCCTGACCCCGACCATCCCCGGGGGCCTGCGCCGGAACTCGGTCGATAGGGTGCTCGACGAAATCGAGTTGGTGGCAGGCCACGGCAGCGGTCGGCTGTGGTTCGCGGACCCCAACTTCTGCGCCTCGCCGAATCGTGTGGTCGAGATTCTGGAGGGCATTCTGCGCCGGGGGGTCAGGGTGACGATGTGGATCGAGCTGCGCGCCGACATGGTCTCCGGCGAGCTCGTTCCGCTGATGCGACGGGCCGGTGTCGAGCGGGTGGCTATGGGCCTCGAGAGCGCGTCGCCGCGAGTGCTGGAGCGCGTCAACAAGTCGATAGACCCCGGCCGCGTCGCGGCGGCCGCGCGCGAGCTGCTGGCCGCCGGGATCGACGTCGAGCTGTTCTCCCAGTACGCGCTGCCGGGCGAGCGCATCGACGATGCCCTGCTCACCCTCCAGTTCGTGACCGACTGCGGGGTGGCGATCCGCGGCAACTCGAACGCCCAGCAGCTGCAGCTCTACTTTGGCTCGGACATCAGCTCGAACCACCGGCGCTACGGTGTACGGCCGCTGCGCGACGAGCGGCCGCCGTACCTGGGGATCGGCACCGACTTCGAGACCCACTGGATGGAGCAGGCCGAGATCGCACGGGTGAGGAGCGCCTGGCGCGCCGCGTCAACCGACGGTGGCGCGGGGATCGTGACGTGACGCCCACCGACCCCGCGCTCGACGATGTTGCTCCGCAGCGCCTATACCTGTACCTCGATCCGACGACCGCCGATCAGGAGTCTCTTGTCGATCTGATCCGAGCCCTACTCCCGGATGTGAACTGGCAGGCGCATCTGTTCCTGGTGGGTGACGGTGGAGCGCGGCAGCGCGCCCAGGTCGACCGCATCCTGCCGATCATCGAGAAGCACCTCGACGAGCACCTTCTGACGTCGTTGGCGCTCCACCCGTTGGTGAAGTTCGCAAGCCTCGTCGACGTCGACGCGCTGAAGGCGTGGAGCCTGCTCGAGCTGACCCGTCGCTTCCAGGCCGAGGCGTATCGCGAGCAGAGCCAGGCGCGGCTGGCCGTCCACCCGATCTTCGCCCCAGCACCCGGAACGCCGCCCGAGGTGGTGGGGGCGGCCCTGCGATCGGCGCACGCCGAGCTCGCCACGCCGAGCCTCCTGCTGGCGGGTGATCCACCGCAGGAGTACCTGGAGATCCCGGAAGTGGCTCAGTCGAGGCTCTTCGTCCGGGAGAACGGCGAAGACTCCGCGGACGGCGTGTTCGCCACCCTACGCGCACACCACGTGGTCGAGAGCGTGCTCGAGAAGATCGCGGATGGCGGTGCCGAGCTGCTGGCGCCGTGCCGCAGACATCTGGTCGTGGACGCAGGCCTCGATCGCGTCTTCCCGTGCCTCATGGCGTGGCGGCGCGGTGGTCCCTGGCAGGACCATCGCGGTGCCGACGGCTTCAGCGATACCGATGATCTGGCGATCCCCGTGACCGAGTGCACCGCGTGCGCCAAGGCCTCCGTGCTGTCGGCGGAGCGCGCCCTCGCCCTCGGGGGTCGGCGCGACGAAGCCCGGCAGCTCTGCTTCCGGTTCGGGCTCGCCCTGTCGCGTGACGGCGACCACGACGGCGGTGCCGAGCTCGCGCTGAGGGCCACGGAGCTGTCCGCTTGCGACGCCGATCGCGCGGCGGCATTGCTCCATCGCGGATTGAGCCTGCTCGAAGTCGGCCGGCTGAAGGACGCCGACGAGGCGCTCCTGTCGGCGGCAGGCGGCGGTGCCGACCCGGGTCTGGTGGCCTACCACCGGGGCCGCGTTCAGATGGCGTGGCCCGACGAAATCGAGGCGCTCGAGCGGTTCGCGGAGGCGGCCGCCGCGCAGTCGCCGCACGTTGACAGCCGTGATCTCCACCTCGAGATGGCGCTCGCGCACATCCGCCTCGAGGAGTACGACGACGCGCGCCCGCACCTCGACCAGGCGGCGACCGCAGACAACCGTGCGGTCATGGAGTTTCTGTGCGGAGTGTGCGATCTCAACCAGAGTGCGGCGGAGTCGGCACTGGCCCACTTCCAGACCGCGCTCGAACAGCCACCCGACATGGACGACCTCGGCAGGGTGCTGCTCTACCTCGCCACCAGCCTCAAGGAGCTCGCGCGGTTTGACGATGCGATCCCGTTCCTCGAACGGGCCGTCGCCGTGGAGCCCGACGAGCTGGCACACCACAACCTGCTCGGCTACTGCCACTACCGGCTCGGTCGTCACGCCGAGGCGGTCGAGTGCTTCCGCCGGGCCGTGGCAATCGATCCGAGGTCCGCTATCGACTGGGCCAACCTGGGCTCCAACCTGCGCGACCTCGGCCGCGTCGACGAGGCTGTCGACGCCTATCGCCGTGCGCTCGAGCTGGACCCCACGATTGGCTTCGCCGCGGAAAACCTGACGCGCCTGGAGAGGTCCTGAGGGCATGGCCGGTGCCTTCCGGCTTCCTCCTTCGGACTTCGCCGTGACAGGTCGGCACCTGGGCTTGAGGGCCTGGGGGATTCTCTCGGAGTGCTGGCGCGGTCAACCCCCACGCCCACAAGCCCCCAAGCCCCGGGAGGGCGGGGGCCTCACCCGCTGAGATCGAACTCCTTGGTGTCGAACCAGAACCCGGTGCCGCTCACGCAGTCGATCTCGGCCTGGACGATCGCCTTGTGGCCCTCCTCGATCTCTACGAAGCGCTCGAACAGGCGCCGGCCGTCGGCGTCGAGGGAGCGCACCATCTGCTGGTAGAACGCACTGGTCTCGGTCTCCACGTGGAGCGCCCGGCGCAACATCTCGAGCTCGGTGCCGATCTTGGAGGTGGGCTTCCCGGCCACGCGCTCGCGGAGCCGTTGGACTCCCTCGTGGATGGCGGGGATGTCCGGAAGAGCGGTGTCGAGTTCCTCGACGGTGACGGTGCCGGTGGTGCGCCACTCGTCGAGGCGCTGACGGAGATAGTCGAGGTGCCCCTTCTCCTCGTCACATAACGTCTTGAAGACCCGCCGACCGACCGCGTCGGTGGAGCGCTCCATCGCCTCCCGGTAGGTCCGGTACACCTTACCCTCGTAGTCGAGCGCGGTCGTGATTGCCTCTTCGAGGTTCATGGGGTCCTCCGATCTTGAGACTGTTCTTTTTCTGAAGGCACATTGTACACCGTACACGGCCGGCGGGCTCCGGGGGCGTCCGGTTGCCCCGCGGCCGGTCAAAAGAGCCGCAGCTGATGCGAGCTGATCTTGGCGGACTTGGCCTTCGCCGGGGCGGGACGCTCGATGACCCCTGCGGGCAGTTCGGCCAGGAACGGCGACGGCGCCCCGGGCAGCCGCCGACCCCACAGAGTGCGCCGTCTGGCCCAGCTCAGCACGAGCACCCGGCGGGCCCGTGTCATGGCAACGTAGAGCAGGCGACGCTCCTCGCCGGGATCGGTCGTAGTTCCCTCGCGCTCGAGCGGCATGAGACCGCGCTCGACCCCGGTGACGAACACGACCTCGAACTCGCGTCCCTTGGCCGCGTGCATCGTCATCACGGCGACCTTCTGCGATCGCGGATCGTGGACCTCGTCCTCGCCGACGGTGTGGCACGGAATGCCGCTCCGGTCGAGCGCTTCGC
>JBFELO010000178.1:0-9073 GCA_041552055.1 Candidatus Sulfomarinibacteraceae bacterium | reverse complement strand
GCATGGAATCGGACGAGATCACCACGGTCACGCCCGGCAGGGCCATTCCCGCGTCATCCGTCACCGTGCCTTCGATGCCGCCCTTTGTCGACTGGGCCATGGCACCACCCGCCACCAGCAGGCACACCGCCAGTGGAACCATGTATACGATTCGTTTGACATTCATCATCACCCTCCTTGGACTCGGGAAACCTAAGATATGTAATGTACCCAACGCACACTCGTCGACACGATCCTCCTTTCGGCTCCTTGATCCTCTTGCCCGAGAAAGGATGAGGTGACGTCGAATCTCGGCCGCGTCGACCCCAAAGAAGTGAATCAGACGCTACTGATCCCTAGAAAAGCAATCCCTGTGCCAGCCCGAGGACGGAAACGTTGCAGCTCGCCCAGACCCGCCGCACGACCGAGGTGCGCCTCCCTATCCGACCGTGCGATCTGCGGCAATTCTCTTAGCCACAACATTTCGACCTCCTCCGACGGCACATCCCAGGGTCGCCGCCGACCCCAAGCCACCGCCGCTGGTCCGGCAACGTCCGGGGGCCGTGTCCAAAATCTGGGACACGGGCCATGTGCGATCAACGAAAATCCGGAGAATAGGTTATGCTAAGAGTAACTATTCTCGACAATAAGCTCGTACCAGGGGCCGCCGCCCGGCCTGCCCGGACACGCCGCCGGCATCCCTCGAAGAGCGATCGCCGACGGTCTCCGGTCACCGGCGCGCCATGCCCCACTCCCCGGCTGTCCTCATCGGCCGTTTCGAGTTAGACTACGTGGCTGGGAGGTGGTCAGGTGAAGAAGACTCTCGGCTTCGTAGTGCTGGCCATCGTGGCGAGCGGCCTCGTCGTGGTCGCACAGACCACCGACGGTGATCAGACAACCGGTCCAAGACCAATCGGCGGTCTCGCGTTCGTGGACGAGCTCGAGGTGACCGTCGTCAACGTGATCGCCTACGTGACCAACAAGAAGGGCGTCGCGGTGGTCGACCTCGACCGCGACGATTTCAAGATCTACCAGGACGGCCAGGAGCGGGAGATCACCAACTTCCAGCTTTTCACAGAAGAGGTGTACCGCTCGCAACGCCACCAACAGGCGCTCGGCACGCCGCCAGCCAGCGGACGGCCCCCGGCCACCGAGGACCAGCCGACGACGACCGACCAACCGCCTGCGACGACCGACCGGCCACCGCGGCCGATCGAGCTGCAGCCCAGCTACATGGCGATCTATATCGACAGCGAGAACCTGCGGCCGCTCGATCGAAACCGGGTGCTGAACCAACTCCAGTCTTTCGTGCGCAGCAACTGTCAGCCGCCGGTCGAAATGATGGTGGTGAGCTACAACCGATCCATCAAGGTGCTGCAACCGTTCACCAGCGACTCCACCGCGGTTCTCGATGCGATCCGGGAGACGAAGCGGTACACCGGTGGGCGGCCCAACGTCGACCGGCAGCGCGACGAGATCCACGAGGCGATCGCGCGCTACAAGGAGCACCCGGACGAGGGCGGACAGGACGACATCAACCGCGTGGTCGGTCAGCTGCACGGATTCGTCAACGAAGAGGTCAACAACCTCCAGTTCACGCTCGGCGCCCTGCGGGAGCTGGTGACGATGCTGTCCGGACTGCCCGGCAAGAAGTCGGTGCTGTACATCTCCAACGGCCTGCCCATGGTCCCGGGCATCGACATCTACTACGCTCTCGCCGACGCCTACGACCGGCACTCGATGATCACCGAGACCACGCGCTACTCGCAGCACCGCCAGTTCGAGTCGCTGGTGGCCAACGCCAACGCCCAAAACGTCACCTTCTACACGATCGACGCGGGTGGGCTCGCGGTGGTGGCCGGCAGCTCCGCCGAGTACTCGACCTCCCGCGACACGATGGCGGCGACCATCGGACACAGCAACTACCTCGACACGATCATGTACATGGCCGATGCCACCGGTGGCGTGTCGATCGTCAACACCAACGACATCCGGACCCGGATCGACCGGGTGGAGCAGGACTTCTACACCTACTACTCGCTCGGGTACACGCTGCACATGAGCGGATCGGACAAGGTGCACAACGTCAGGTTGGAGATTCCCGACCATCCCGAGTACACGGTTCGCTACCGCAAGCGGTTCGTCGAGAAGTCGCTGGAGAGCAGGATTCAGGACCGTGTGGTCACCGGTCTCATGTTCACCATCGACGAGAATCCGATGCAGATTCAGTGTGCGACCGGCAACCCCGCTCCGGCCAGCGAAGACCGCTGGACCGTCCCGTTCGAGGTGTCATTCCCGATCGAGAATGTCGCTCTGATGCCCGAGGGCGACGATTACGTCGGTCGACTGGTGATGTTCGTCGCCGCTCGCGACAAGGAAGGCCGCCAATCGGACGTCGTCCGCCAGCTCCACGAGATACGGGTGCCGGCCGCGGACTACGACAGGGCGCGCCGGTCTCGGTACACCATCACGGCCAACCTGCTGATGCAGGCGGGCAGCCACCGCGTCGCGATCGGAATGCTCGACCAGATCACCCGTCAAGCCTCGTACCAGAACGTCAGCGCGACAGTGGGGGGCTGACCGGGTCCCTCGAAAACCCGGCTCGCACTTCCGTCGGCAAGTAGTTGGCCATCTGGTAGACTCGCCGCCGAGGTGCGCGTGAAAGACCACCGTCCGTTTCCTCTGCTCCTGACGCTGGCGCTCGTGTTGTCGATGGCTTCGATCCCCGCCCACGGCCAGGAGAAGGATGGCACCGACCAGAGCCCGATCGGTGGCCTCAAGTTCATCGACGAGGTCGAGGTGACCGTGGTCAACGTGATCGCTCATGTGACCGACAGGGGCGGCAAACCCGTGACCACCCTATCGAAGGACGATTTCGAGGTGTTCCAGGATGGACAGGAGCGGGAGATCACCAACTTCCAGCTGATCACGGAAGCGGATTACCGCCAACTGATGCAGACCGTGGAGATCGAGCCCACCCCGACCGCCGTGCCCGGCGAGCCGTCACCTCCCCGGCCGCGCCCAGTCAACATCGTCCTCTACATCGACAACCACAACCTCCACCCCCTTGACCGCAACCGGGTGCTGGCCCAGATGAGCGCGTTTGTGAGAGACAACCTTCGCCCGCCAGTACAGATGATGGTCGTGAGCTACCAGAGGTCGCTGGAAGTCCTGCAGCCCTTCACATCCGACCCCTCGGCGGTGTTGGACGCGCTGCGCAGCGTGCGCTCCTACACCGGCGGCTGGGTGGACCTCGAGACGACACGGAGCGGCATCGTGGAGCTGATGAATCGCTACCTCGAGGAGGAGGGCTCGGCACGTGGCGTCCGGGCTCGGTCCGAGCAGGAGTACCAGGAGATCTACAATCAGATCATCTCGTACGCCGAGGAGGAGGCCCAGAGTCTCACCTTCACCGTCGAGGCGCTGCGCGAAATCGTCAACAGCATCTCCGGAATGCCGGGCAAGAAGTCGATCATCTACATCTCCAACGGACTCCCCATGGTCGCTGGATTGACTCTTTTCTCCGAGCTCGCCAACTCCTACCAGGACCCGGGGATCTTCACCCAGGTCACTCGGTTCGACCGCTCGGACGCGCTCAAGTCGCTCGTCGCCACGGCCAACGCCCAGGATGTGACCTTCTACACCGTCGCCGCCGGCGGACTCGAGGTCTCCGCAATGACCTCCGCCGAGTTCCGCTCCCCCAGGGACTCGAGCTCGGCGTCTCTCGGCGACAACAACTACCTCGACTCGATCCGATACATCGCTGACGGTACCGGGGGCGTGTCCGTCCACAACACGAACGACTTCGCGTCCGGCTTCGAACGCGTCGGTCGAGACCTCTACACCTATTACTCACTCGGGTACTCGATCAACACGAGCGGCGCCGACAAGATCCACCGCATCAGGGTCACGCTGCCGAATCATCCCGACCACACCGTCCGGTATCGCCGTCAGTTCGTGGAGAAGTCAAGGGAGACTCAGGTCCAGGACCGAGTCCTCACCGGACTCATGTTCGACCTCGACGACAACCAGATGGAGATCGACTTCGTGTCCGGCAAACCGTCTCCGGCGGCCAACGATCGCTGGATCGTTCCGGTGCGCGTCTCGGTTCCGCTCGCGAATGTTGCGCTGCTTCCGGTGGGAGAGGACTACGTGGGTCGCGTGGTGCTGTTCATCGCCTCCAGGGACACCAAGGGACGTCAGTCGGACCTGGTGCGCCAGGAGCACGAAATCCGGGTTCTCGCCGCCGATTACGAACGGGCGCGCGACAGACGGTACGCCCTCAGCGGCAACCTGCTCATGAATGACGGGAGCCACCGCATCGCCGTCGGTCTGTTGGACGTCCTTTCGCGCCAGGCCTCCTACAGCACGGTGCAGACCTCTGTCAGTGGCGGCTGATCGTATGATCTCGTCGGATCTGTCGCGGGGGCGCAGATGAGGCGATCTCTGATCGGGCTCGCCGCCGCCCTGCTGGTCGTTCTCGGCATCGTCGCCTCCGTGGTGAGAGTGCCGGCCGGCACGGGCGCATGGTGCGGCGGCCGTTACCTCGGGCCGGGCCTCCAGCTCAAGCTCCCGCTGGCGAGGGTTTCGTTCTACGAATCGGCAGAGCAGCGGCTGTCGTTCGCACGGCCGATCGTGACCCAGGACGGCGAAGAGCTCGACTTCGAGCTTGCCCTGCGCTACAGATGGGACTTCCAACGCCTGCCCCTCGAACCCGTGGACCCCGTGCGACTGACCGGCCGTTTCCTGGATCGGCTGCGGAGTATCGATGGCGAGTATCCGCGCCAGCAGGCGGGATCCCGCGCCTCCTCCGAGCTCCGCACACTGGCCGACGAGTTACCGATCGTCATCGGCGACTTTCAGGCAACCTATCCGAGCCCGGCCCTCGAAGAGCTTCGCGCGGCCGCCCGCCCGACCGACGAGCGGGTGGTCGTGGTCGGCATGGATGGATTGGACTGGGTGCTGCTCGACCGGCTCATCGCTGCGGGGAAGTGTCCCACCTTCGCGCGCATGAAACGCGAGGGGGCGTGGGGAGAGATCGAGTCCCGACGTCCGGTGCTGTCACCGTTGATCTGGACCAGCATGGGCACCGGCCGGCCGCCGGAGGTCCACGGCGTCCTCGACTTCGTCGCCAAGGATCCGGCCACCAACAAGGACGTCCCGATCACCAATCAGTTCCGCAACGTGCACGCGTTCTGGAACATCCTGTCGGAGATCGACGTGTCGGTCAACGTGGTGAACTGGTGGGCCACGTACCCGGCAGAGCCCATCGACGGCGTCATGGTCTCGGAAAGGGTCTTCTACCAGCTCTTCGGCATCCGTCCTCCACTTGACGACCCTCACAACGTCTCGCCTCCCGAGGTGGCCGCCGAGGTATTGCCCCTGCTGGTCGAGGCGGACCAGATCGACTTCGAGGAGGTTCGGGAGTACGCCGACATCAGTCGTGACGAGTATGACCAGGCCCTCGAGGAGGCGCGGCTGGCGGACAACCCGTTCGACAACCGGATCAACCACCTGCGCAAGATCATCGCCGTGACGCGGGGGGTGTTCAACGTCGGGCGGTGGTTGGTGGAGCAGCGCCCGGCCGATCTCACCGTGTTGTACATCGAGGGAACCGACACCATCGGTCACCGGTTCGCCCACTACCTGCCCCCCAGACTGAGCTGGGTGGACGGAGACGAGTACCGCAGCTATCGCGACACCATGGGACGCTACTACGAGTATTGCGATCGTCTGTTGGGCGACCTCATGGAGCTCGCACCGGGTGACACGACCTGGATCGTGGTCGCCGACCACGGCTTCTACACCGGTGTCGCCCGGCCCAGGATCCAACCCGATGACTTCATCATGGGTGCGGCCCAGTGGCACCGCATGGTGGGCGTGTTCCTCGCCTCGGGACCCCACGTCCGCCAAGGGAGGATTCCCCGAGTCCACATCGACGACCTGTGTCGGACCCTGCTCTGGCTCCACGGAGCCCCGATGTCGAACCAGCTCTCGGGCCGTGCACTGACCGACATGATGCGTCCCGAGTTCTCCGAAGCCATCCCCACGTCCGAGGTGGCGACCTACGAGGACCTGCCCCGGACCTGGATGTTGGACCGGCAGCCGCCGTCGGATTCCACATCGTCATCCATCCTCGACGCGTCCCGTCTCGCCGAGCTCCAGGCCCTCGGATACGTGGCCGACGACGGCCAGACCGCGATCAGGGAACAGCAGGACCAGCCACCGGCCCAGTCCGAACTCGAAGCGCGTGCCACCGAGCCCTACAACCGAGCCAAGATCGCCCATCGCGACGGTGATCTCGAGGGCGCCGAACGGTACTACCTGCAGGCCATCGAAATCGATCCGCAGTTCGCCCTGGCCATGTTCTCGCTGTCTTCGGTGTACGCGGACATGGGGAACCACGAGCAGCGGTTACGCTGGATTCTGCGCGCGCTGGACACGCAGCACGCGCAGCTTCCGGCGAAGGCGCTGGTCGACATGGTGGACGCCGCCGATGCCGCCGGATTGCTGGAGCGGATGCTGCCGGCACTGGATGCGCTCCGCCCCCGCTGGGAGCACTCGTCGACCTACTTCTCGGCGCGCGGGCTGGCCCTGCTGCGCCTCGGTCACGCCGAGCGGGCCGAGCAGGAGTTCCTGGCCGCACTGGAGCTCGACCCGGCCGACCCCATCGCGACCGAGGAGCTGCTCCGCCTGGCCGACCAGGGCAGACCGCTGGCCACGGATCGCATCCTGGAGGCACATTTGGCCGCGGTCTCCACCGACCTCAAACGGCTCAACGACCTGGCGGTCGTCTGCCTCCGTCAGCGACGACCGGAGCTCGCCGAACGGGCGCTCGAGCGAGTCCTCGAGAGCGATCCCACCAACCCCGGCGTGGCGTCGAATATGGCCGTCGCGCTGCAGATGCAGGGGAAGAGAGAGGAGGCCGCAGCCGTGCTCGAGAGGGCGGTGAGTGCCCACCTCGACGATGCCAGCCTGCGTTTCAACTACGGCGCAGTGCTGGCCTCGCTGGACCGCAATCAGGAGGCGCTGCGCGAGTTTGATGCTGCGGAACGTCTCGGAGCCGAGGGCGCCAGACTGATCGTGGCCCGCGCCAAGGTGTTGGTGCGCCTCGGCCGGGTCGACGAGGCTCACCAGCTGCTCGAGGAGAACCGACGCCGCTACCCCGACCAACCGGAGATCGTCGAGCTGCTGGCGGTCCTCCAGGGCGGCGGATGAGACCAACGCGGGCGATGTCACATACACCCACCGACGCCAGCGCGGGGACTCGAGTCGTCGTCGCCAGCATGGGAATCCTCGTGACGACGCTCGCAGGCGGCTGTGGTCCTGCGTCGACTCCGGAACCGCCCGCTATCGCGCAGCCACAGCCCAACGTCCTGCTCGTGGTGTTGGACACGACCCGCGCGGACGCTCTCTCGTGCTACGGCGGTCCGACCGGAACCACGCCAGCGATCGATGCGCTTGCGGCGGAGAGCAGCGTGTACCGACGTGCGTACGCCACCAGCTTCTGGACCCTCCCCTCCCACGGAAGCATGCTCACCGGACGTTACCCGTCCGAGGCGGGAGCGACGTCCGAGACGAACCACTTGCCTGAGCAGGTGACGACCCTGGCCGAGCATCTCGCCGCCGAGGGCTACCGCACGGGCGCGGTGGTGCGGAATCCGTGGTTAAGCGCCGAGCGTGGGTTCGCCCAGGGGTTCGAGCACTACCTCGAGGCGTGGCGCGGCGACGACGGTCGCAGCGAACTGGAGGGCGAACAGGCCGCAACCGCAGCCGCCGTCGAATGGCTGCGGACGTCGATCGACAGCGCCGATCCGTTTTTCCTGTTCGTCAACCTCAACATCGCCCACCTGCCCTACACCCCACCGGAGGAGGTCTTCCACCGATTTTCCAGCCGGGACTGGTCACCGGCGCGGTTGGCGCGGCTGCGCACCATCGAGGGCGGCTGGGAGCATTTCGCCGGGGCGCTCCCGTTGGACGCCGCTGATTTTCAGATCCTGCGTGAGCTCTACACCTCCGAGGTGGCGGTTGCCGACAGCCTGGTTGCCGACCTGCTCGACGCCGTGAGAGGGCCGGATGCGCTCGACCAGACGCTGGTCATCGTCACCTCCGACCACGGAGAAAACCTCGGTGATCACGGCATGATCGACCACCTGTACAGTCTATTCGACACCACGGTCCGGGTGCCGCTGCTGATCCGCTACCCGGCGCGGTTCACGTCCGGGGTCGAGGTCGATGAGGTGGTCAGCCTGGTGGACCTGGTGCCGACGGTGCTCGACACCTGCGGCGTGCTCGAGGCCGACGATGACGCCAATGCCGCGATGCTCGCGCGCAGCCTGTGCGACGGCGGGCATGGCCGCCGAGAAGCGGTCTTTGCCGAGAATGGACGGCCGATCAACGGGATCCGGCTGCTGCAGCGTTTCCCGGGCTTCGACGTCCGCGAGATCGACCACGAGATGCGCATGATCCGTACCGAGGAGCACAAGTTGGTATGGAAGGTGGGCAGGGCGGCAGAGCTCTACGATTTGATCGCCGATCCGGGGGAGACAACCGATCGCGGCGAGGTCGACCGAGAGTTGCGCAACGAGCTGCTCGACTCGCTCCGCCTGTGGGTCGCGGAGCTCGACACCACGCTGCGCCCCGGTCGATTCTCCAGCCGCGACCACGAAAGCCTCCAGCGGCTGCGCGCCCTCGGGTACGTGGAGTAGCCATCCCCGCGCATTGGCTAGGGTCGAGTGATCTGTAGTTCTCGATTGCGATTACGATTGCGATCCCGATACCGATTTCGATTCCGATCGCACCCCAGTTTCCGTCCCCGTCCTCGTTCCCGTTCCCGTTCCCGTTCCCGTTCCCGTTCCCGAAAAAAGGGTGACCTACAAAAGCCCGTCACGTTTTCCCAGCACGAAAAAAGGGGCGCCGGAGCGCCCCTGATCTGAAAGGGTAGGAAAGTCCTTTACCAGGAGAACTTGACCCCCAATCGGATCCGTCGCGGATCCTGGTAGGCAAAGGCCTCGTTCCAGGTCGGGTTGGTCTGCGGCTCGAGCTCGGGCGGGATCGGTTCCGGGTAATCATCGTCCGCCAACGAGGTCCACCG
>JBFELO010000177.1:0-9165 GCA_041552055.1 Candidatus Sulfomarinibacteraceae bacterium | reverse complement strand
GCGGTCCGGGCTGTCGGGGTCCAGAATCGCAGCACCGGCGAAGTCCTCGACCGCACGGGGGAGGTCTCCATCGCGCCAGTGCCCTGCGCCGGCCCTGGCCAGCCGTCGACTGCCGCCCGGGATCAGCCGCTGCCACCACGACACGGTCGGCGCCGCGCCCCGGGTCTCGGTCTCGCCGGACGCGGCGGAAGGCTGCACCGGGTCGGCATCCTGTGCGACCGCGGGCACCGCGAGCATGGCGACGACCAGGGTGGCCGCCGCCGCCAGCCGCCGCCACGGCGAAAGCGCGAACCCCAGGCCGAGCACCACGGCGGCCGCCAGCAGGAAGATCGGGAAGCGCTCGACCCGCCGTACCGTGCGGGTGGCCTCTATCTCGCGGGTGCGAAGACGGTTGATCGACTCGATCAGCTCCGGCACGACCCGCCCGCCGGTCAGCTCCAGCACCTCTCCGTCGACTGCCGTGGCGAGCTCCTGCAGCACCTCCGGCTGCGCTCGGGTCACCACCGGCCGGCCGTTCGAGTCACGCTTGTACTGGACACTCCCATCGGCCGACGGAACCGGAATCGGCCCGCCGTCCGAGGTCCCGGCCACCACCGCCAGGACCCCGACCCCGGCCTTTCGCAACCGCTCGGCGGCCGCCGCGACATCGCCCTGGAGGTTCTCGCCGTCGGTGACCAGCACCAACACCCGGCCCTCACCCTCGGCTGGGAGCAGGCGGAGGGCGGCGTCCGCCGCCCGCTCGAGGTTGGACCCCGGCAACGCCACCATCTGGGGGCGGACGCCGTCGAGGAAGGCCGCGACCGCGTTGAGATCCGTGGTGACGGGCACCAGGGGGTACGCGTCGCCGGCGAACACCACGATCCCGACCCGGTTGCCTTCGAAACCGGGCAACGCCCGCACGATGACCTCGAGGCTGCGCGCCAGCCGGGACGGCCGCAGGTCGGGACACAACATCGAGTCGGACACATCGAGCGCCACCACCAGGTCGCGGGTTCGAACCGACTCCTCCGTCGGCAGCTCACCCCACTGTGGACGCGCCAGCGCCACCACCACCAGCGCGGCCGCTATGCACCACGCGAGCATGCGCAACAGCCCGGTCGCAGGCGTGCCGCCCATGAGCCGCCGCCATACCGCCGGGGATGCGAGCCGCCGCTGCTGCACGACCCGACTGCGGTGCCGGTACACCGCCAGCGCCGATGCCAGCGCCGGCAGAGCCAACAGCCACAACGAGGTCGGCTCGGCGATGCTCACCACGGGCTCCTTCCAACGATGGTCTCGACGGCGAGCGCGACCATCAGCGTGACAAACGCCGCCACGGCCCAGGGCTCGAACCGCTCTCGGTACCGGACCAGCCTGGTGGAGGTGAATTCGGTCTTTTCCAGGGCATCGATCTCGGAGAACACGTCCGCCAGAGCCTGCGGGTCGCGCGCGCGGAACGACGTGCCGCCGGTGACCCTGGCGATCTCGGCGAGGAGTTCGGGGTTGATCTCCACCTCGACCTGCACCACCCGTGTCCGCTCGCGTCCGGTCCGGGGATCCCGTTGCCGCACCGGGATCGGCACCTCGCCGCCGCGGCCGACCAGTACCGTGTGAACGGTGATGTCGTTCTCGGACGCGAGCTCGGCCGCGGTCATGGGATCCAGCTGGCCCGTGTTGTTGGAGCCGTCGGTGACCAGCACCACCACCTTGGAGCTGGCCTCGGAATCGCGCAACCTGGCGACTGCGGTTCCCAGGCCGAGACCGATGGCAGTGCCGTCCGGCAGGGTATCCAGCTCCACCTGGTCGATCAGCTGCTGGAGAACATCGTGGTCCAGCGTGATTGGACACATCGTCACCGCCGCTCCGGCGAACACCACGAGGCCCAGACGATCGTCGGTACGACGGTCGACGAAATGAGCGATCACCTCCTTGGCGACGCCCAGTCGATCGCTGGGTCGAAAGTCGAGCGCGGCCATCGATCCCGAGATGTCGAGGGCGATGACCAGATCGACCCCCTCGGCCCGCTCCAGCCGACGCGACAACACCTCCTGCGGCCTCGCGGCGGACACGGCGAGCGGAATGAACGCGGCCGCCGCCAGTAGTCCGGCGATGGTCGTTCGCCCGGGAAGTCGCATCGTGCGGCCGGAGCCCACCGCGGTGGGATAGGGGAACCGCTGCCACCTCCGGCGCACCAACCACAGTCCGGCGGCCGCCAGCGCCAGCACCGCCAGCACGAGCCAGCCGGGAGCCGCGAGCCGCATCATGAGGCTGCCTCCAGCCGCTGCTCGAGCGCTTCCAGGTGGTGCTCGAGATCGGTCGCCGCCTCGCCGGCGGCTGATACCGCGGCCTTCAGCTCGGCCTCCACCACCCGCTTGCGGCCGAAGCGCACTCCGTCCGCGACCTCCATCACGCGGTGGATCGATCGCTGGACTGCCTCGGGCCAGCCTCTCCCGCGCGCCAGACCGCGCAGCTCGAACGAGGTCATCTCCAGGGCCGGCTCACCGGTCCTGCGTTCGAGGTACCGGCGGAAGCCGCTCGCCAGGCGATCGCAGAGACCTTCGGCGGGCTCTCGACCGATCCTCGGCTCGAGCTCCTCGAGCAGCGCCTTCAGCTGCTCCAGGGGCGGTAGCCTGAACGTCGGGTCGGTCGAGATCTTCGACCGCCTGCGCCGCAACCACCACGCCGCCACCGCGAGCAACGGGACGAGCACGATCAGCGCCGGCACCAGCCACTCCCAGGGGAACCCTGCCACGCCGACCGGATCCCTGAGCGGTGCCGGCTCCGCCTCCTGATCGGTCGGCAGCACGGAGGCCACCTGCAGGCTCGGGGTCGATGCCGGCGTCACATCCTGCGGGTCGCCATCTGGAGGCCTCACGGTGACCTGGAAGTTGGGCAAGGGCACCTCGCCGAGCTGCATTGGCGCCAGCTCCACCTGCCACGCGGGCGGCCGTGCCCCGGCCACGGTTTGAGGCCCGTCGACCACTTCCCATGGACCTCCGGTGGGGACGACCACCCGGAGCTCTCCCCACAACAGACCATCGCCCCCGCGCGCGACCACGCGCACCGGCACTCGATCACCGACGCTCACCGTGCCTTCGGGCACGACGACCTCGAGTGTGGCCGGCCCCTCGGCAGCAACGCCGGCGCAGGCCAGCGCGACCATCAGCCCCACGATCGACCTAGTGCACACGGCGGCGCTCCCGAGCCTCGAGCATCGCCTGCACCTCGACCAGGTAGTCGATGTCGGTGGTCAGTTCGAGCACGTCGATCCCCGGTGGCGTCGGTTCGGCCCTGGGCCGAGGGGCGCGGCGCAGCACGCCTCGCCGTCCAGCCTCCGGGTCGATCACCGGCAAACGGGTGTCGTTCGAGGCCTTTCGCAGCAGCGGATCGGTCACCCGCACGACCACCACCTCGTGCCGACCCGCGAGTGCGACCAGCTCTCGCCTCGGCAGCGGACACACCCGGTCGACCACGACGATCACCACACCTCGCCGACGCAGCAGCCGGCCGGCGGACCGCAGGGCCTCGACCACCGCGGTGCCACGCCCCGCGGGAACGGACGCCAGCACCTCCCGAACCACGCGCAGCCCGTGGCGCCACCCGAGGCGCGGCGGAATCACCGTGCGCACTCCGTCGTCGAAGAGAATGGCTCCGACCCGATCGCGCCGCGCCGCCGTCATGACGAACAGGCTCGACACCTCCGCAATCAGGTCGTGGACGGTCATGACCCCCGATCCGAAACGCGTCGATGCCGACAGATCCACCACCAACAGGACCGTCAGATCGCGCTCCTCGCGGTACCGTTTGACGTGCAGCTCCCCGGTGCGGGCGGTCACGTTCCAGTCGATCGTCCGCACGTCGTCGCCGTGCCGGTACTCCCGGACTTCCTCGAACTCGAGACCGAGGCCGCGGAACGCGCTCTGATACTGGCCGGCGAGACCGGCCTCCATCGCCTGACGAGCGCGAATCTCCAACCGCCGAACCTGAGCCCTCAGCTCGGGTCCGGCCTCCTGCGCGGGATCCAACGGCTGCGGCTGGCCGAGGTAGGAACGCAGTCTCGAAATCACGGCACCTCCACCGCGAGCAGGATCCGTTCTGTCGTCTCCTCGACGGTCACGCCCTCCGCCTCGGCTTCGTAGGTGAGAACCATCCGGTGTCGCAAGACCGCCGGTGCCAGCTCCTTGATGTCCTCCGGGGTCACGAACGACCGGCCACGCACCAGCGCCAACGCCCGCGCCCCGGTCGCGAGCGCGATCGACGCCCGCGGCGAGGCACCGAACGCGATCAGTGGGACCAGATCGCCCAGACCCACATCGGCGGGGCTTCGGCTGGCCGTCACCAGACCCAGGATGTACGCCTTGATCCGCTCGTCGACGTAGACGTTCCGAGCCACCGCCTCGAGCTCCGTCAGCTCTTCGAGCGAGGTAACGCGCTCGGGCCGAGGAAACGACTCGCCGAGGTGAAATTCCAGGACCCGCCGTTCCTCCTCTGCCGCCGGATAATCCACCAGGACCTTGAACAGGAAGCGGTCGAGCTGCGCCTCGGGCAGGGGATAGGTCCCCTCCTGCTCGATCGGGTTCTGGGTGGCGAGCACGAGAAACGGGGCGGGCAGGTCGAAGGTCGTGTCGCCGATCGTGACCTGCCGCTCCTCCATCGCCTCCAGCAGCGCCGACTGCACCTTCGCCGGTGCACGGTTGATTTCGTCGGCGAGCACGAGGTTTGCGAACACCGGGCCGCGATGCGCGACGAACTCGGACGTCTTGGGGTCGAACACCTGAGTGCCTGTCACATCGGCCGGGAGCAGGTCGGGTGTGAACTGCAAACGTTGGAACGAACCGCCGACTACCCCAGCGAGGGTGCGCACGGTCAGTGTCTTGGCCAGGCCGGGCACGCCCTCCAGCAGGACGTGGCCTCGGCACAGCAGTGCCACCAACATCGATTCCACGAGGCGTTCCTGCCCGACCACCACCTCGCCCACCGCACGCTGGATCTCGCCGAGGCGAGCCGCGGCCCGATCCACCTGAGCTTCTGTCGTCTTCGATTCCATACTCCCCCCGTTCGGCCAGCTGGCCAGAGCCTCATCAGGCAAGATCCATGCCTGACCAGGGCCGCCGGATAGTACATCACTTGACGCCGAAACGGCTCAATCCGCGTCAGATAGGCACCTCGAAGACCTCGTGAAACGAAACCTTGGACCGCAGGTCGCAGGATGACATTCGGCGGCCAGCTACTCGCACGATAAAATGGTCGGGATGTCGGTACGACGGATCGGCCGTTACGAGATCGAACAGACCCTCGGGCGCGGGGCGATGGGGGTCGTCTATCTCGCCCGCGACCCGTTGATCGACCGTCGCGTCGCGCTCAAGACCCTGCGGCTCGATCTGGACACCGAGTACGCCGGGGAGTTCCGAGAACGGTTCTTCAGAGAGGCGAAGGCGGCCGGCGGCCTCAACCACACCGGGATCGTGACCATCCATGACGTGGGGGAAGATCCCGAGTCGGGGTTGGTCTTCATCGCCATGGAGTACATCGAGGGTCGTGATCTCAAGCAGCTGCTCGCCGACGGCCAACCCTTTCGGCCCTCGGAGGCGGCCCGCATCGCGGCGGACGTGGCGCGCGCCCTGGATTACGCCCACTCGATGGGCGTGGTGCATCGAGACATCAAGCCCGCCAACATCATTCTCACCCAGGATGGCACCGCCAAGATCACCGACTTCGGCATCGCCCGGCTCGACTCCTCGAACCTGACCGTGGAGGGCCAGTTCATCGGTACTCCGAACTTCATGTCCCCCGAGCAGATCACCGGCAAGACGGTCGACGGGAGGTCGGACATCTTCTCCCTCGGCGTCGTGCTGTTCACACTGCTCACCGGCAAACGACCCTTCGCCGGTGAGACGATGCACGAAGTGACCATGAAAGTGGTCCAGGAGCCGTGTCCGATCCCGTCCACTTTCGATGACGACATCCCGCCAGCGATCAACCCGGTCATCCTCAAGTGCCTGGAGAAGGAGCCGGACGATCGATTCCAGAGTGGTGCCGAGGTCGCACAGGTCCTGGCGGCCCTCGCCCGTTCGCTCGTCGAGCGCGAGCCCAACGATGTAGGCCAGACCGGCGTCTACCGTCCCGACCTCGAGACCCGGATGCACGGCCAACCCGCCGCCGGTGCGTCATCCCTGGACGACGTGGAGCCGCTGCCGCGCCACACGATGCTGCGCGACTTCACCTCCCCACGCAAACCCGGCCAGCAGCCCGTGCGCGACGCCGTCCTCGATCGGCTGCCGCTCCCGGACGTGCTCACTCGCGATGTCAATCCGGCGTGGGTCCGAATCATCATGGTCGGCTGGGCGGTCCTCTGCCTCGGGCCGATCCCGTGGCTCGTGCTCAAGCTCGACTTGGGCCCGTTTCCGTCCCCGTCGGACGGCTCGGTGCACAACCAACACCTGGCCGCACAACGCTTGATGGGGGCCGATCGGCTGCTGCGGATCGGCGATCTCAGGGCGGCTGTCGACGCCTGTGACGACGTGCTCGACCAGGTCCCCGCCTCCAACGCAGCCCGTGACCTGCTGCGCACCGCCCGTGAGCGCATCGAGGCCGAGCGCACCAGCGCCGAGACCCAGCAGCGGGTCGCCGAGCTGATCGAGCAGGGCCGTGGCGACTACCGTAAGGGTCAGTACAGGACCGCTTCGGAACTGTTCGAACAGGCGCTCGAGCTGGATCCCGAGAACGAGCTCGCGGCGAGCTTTCTGGACCTTGCCAACGAACGCCAGCGCGGGGCTTCGCGACGCTCCCCACGGACGACGACGCAGCGTCAGAGCACCTCTCCTGCCGCCACTGCCCGAGTCAGCGAGCCGGCCGCACAACCGACCCCTGGGACCGCCAGGATCACGGTGACATTCAACTCACCCCTCAACGCGGGCGTCCTCACGGTCACCCTCAACGACAACGTGCTCGCCGAGATTCCGTTCGATTTCACGACTTCCGGCTTCATGGGGTTCCGGCGCCGCGGCACCGGCACTGTCAAACGGGTTCTGGTGGCACCCTCCGGGCAGCAGCGGATCGGTATTCAGCTGCGCGATCCGCGACGCGGCCTGATCGGATCGGCCAGCTTTCAGCGCAGCCTGGGAGCAGGCAGCGTCTGGACGCTGCGCGTGGATCTGCCGGCCCCCGAGGCCGACGCGAGTTTCTATCTCGTTGAAACCAGCCGATAGTCGAGTCTCGAAAAGGGGCTCGGGCCCCCCGCCCGCCCGACCAGATCCAAGATGCAAGATACGAGATGCAAGATCCGCCCGCCCGGAGCAGGGAGCAAGGAGCATGGAGCACCTTCACCCACCCGGTGATTCTTCGTCTTCATCGTCATCGATGTCATCGCTCTCTCATTCGCTTCGACTGTCTGACACGCTGGGGGCCCTCTCCCAGATGCGCTCCCCGCGGGTGCCCCGTGTCACAATGTTGGGACTCGGTGGCCCCTCGTTCGGCTCGACCGACGCAGCTTCAGCGCGCCCTCTCCTCAACGCGCTCCCCGTGGGAGCCCGGTACAGCATTTCGAGGCCCCGCTGCCGCACGATATCCCCAGCGATCGTGGACCTCGAAATCCTGTACCCGGCACCCCGCAGACGGCGAGAGAGGGCACGCCCGCACGAGGCGGTGTCAGCGATCGGCCAGTCGCATCGACCGTCTGACACCCGAGGCGGTCTCTGCACCACGGTCGGTGGTCGCGGCAGGAGGCCGAGCGCTCAGGGCTGATTCGGGTAGCTATTTTCCCGACCGACTGGGGTCGTTTTTCACGCAAACACTCCACACCCGGGTGGGACTCGGGTAAGGTGCCCCAGACATGGCTCTTCGCCGGTTTCAGCTCGACACCTCGTGGGGCCCGCTGACCGTCGCCGGCGGTTCGCGGGCCGGCGAGGGGTCGCTCGTACTGCTGCCCCAGCTACGGCTGGCGCTCGACCCAGGGCGCGCGCATCGCGCCCTGCCGCCCATGAACACGGTGGTGGTCAGTCACGGTCACATGGACCACCTCGGCGGGCTCGGCTACTGGGCGAGCCAGCGGTATCTCAACGCCATGGGCCTGGCGACCCTGATTGCCCCTGCCGCCATCGTCGGGCAGCTTGTGCGACTGCTCGAGCTCCACGCCGAGCTCGAAGGAGGCCGGCCGTACGAGGTCGAGACGGTCGGCGTCGTCGACGGCGCGAGTCACCGTTTTCGCGACGACTTCGAGCTGGTGTTCTTCTCTACCGACCACTGGGTCCCGACCCTCGGGACACGGATCGATTGGTGCCGCCGGCGGCTGCGGCCGGAGCTGGTCGGGTTACCCGGCGAGGAGATCGCTCGTCGTCGTCAGGCAGGCGAGAGCGTTTCGGAGGAGCACCGGCTGGGCCTCGTCAGTTACTGCGCCGACAGCGGCCCCCAGCTGTTCCGACGCCATCCGGAGGTCACCGACGCGGAGGTTGTGTTTCTCGAGTGCTCGTTCTACCGGCCCGACGACAGGGCGCGGGCTGACCGCTACGGTCACCTCCACCTCGAGGATCTGATCGCAGTCGCCGGCCGTCTTCGATGCCGTCACCTGGTGTTGCTCCACGCCTCACGACGCCACCGCCTCCGTGAGGTGGAGCAGATCCTCGACACCGACTTGCGTCCACTGCTGACCTGCGACATGCACCATCTCATGGTCGATTGGGACTAGCAGTAGCAATTCACTGCGTGAATTGCTGTGGAAGAGCAAGGAGCTCTGTTCGGCACACGCGATGGGATCCCTCGCGATGATGATGTGCCTTGATTCTCACGGGAAGCACTTTGGGAAGAGGGACCGCCAGGTGTCAGGCAATCGCTGCGACTGGGAAGCCGATGACAGCGCCTCGTGCGGGCGTGCCATCTTCAACAATCTTGGGATCACTGCCGCCCCGCGTGATAACTCCTCTCAGGCCCAAGATTGTTGCAGGTGGCAACCGCGGGGAGTGCGAAGAGGAGAGGGCGCGTCGGGTGTCAGACAGCCGACGCGAATCGCAGGCCGATGACAGCGCGTCCTGCGGGCGTGCCCTCTCTCGCCGTCTGCGGGGTGCCGGGCACAGGATTTCGAGGTCCACGATCGCTGGGGATATCGTGCGGCAGCGGGGCCTCGAAATGCTGTACCGGGCTCCCACGGGGAGCGCGTTGAGGAGAGGGCGCGCTGAAGCTGCGTCGGTCGAG
>JBFELO010000176.1:0-9167 GCA_041552055.1 Candidatus Sulfomarinibacteraceae bacterium | reverse complement strand
CCGAGCCGTCCTCCCTGCACAGCAGCATCGGCTGATGCCCGGCGGAGACGTAGTCGATGCTGCCGTCGTCCGCGATCCTCAGGAAGACGCCGGTGGCGTAGAGGAACGTCGAGTCGTCGCAAAAGGTGCCACAAAAGGTGCCAGGCACGTTATTCCGCTATTTGGTGATACGATTATCCACGAGTCTGGGATATGCCGAGGCCGAGTTGGATCTTTGTCGAGGGCGGGGTGTACCACGGCTACAACCGCCTGGGGCGTGGCGAGCGCGTCTTCGCACAGGAGAGGGAGGCAGAGGGATTCGTCGCCCTGCTCCGCGACGTCGCCGAGCGAGACGGGTTACCGGTTCTCGCGTGGTGCCTGATGTCGAACCATTACTACCTGGCCGTCCGGACCGGTGTTGTCTCACTGGATCGTCCTCTGCGGAGTCTTCAGCAGCGTGTAACCCGAGGCGTCAACGTCCGAAATCGTGTGTATGGGCCACTGTGGCAAGGCAGATACAGATCCAAGCTGGTCAAAGATCAACGCTACCTCGACCAACTGCTGATCTACATCCACTTGAATCCGCTTCAGGCCGGTATCGTCGATGATCCCGGATCCCGTACAGTACCCCTGGAGCGGTGACCACGAACTCGTAAACTCGTAGGAAAGGTCAGGAACCCGATTGTCGACGTCGACGAGGTGCTGAGGGTTTTCGGCACATCCCGTCGGTCAGCGCGAGCTGCCTACGTCCGTCGGCTCAAGGGATGGATTCACGAAGAGTGGGTTGGTGAGGAACCGGGTTGTCTCCCCTGGTGGAGACTCGGTCGGCCACCAAAAGGAGAAGATGACGACCTTGAGACGGCAGTTCGGGCGCGGCGGGGACGCGAGGAGTCAGGACCAGACTGGCGCCCGTCTTTAGAGGCAAGGCAGTTCATCACTCGCGGCGCCGGATGGCTCGGCCTGGAAATCAGTGACCTGCGCTCTCGCCGCCGCGCCAAAGAATTGGTGAGGGGGCGGGAACTGCTGATGGTCTTGGGCGTTGAACGATACGGCCTCAAGGTGAAGGATCTCGCGAGGGAACTCCAAAAGTCTCCTGCTGGAATGACGCAGACAGTCGCTCGAGCCACGCGCAGGAGGATCGAGAATGGAGAATTCCGTGTCGACCTCGACAAGCTCGATCGGTACGTGGCCGAAGAGGAGAAGCAAGGCAGGATCACAATAGCGGAATAACGTGCCTGGCACCTTTGCATAGCGGAATAACGTGCCTGGCACCTTTGGTGGCACCTTTGGTCCCTTTGCGTGGTTCATTCGCAGAACACACTTGACCCTCCTCAGGGATCCCCCGGCAAGGCCGCAAGGCGCTACTAGACGCCCGAACGCGACATGAAGAGGGGCCGTTCCTTTCGTCGGAGATCACGGGTGAGACGAGTGCCGACGGTCCTCCGTCTTTCGTTTCGGAGACCTTCGTAGATCAGCGAGGAAGACAATCGCGAATTGCGGTGTTCTCGATCGCGTGAGATACTTCGTCCCCGTGAGACGTCGTCTCTTTGTCGTGGCCGCAATTTTGGCCCTACTCTGGGCCGGAACGGGTGTTTCGGTCCTGGCGGTCGCCCTGCACGAGATTCTCCACCACGCCGATCCTCACGATTATCACGACGCGGTCCGGGTGGCGCTCCACGGCCACGCCCACGACGGCACGCCTGATCACGACCACAACCTGACGGCGACGCCTGGTGCGTCACGGGGGCCTTCTGCGGCAGGACCAGTCGGCGCTTCACCGGAGGGTAACCAGGCCACGGTTCTGGAGCGACAGAAGACCCAGCCTGAAGCCTTCTCTTCCGGGACCTGTCTCGGGTACGGGCCACCGCCGTACCTTTTGCACTGCGTGCTTCTGACCTAGACGGCACGGCTCCGCTAGTCCTCTCGTCACAACTCATCACAAAGGAGCACGTCATGAGAATGATCTCGTGCGTGTCGGCTGCGTTGCTGGCGTCTGCAGCAGCCGTGCCGTCGTCCGCGCAACGAGTGACCGAGAAGCAGTTTCTCGACGACGCATTGACCAATCATCCCCGAGTTGCCGCCGCCGAGGCCGCTGTCGCCGTCGCATCCGGCACCAGGCGACAGGCCGGGGTGTTCAACAACCCGGAGCTCGACTGGGAGCGTGAGGACCTCGGTTCCGTGCTCCGCCAGGACACCTGGAAGTTGAGCTGGCAGTTGCCGTTCGACGGCCGCAAGCACCGGGTCGCAGGAGCCGACGCGGCGGTCGCCTCATCGGAAGCGATGGTCGATGTGATGCTGCTCGACGTCCGTCTCGAGTTGCGCGAGCATTTCGCCGCCTGGTACCTCGCGGGCGAGCGGGAGCAGGTACTGAAGGACCATCTCGACACGATCCGCCGGCTTGCCGAGTGGCTGCGGGCGCGTGCCGATCAGGGGGAGGCGGCCGGAGTCGAGGCACGACGGCTCGAGCTCGAGGTCGAGGTTCTGTCCCGTCGACTGGCGGAGGCGAACGCCGAGGCGAGGGCCCGAAAGGCGGCGGCCGCAACCTGGAGCGACCTCGTGACCGACGGGTCACGTCCCGAGCGGCCTGCTCTCGCCCCTCCTCCGGCCTCGGTCGATCTCTCCGATCGACCGGATCTCGTCGCCCTCGAACTCGGAGTGGCCGAGTCCGAGGCTCGACAGCGCGCCAACAAGCGGGTGCTCCCGCCTCCCGAGGTCACCATCGGCTGGCTCGACCTCCGCGACGACACGCGGTCCTTCGATGGGCCGGTCTTCGGCCTCACCTGGCCGGTGCCGTTCTTCGACCGCAATCAAGGCACCCATGATGCCGCTACCGCCGAGATCGACCGTACCCGCGCGGAGCTGGAGGCGGCGCGGCGAGGTGCTCAGGAGCACGCCGATGCGGCTCTCGGCTCCTATCTGGCACTCTATGGCTCAGTTGCGCCAGCCACGACTGCTCGCACGGTCGGGGACGAGGTCGTCGACTCGCTGCTGGCAGCGTTCGCGGCCGGCGAAGCCAGCCTCACCGACGTGCTCGATAGCCTACGTACCACCATCGACGTTCGTCTCGCGCGACTCGACACCCTGGCCGCCGCCCTGGCCGCCGAGCGTCAGCTCGAGGCGGCACTCGGCCACTCGATTCTTCCCGGAGGAAGCTCATGAGTACACGCCAGCTGGTCACGATTGTTGTCGCGGTCGCGCTCACGGCCTGCGGCGTTCACGACGATGCAGACCACGACCACGACCGTCGAGACCACGCCATGGCCGACTCCGAGTCCTGGGCTGTAACCGCCTGGGGTGAGCACTTCGGGCTGTTCCCGGAGGTCGATGCACTCGTCGCGGGAAAGACTGCCGACGCCCACGTCCACGTCACCATCCTCGACGGCTTCAAGCCGGCGGTCGAGGGCTCCGTGGCGATCGTTCTGACGAGCGCCGGTGGGCAACAGGAGCGCTTCAGCTCGACCACCGCCGTCCGCTCCGGGATCTTCAAGGTGGCCATCGAGTCCGACACACCCGGCGAACGCGACCTCGCCTTCGAGATCGAGGTCGGAGGCGTCGCCGAGACCATCGGCGGAGGCCGGGTTCTCGTCGGTACACCGGCTGATCCTGGTCGGCTCATCGAGGAGCCGCACGCTCTTCCGGAGGTCGCCGGTGACGAGGAGGTGGGGTTTCTGCTCGAGCAGCAATGGCGAACGGCATTCGGGACGGCGTGGACCGAGCCCGGCGCCCTCAGAGCCAGCGTGGCCGGTACAGCACGCGTCGAGCCGCCCTCCGGCGGCGAGGTCATCATGACCGCGCCGGTGGACGGCGTGGTGCGCGCCGCGAGCTGGCCTTACACCGGGCAGTCGGTGGCGTCCGGAACACCCCTCATGTCGCTGATCCAGACCGCGCCGTCCGACCGCAGCCTGGCCGAACTCGAGGCATCGGTGCGCGAGCTCGAGGCCCTGAGCGCTGCGGCAACGGCCCGAGCCGAGCGGCTCGAGGTGCTGCTCGCCAAGCAGGCGGTGAGTCAGCGCGAGGTGGAGCAGGCCGGGGCGGAAGCCGCAGGTCTCGAGGCCCGACTGGAGGCCAGCCGGGCAGCTCTGGCCGCATCCGAGGCAGGTCGCAGGGGTCGAGGAGGTGTCTTCGGTCTCGAGATCGCCGCACCCTTCTCCGGCCGGGTCGCAGAGACCATGGTGTCGCCCGGGCAGCGGGTGGCCGCCGGGATGGCACTGCTTCGTGTCGTGCGGGAGCGGCCTGTCTGGGTCCGCGTGGCGCTCACACCGGATGATGCGGCCCAATTGAAAAACGGCATCACCGGTCTCATCCTCGACACCGGCGGCAGCTCAGAGGCCGTCGAACTCGGTGAAGGTGAGCTGCGTCTGGTAGCGGTCGCGCCCGAGGTGAACCGCCGGTCCGGTGCGGTCGAGGTTCTGGTCGAAGTCGAGCGCACCGTGGATCAGCTCAAGCCCGGGCTGCACGCCGCGGCGCAGGTCCTCCTGCCGGGACAGGTTACAGGAATACTGCTGCCGGACTCCGCTGTGGTCGACGACGCCGGGGTTCCCGTGGTGTACGTCCAGCTCGACGGCGAGACCTTCGCACGCCGGCTGGTCGAGGTCGAGCGCCGTCAGGGAGATCTCGTGCTGGTTGACGGGGTGCTGCCGGGCGAGCGCGTCGTCACGGTCGGCGGCGCGGCGATCCGGCGCGCCTCGCTTCTCGCCTCCGGCTCGGTCGAAGGCCACGTCCACTAGGCCAGGGGGGCAGCATGCTTGCCACGCTGATCCGTTTCTCGCTGCGCTTCCGCGGCTTCGTCCTGGTCGCCGCCGGCCTGCTACTCGTCGTCGGTGGCTTGGTGGCCGCCCGCACGCCGGTGGACGTTCTTCCCGACCTGACTGCGCCATCGGTCACCGTGCTCACCGAGGCGCCGGGCTTCGCCCCGGAGGAGGTCGAACTGCTGGTGACCTTTCCCCTCGAGTCAGTGCTCAACGGTGCGCCCGGCGTCCGCCGGCTGCGTTCGGTCTCCGGGGCCGGGGTGTCGGTGGTCTGGGTCGAGTTCGACTGGGGCCAAGAGGTCTACCTGGCACGCCAGATCGTGTCCGAGCGGCTTCAGGAGGTAGAGCTGCCCGGGGGCGTTACGCGACCTCGGCTAGGGCCCGTCAGCTCGATCATGGGCGAGATCACCTTTCTCGCGCTGACCTCCGAGACCCTCTCCGGTGAGCGGTTGCGGCGCATTGCAGAGACCGATGTCCGACGGGCCCTGCTCGCCATCCCGGGCATCGCTCAGGTCGTCCCGATCGGCGGCGACCTGCGTCAGTACCAGGTACTGCTCGACCCTCAGGCCCTGGCGCGGCACGGCGTCGGCGTGCTCGACGTGGTCGACGCGCTCGAGTCCGCCAGCGCGACCACCGCTGCCGGCTTCCACATCGACGACTCTCAGGAGTATCTGGTGCGCGGTCTCGGCCGGGCGCGCAGCGCCGAGGACTTCGCTGCCACGGTCATCACCGTGACCGAGGGGGTCCCGGTTACGGTCGGAATGGTCGGCATCGTCGAAGCCGGCGTCGAGCCGGTTCGGGGCACCGCCTCCTACAGCGGCCGGCCGGCGGTGATCCTGTCGGTTCAGAAGCAGCCCGGCACCAACACTCTCGAGCTGACCGCCGCGATCGACGAGGTCATGTCGGAGTTGGAGGAATCACTGCCACCGGAGGTCACGGTCGAGCGGGAGAACTTCCGCCAGGCCGACTTCATCGACGTCGCCATCCACAACGTCTCGGTGGCGATGCGCGATGGCGCGATCCTAGTGGTGCTTATCCTGCTCCTGTTCCTCGGCAACCTCCGGGCGACCGTGATCTCGGCCCTGGCCATCCCGCTGTCACTGGTTGCTGGCGTACTCGCCATCTCGGCTTCCGGCGCCACAGTCAACACCATGACCCTGGGCGGGCTGACCATCGCCATCGGTGCCTTGGTAGACGACGCCATCATCGCCGTGGAGAACATCGTGCGCCGCCTGCGCGAACGGCGAGCGACAGGGAAGGAACCTCAGGAAGCGGGGCGAGGGGAGGTCATCGAGGTGGCTGCTCAAGAGGTGGTTCATCCGATTCTCTTCGCCACCGTGATCATCGGCCTGGTGTTCCTGCCGCTCTTCCTGCTGCCGGGCATGGAAGGGCGCCTGATGAAGCCGCTCGGCCTCGCCTACGTGGCCGCTCTGACTGCGTCGCTGGTCGTCTCGCTGACCGTGACCCCGGCAATGGCGTCGTTGCTGCTGGTCAGATCTCGATCGCTGGGTGAACGGCAACCCTGGCTCATGCGGTGGCTGACCAACCGCTACCGGCCGACGGTGCGCTGGGCGGTGAATCACCCCTTCGTGGTGACCGCGGCTGCGGCTGTCGCGCTGGCCGCCTCGCTGGCCGTCGTTCCGACGCTCGGTAGGACCTTCATGCCGGCCTTCAACGAGGGCGCGTTGACTGTTGCCGTCGCCGCTCCGCCGGGCATCACCCTCGCCGAGAGCGACGCCTTGGGCCGCCAGGTGGAGGAATCACTGCTCGCCTTCCCGGAGGTGGTCTCCACCAGTCGCCGCACCGGCCGCGCCGAGCGGGACGAGCACCTGCAGGGCGTCAACGGCGCCGAGATCGAGGTGGTGCTGCAGGAGGGTCGGCCGAAGGACGAGCTGCTGGCCGAGATGCGGCGGGCGGTGGCCACCATCCCCGGGGTGGCGGTCACCTTTGGCCAGCCAATCAGCCACCGCATCGACCACATGATCTCGGGCTCGAAGGCAAACCTGGCGGTCAAGATCTTCGGGCCTGATCTCTCGGTGCTGCGGAGATTGGCTTCGGCCGCCGAGGGCGTGCTCGGCGCCGTGCCCGGCATCGTCGACCTGTCCAATCAGGAGCAGGCCACGGTTCCCCAGATCGCCATCGACTTCGACCGTGCCGCCATGGCGCGCTATGGCCTCGACGCCACGGCGCTGGCGCGGTCGGTGGAGGCGCTGTTTCAGGGAACCCACGTGGGCGAGATCCTCGAAGACGGCCTCGTCACATCGGTGGTGGTGCGTCTTGCCGACGGCACCCACAGACACCGCGAGGAGCTCGACAGGCTGCCGATCCTCACCGAGGGTGGGAGGAACATCCGGCTCGGCGATGTGGCGACCGTCCGCCAGGACCTGGGCCCCAGCATCGTCCGCCGTGAGGACGTCCGGCGGGTCGCAGTGCTCACCGCCAACATCGCCGGCCGCGACCTCACGGGCACGGTCGGGGCGGCCCACGCGGCCCTGGACGAGCAACTCGACATACCGGCGGGCTACCGGTTGGTCTTCGGTGGCCAGTTCGAGAGCGCAGCGCGCAGCCTGACGGTCATCGCGGTGCTGTCAGTCATCGTGCTGCTTGCGATGTACGGGCTGCTGTTCTTCGCCTTCTCGAGCCACCGTCAGGCGCTGATCGTGCTCGTCAACCTGCCGCTCGCCGTTGTCGGCGGGGTGATCGCGGTCGCCCTCGGGCAGGGCGTACTGAGCGTGGCTTCCCTGCTCGGCTTCATCACCCTGTTCGGGATCGCCACCCGTAACGGCGTGCTCATGGTCACCCGCTACCAACAGTTGCTGGAGGGCGGCGACACGACTCTGAAGGAAGCCGTGATCCGGGGCTCCGAGGAGCGCATGGCGCCGGTCATGATGACCGCGCTGACCGCCGGGCTCGCGCTCGTCCCGCTGGTTCTCGCCGGCGGCCATCCGGGCAACGAGATCCTCAGCCCAATGGGAGAGGTGATCCTTGGCGGGCTGCTCAGCTCGACGGCGCTCAATCTCGTGGTCGTGCCGGCGCTGTTCGCCCGTTGGGGCTGGCGCGGACCCGCAATCCGCCAGAGGAGGTGACTAAGGATGACGCATGAGCATCACTTCGGGCGGGCCGAGCCTCGAGCCGTCGAGACCCGTACCCGGGTGGTGGTCGTCTTGATCACCGTGACCATGGTGGTCGAGGTCATCGCACATCGGTGCCAAGTTCACATTTCGACATTTGCTTCGCGATGGTGCACTCTTGGTGCAATTGAAGCCAACTTTCTTCAATCAGAGCCAGTAGAGGTCAGCAAACACCAATAGAAGAGAAATCCTGGCAAGCGGATCAAGGGCCTCGACTTGGGTGTTGTAAGGTGCGGTGTGTTGTTGATCGTTATTGATTTTAATTGTTGATAATAATAGTATTTATGTCACTTGAAATCCCCTCGCCGCAAGGCGGTGTGGGTTGACGTCGTCCCTCATCCACCCACCCTACGACGCGACTGACCTTCAGCAGCGAGTGGTCGTAAGCCAGCCAACCCCCTCTCCGGTCTGGCTTCCGCCAGGCCTGCGATCCCCATGGCAACGACCACGAGTCGCTGCCGAAGGTAAGTTCGACTCTCGCCACCGGCACCAATCGCGTTGTGTTGACTGCGCCCTGCGGGCGCAGCCTCGTGCCGGAGACCGCGGGTGGCCGTACGCCGCCCGTCCCCCACTCCGGTAGGGCTTTGCCCTCCCTACGAACCCCACGGCTACGGCCACAGGCCGCGGCCTCTCGGCACAGTCGACTCTCGCCACCGGCACCAGGCTTCGTTTTCGACCCTTGGGTCGGAAACGAAGCCTGCCACGGCGTCTTGTGACAGCGTAGCTGGAAGAGCTAAGCCGGGCTGATCCGGAACGTTGCGCGCGGTCGAGAACTACGCCCGGGCAAGTCCCTCTTTTTGACCATTGTCATCTGTTGACGCCGTCCCCCTGCCAACCAACCTCCGACAGGGACAGGTGCCAGGCCCAACGATTTTGACGTTCTTGAGAGCATTGCTGGGCGTGCGGAGCGATGCCGAGGCGGCCGCGCGTCTTTGTCGAGGGCGGGATCTACCATGTTGGGGTAACGAGGTCGACTGTCCGGTTGAACCGATCGTGCCGACCGCTTGAGTGGATGAGTGATGAGTTGGGTCCCGAGGGTGCCAGGTTCACAAGGGTGCCGAGGGTGCCACGTTCACATTTGTTGATTTGTCATCTTCGACGTGAGATCTGGGCATCGAGGTTGTCGAGTTGGTTCTTGAAGTCTGGATTGACCCCTTCCCTGCGAAGCCCCTCGGTAAGCCATTTCGTGACGGAGCTGCCGTGTTTGCCGATCAAAGTGGCGATGTCGCAGGCCCTGGATCCGTATCGTGAAGCGGCAAGCGTCGACAAGACGATTCGGCCACGAGTCTGGTCCGGGGAACGGAAACCT